>DASXRC010000032.1:0-43490 GCA_036506795.1 Micromonosporaceae bacterium
CCGTCGCCTCGACGATGCCCGCGTCGTGCTGACCGAGCTCTCGCTGCGCGGGTCGACGCTCGACGAGGTGTTCCTCTCGCTCACCGGCCATCCCGCCGAGGATGCCGAGTCGCCGGAAGGGAGTCCGCGATGACCGCCGCCTCGCAGCCGGCGCCGGCCGTGGCGCCGCGGGTGAGCCCCATCCAGGGCGTGCAGCAGACCGCCACGCTCGCCTGGCGCACGCTGGTTCAGGTCCGCCACAACCCATGGGAGCTGGGAGACTTCAGCTTCCAGCCGATCATGTTCGTGCTGCTGTTCACCTTCGTGTTCGGCGGCGCGATCGCCGGAGATACCGGCGATTACCTGCAGTTCGCGCTGCCCGGGATCGTCATGATGAATGCGGTCTTCATCACGATGTACACGGGTCTCGGGCTCAACACCGACGTGACCAAGGGCGTCTTCGACCGGCTACGCTCGCTGCCGATCGCGCGGTGGGCGCCGCTGACCGGTCGCATCACCGCAGACCTGGTGAAGCAGGCGTGGTCGGTGGCGCTGCTGCTGGCGGTCGGCTACGTGCTCGGCTTCCGGGTCACCACGAACTTCATGGGCGTGGTCGGCATGGTCGCGCTGGTGCTCGTCTTCTCGCTGGCGTTCTCGTGGGTCTCCGTGCTGGTCGGCCTGCTCGCCCGCGACCCGGAGCACGTGCAGCTATTCAGCTTCACCGCGCTGTTTCCGGTCACGTTCGTCAGCAGCGTGTTCGTCCCGGCCGCGACCATGCCCGGCTGGCTGCAGAGCTGGGTGAAGATCAACCCAGTCACCTACCTGTCCGAGGCCGCCCGGGGGATGCTCGTCGGCGGGCCGGTCGCCGGCCCGACCCTTCGCGCCCTGCTCTGGGCCGCGCTGATCACGGCGGTCTTCGCCCCGCTGTCTGCCTGGGCCTTCCGGCGCCGCGTCTGACCGCCGAGGCATACCGGCGCCCGCCCAGCGTGCCGCTTTGCGCCGCCCGTCGCGTGGAGCGACGGGCGGCTCACTGCGCGCGGTCGGTCGCCCGGCCCCGGCGGCAGCCGCAAGGCTCCGGCGGGTCCGTCGTTGGACGGTTGCCGCGGCTGGTCGCCGGCCGCAGCACGGTAACCGTCCAATGTCGACGTGACGGCGTGTTCTTGCGCGGCGGGCGGCCCGGTTGGGGAACGGATGAGGGCCGATAGACCCTCATCCGTTCCATGATCCGCCGATCACGCGCTGTTCCCGCCGTGTGTGTGTGCTGGACTCACCGCGACCGCTACCGAACCCTAAGTCCAGCTGCGGGGTTCCGTAGCCGGCGCGGCGATTTCCACGACCGCCTGACATTTGCGCGGATCTTGGACAGCGCGATCAGGCGGCGGCGCGTTCGGCGTCGGCCTCCGGGTGGGTCTGCACCGCCGCCGCCTCCTCGGCCGTCGGGGGCGTCGGCGCGGGTCGGCCGCGGCGGACGAGCGCGACGATCGCCCACGGCACCCAGACCACCTCGATCAGGATGCGCACAAGCGACGGCGGCACCGGAATGAGCGGGATCATGACGAGCCCACGGTCCACGGCGCCCAGCAGCGCGAACGCGCCGAGCGCGACCGTCAGCCAACCAAGCCCCGAGCGCCCGCCCGGGCCGCGCAGCGCGTGGCCGAAGCCGACCGCACCCAGCCCGAGCAGTCCGAGCCCGATCGGGGTCAGCGGGGACGCCTCGTGCGCCGTTCCGAACACCCCGACGACGAGGCCGCCGAGGGCGAGCAGCAGCGAGACGAGGGCCGGCGCGTTGCGACGCAGCCGTGCCCACAGCCCCAGCAGCAGTACGCCGAGGAGCACCGCCTCGCCAAACGCGTACTGCACTTCGACCCGCTGCAGGCCGGTCGCGCCGAACCAGTCGCAGTTGGTCGGAATGCGCCTGTCCGGTTGCGAGAAGCCGTTGCAGACGTACAGCTTCAGGGTCTTGCCCGGCTCGGCCACGAACCGGTTGATGCCGAGGCCGGCGGGCAGCTGGTCGGCGCCGCACGCGGGTAGCACATACGGCTCCGAGCCGGCGACCGGCGCCTGCCAACAGGACCCGCGGCCCTGGCCGTCCCACCAGAAGTCCGTCCGGTTCGGGAACGACCTGCCATCCGGGCTGACGCCCAGCTTGTTGGCCAGATAGCGGTTGTGGTTCGACGTGTCGAACTGCTGGGCCAGCCCGTTGTCGCCCCGCACGAAACCCGGCACCCAGGACGTCACGAACCCGGCGTACCGGTGCCCGTAGATCCAGTTGTCGCGCCAGATGTTGTAGTTCCCGCCCGGGTTGAGAACCCCGGTGCCCGCGGGCAGACCAACCGACGGGCACACCACGCCGTGCTCGTAACCGCGTTGGGCGTACGGCTTTGCGCAGGTGCCGTCGCGGACGTATCCGTAGTAGTCCGCGTTGTTGTCGCCGATGACATTGCGCTCGAACTTGGCGTGGTTCTGCGGCATGCCGGGGTGGTGCGGGAAGGCGGAGTCCGTCGCCACGCCCGCAGAGTTGTGCGCGAACACGTTGTCGTGTGCCCATACCGAGTCGCCCGCGGTGCCGGAGTAGCCGAGCAGGTTGTCGTGGCTATAGCAGCGGCGAATCTCGATGGCGTACCGGTCGACGAGGTGGCCGCGGCCGCCGTTGATATTCGAGGCGGCCCCAGGGTAGACGCCGGAGTCGCCGTTGCCGTACCCCTCGCAGTCGGTGTAGAGGCCGTGGTCGTCGGCGAACGTCAGGAAGCCGTACTCGTCGTTCCAGCGCCCGATCACCTTGTCGATGACGAAGCCGTCGGTCTCCATGATGTACACGGCGTTGAACGTCGTCCGCTGCACCGTCATGTTGCGGATGTAGAAGCCGTTGGAGCGGTCCGCGCGAATCGCGTTGAGCCGCTGGTACTGCGCGTCAACGATCACGTCGCTGGGCGCCGCGCCGGTCCCCTCGATCTGCAGGTCCTTCTTGTCCAGGACGGCGACGAGGTTCTGAGTGTTGGGGCAGGCGACCTGGTCCTCCCACGACAGCACCTGGTATTGCCCGTTGCCCGACATCGGGGCGGGCAGCGAGGCGCAGTTGCCGGATGGCGGGGCGAGGCTGGGCTCCTCGAGGTAGACGCCGGGCAGGACCAGAATGTTCATCCCGGGCTGCTGGACGTTGTTCACCGCCTCTTGCAGGTTCCGGTAGCCGCTCCGCTGGCACTGGTCGAACAGGGCGAGGTTGCGTGCCTTCAGGTCGGCGGGGAAGCCCGCAACCCGGGTGGCGAAATCGGCCGCGCCGGCCTTGCACACCAGCAGGGTCGGGCCGTCGGTCCGGTACGCGGGCACGTGCCCCGAGCCGTCCGGATAGACCGGCGGGCGGTCGTCGTGCGCCAACGCCGACGCGGGCGCCAGGACGAGTGCCGCGACGACGGCCGGGATCGCCAGCCCGAGTCCACGCGTGAACCGACCCATGGCGCGGAGATTAGAGGAACTCTCGTATTGGAGCTACCCCGGTCGACGGTCCTCAGGCGGGTCCGAGCCGGCCTCGCCGCCGGCGTCCGGAGCCGCCGCTGGGCCGGCGTCCAGACCCGCCGATGGGCCTGCGGAAGGGCCCGCGTCGGGATGAGCCGAGGGGCCCGCGTTGGGATGAGCAGACGGGCCCGCGTCGGGATGAGCCGACGGGCGCGCCGACGGCCCGCCCGTCGGGTGCTGACCCCGGGTGCCGAGAGAGCGCAGGAACTCCGGGTCGTCGTCGGGTGCGATGGGACGGGGTTTCTGCCGCTCGCTGCGCCCGCTGGGCGTCACCCACCCCGGGCCGGTGGCGGGCTCCGCCGCCTCCGCGGTGGCCACCGGTCGACCCGCGTAGAACCAGATGATGGGACCGACCACGGGGAGGAGCAGGATGATTAACACCCAACCGAGCCGTGGGAGAGCGCGGATCTCGTCGTCCTCCGCAGAGAGGCAGCTGATCAGGGCCATCGCGGCGAGTGCGATCTGCGCGAAGAACACGAGCACGAAGAGGCGGGCCATGCCGCAATGATGCGCCCCGGCGCTCGGTGGGGGCTACCCGCTGCCGAGCACGAGGAGCGCGCCGACCACGGCGTACCCGATGATGGTCAGCGCGGTCAGGGGCAGCGCGCGGGCGACGGCGGCCGGCCGCGACGCAGCCATCGCCGCTATGCGGCGCTGGGTGACCGCGAGCGCCGCGATCCAGCCGAGCATCGCGACCGCGGCGACGGCCCACCCGGTCGGGCCACCGACTCGGACCACAGCCAGCCGGATCGCGAGCAGCGCGACCACCGTGACCGCGAGCGCGGTCCGGCGCCACGCCAGCCGCGTGCGCTCGGGCTGCAGGCCGGCGTCGCGAGCCATCAGGTCAGCGCCCCGATCAGCACCGGGACGACCAGCAGTACGGCCCCGAGCCCAACGGCTATCGCGAGCACCGCCGGGAACCGAGACGCCGGCAAGTCAAGGCCGAGGCGCATCGCGCGTTCCGCGCGGGCCCAATGGTCGACGGCTCGGATCGCGACCGCGCCGCCGAGCAGGAGCAGGGCGATAGCGATCGCCTCGCGGAGGTACCGGATGGGCAGCGGCGGCAGGAACTGTGCGGCGGCCAGGCCACCCGCGACCAGAGCGAGTCCGGTGCGGATCCAGGCGAGGAAGGTCCGCTCGTTGGCCAGCGAGAACCGGTAGTCCGGGGTCGTGCCGACCTGTCGGAGCTCCTTCGGATCGAACCACTGCCGGATCGCCGCGAACACGCTGCGATTATCCCGGCACTCCCGCCGCCACTCCGCCCGAAACCCACTCGCGCGCGTCCGAGGCCCGTGGTGGGGTTGGCGCATGACCGCCGAGCTCGACCCGCACGCACTGCGCGCGGCGTACGACGCCCAGCTCCGCGCGCGGGAGGGCGACCCCCTGCCCGCCGGCGCCAGCATGGAGCGGGACGGCCCGCTGCTCCGCTTCGTCGGGTTCGACGGCGGCGGATTCCTGGCCTACCGGGATCTCGGCGGGCTGTCCGGCCCCGAGCTGGATGCGCTGATCGCCCGGCAGCGCGACTACTTCGCCGCGCGCGGCGAGCAGGTCGAGTGGAAGCTGCACGCGCACGACGAACCCGTCGACCTGCCGGACCGGCTGCGCGCAGCCGGCTTCGAGCCTGAGCCGATGGAGACCGTCGTGGTCGGGCCGGTCGCGGCGCTCGCCGCCACGCAGCCCGTGGTTCCAGAAGGCGTACGCCTGCGCGAGGCCACCGCGCGGTCGGACCTGGACCGGATCGCGGCGATGAAGGGAGAGGTCTGGGGCGGCGACCACGGCTGGCTCGCCGACGGGCTGGAGAAGGAGCTGGCCGCCGACCCGCAGGCGATCACGATCGTGGTGGCCGAGGCGGGCGGCGAGGTCGTCTGCGCAGGCTGGGTCCGGTACGTGGCCGGCACCGCGTTCGCGACCCTGTGGGGCGGAGCGACGCTGCCAGATTGGCGTGGCCGCGGCATCTACCGGGCGGTCGTGGTCTACCGGGCCCGTCTGGCCGACGCCCGGGGCTACACGTACCTTCAGGTGGACGCGACCGACGACAGCCGGCCGATCCTCGAGCGGCTCGGCTTTGTGGCGGTCGCCACGACGACGCCGTACATCTTTCGGCCACGTCCGCGGCCGTCGTAGGGAGAATGTACGCATGACCGAGCCGCTGACCGACGACGAGAAGTTGACGCTCAAGACGGCCGCCTTCGGGGCGGTGTTTCTGGTCTCCAACGCCGACCCCGGATTCCTCGCGATGCTGCGGGAAAGCCTGGCCGCCTCCGGCGCGCTGACCGGCGGCACGGGGCTTGTCAAGGAGGTCATGACCACCGGCGGGCTGCCCAAGCTGCCGAAGGAGTCGCCGGAGGCCGTCGAGGCGGCCGTGCTGCCGGCGCTGCGTCGGTCGGTCGAGATCCTGGCCGAGAAGGCACCGGGCGAGCTGGGAAACTATCGGGCCACGGTGTTGGGCGCCGCCGAGCAGGTCGCGAGCGCGTCCGAAGGCATCAGCGCGGACGAGGCGGAGATGTTGGCCAAGGTCAAGGAAGCGCTCGCCGGCGGGGAATGACGCTCCCGCCCCGGCGCCGCCGGCGGTGGTGAGCTGTGTCACGATCGGCCGGATGTGACCAGCGGTGCCCATGCTACTTGTGGGTAACATCGCGGTGCCATTAACGAGCGTTCACCCGAGCAGGAGGGTTCCGAGAAGCGCGATGAACATCGTCGTCCTCGTCAAGCAGGTGCCGGACTCCGGTGCGGAACGGACGCTGCGCACCGACGACAACACGGTCGACCGGGCGTCGGCAAACAACGTCATCAACGAGATGGACGAGTACGCCGTCGAGGAGGCGTTGCGGATCAAGGAGGCGCACGGCGGCGAGATCACGGTCTTGACCATGGGACCTGACCGGGCGGCCGAGTCCATCCGCAAGGCGCTGTCGATGGGTCCGGACCGGGCCGTGCACGTGCTGGACGACGCCCTGCACGGGTCCTGCGCCGTCGCCACGTCGAAGGTGCTCGCGGCCGCGCTCAGCACGCTCGGCGCCGACCTGGTCATCTGCGGCGCCGAGGCAACCGACGGCCGCGTCCAGGCCCTGCCGCACATGCTCGCGGAGCGCCTCGGCATCGCGGCGTTGACCGGCGCCCGCAAGCTCACCGTCGACGGGCAGACCCTGACGGCCGAGCGGCAGACCGAGGAGGGGTACGAGGTGATCACCGCCGCCACCCCGGCCGTGGTGTCCGTGTGGGACACGATCAACGAGCCTCGGTACCCGTCGTTCAAGGGGATCATGGAGGCCAAGAAGAAGCCGGTGTCCACGCTCTCGCTGGCCGATCTCGGCATCGACGCGGGGGAGGTCGGCTTCGCCGGCGCGACCAGCGAGGTCGTTGAGCACGCGAAGCGCCCGCCGCGGTCGGGCGGTCAGAAGATCACTGACGGAGGCGACGGCGGCGTCAAGTTGGTCGAGTTCCTCGCGTCCGAGAAGTTCGTGTGAGGGGCGGGCATGACTGAGGTTCTGGTGATCGTCGAGCAGTCCGGCGACATGGTCAAGAAGGTGACACTCGAGCTGCTCACCCTCGCCCGCGAGCTGGGTTCGCCCGCCGCGGTGGTGCTCGGCGGGCCGGGCGCGGCCGCGCCGCTGGTGGAGAGGCTCGGGGAGTACGGCGCGACCAAGGTGTACGCGGCGGAGCACGAGGACCTCGACGGGTACCTCGTCGCGCCGAAGGCGGCCGTGCTCGCGTCACTGATCCGCGACTCGTCGCCGGCCGCGGTGCTGCTCGCCGCGACCCAGGAGGGCAAGGAGATCGCCGGCCGGCTCGCGGTGAAGCTGGACAACGGCCTACTCGCGGACGTCGTCGCGGTCGAGCCCGATGCCACTGCGACCCAGGTGGTGTTCGCGGGCTCCACGATCGTCAAATCGAGGGTCACCCGCGGCCTGCCGCTGGTGGCGGTGCGGCCGAATTCGTTGACGCCCACGCCCGCCCCGGCCACCGCGTCGGTGACCACCCTGGACGTCACCGTCGACGAGTCGGCGAAGCTCACGCGCGTCGTGGAACGGGTTGCCGAGGCGAAAGGCGCCCGTCCGGAGCTGACCGAGGCGTCGATCGTCGTGTCCGGCGGGCGGGGCGTCGGCAGCGCGGAGAACTTCAAGCTGGTGGAGGAGCTCGCGGACCTGTTGGGTGCGGCGGTGGGCGCGTCCCGGGCGGCGACCGACTCGGGCTTCTACCCGCACCAGTTCCAGGTCGGACAGACGGGCAAGACTGTGTCGCCGCAGCTGTACATTGCGCTGGGCATCTCCGGCGCGATTCAGCACCGCGCCGGCATGCAGACGTCGAAGACGATAGTCGCGGTCAACAAGGACGCCGAGGCGCCGATCTTCGAGCTGGCCGACTTCGGCGTCGTGGGAGATCTGTTCAAGGTCGTGCCGCAGGCAGCCGAGGAGATCCGCAAGCGCAAGTGAGTTGAGCGTGGTCCGGCGGCATGCGTAGAGTTATGCGCATGCCCCGGATCAACGTCTACTTGCCGCAGGATCTGTACGACCGGGTCAAGGCCGAAGACCTGCCCGTCTCGGAGATCCTTCAGGCGGCGCTGCGCGCCAGGTTGGAGCTCGACGAAAAGCTGCGCGCGGCCGACGAGTTTGTCGCGATGACGATCGCGGAGTATGGCGAGCCGTCCGAGGAGGACGAGCGGCTTGCCGAGGAGTCGGCACAGCGAATTCTCGAGCATGCGCGGCGGATGGGCAAGATCGGTCCGCGGCCGACCAACGCGGCAGCCTGATCGATGGGATTCCTCGTCCTGGATTCCGGCGGGGTTTCGGCGCTCGCGCGGCCCGGCCCGACTCGGGCGGGCACAATCCAGCGCTACCGGATGCGCGATGTCTGGCCGCCCCTCGTGCCGTCGGCGGTGCTCGTCGAGTGCCTTACCGGTCATGCCGGGCGGGATGCCACCGCGAACCAACTCTTGAAGTCGTGCACGATTGTGGGCCGGCTGCCGACCCCGATCGCCCGGCGCGCCGCTGCCCTGCGCACTGTGGCTGGCCGTGGCTCGGCGGTGGACGCCATCGTGATCGCGTTCGCCGAACTGAACGCCGCGACCGTGCTTACCGCCGATGTCGATGATCTGAGAGCGCTTGCGGCGCACGCCGACGGCGTACTCATCGAACCGACGTGGTGAGCGAGCCGCCGGGCCCGGACGCCTGGGACGCCTGGTACCCGGAGGAGGTGGCCGAGCGCCTCGAGGGCTGCGCGGTGCCGTGGGCGGTCGCCGCCGGCTGGGCGATCGACCTGTTTCTCGGCTGGGAGACCCGGGGACACGACGATCTGGAGATCGCCGTGCCGGCGGACCGGTTCGACGAGATCCGCGACCGCTTCGACGACTGCGACTTCTTCGTGGCGGGTGATGGCCAGGTCACTCCGCTGGCACCCGACGAGACGCCGACGGGCGAGCACCACCAGACCTGGGTGCTCGAACGCGCGAGCCGGCGCTGGCGGCTGGACGTCTTCCGCGAACCGGCCGACGGCGACACCTGGATCTGCCGGCGAGATCCCACCATCCGCCGGCCGTATGCCGAGGTGCGGGCGTTCACCGGTGATGGCATTCCGTATCTCGCGCCGGAGATCGTGTTGCTGTTCAAGGCTAAGGGCAGCCGCCCCAAGGACGCTGTCGACCTGGCCCGCGTACTGCCGCTGCTCGATGAAGGTCGACGGCGCTGGCTTGCGGCCACGCTGGCCCGGGTCCACCCGGGCCATCCGTGGCTCGATCGGGTCGGGTATCCGACACTCGGCGATTAGGCTTGGCGGCGATGGCCTACTTGGATCACGCTGCGACCACCCCGATGCTCGACGAGGCGCTGGAGGCGTATGTCGCCGCCGCCCGCGACGTCGGCAACGCCTCGTCGCTGCACGCCCCGGGCCGCTGCGCCCGCCGCAAGGTCGAAGAGTCGCGCGAACGGGTAGCCGCCGCGCTCGGTGCCCGCCCGTCGGAGGTGATCTTCACGGGCGGTGGGACGGAGAGCGACAACCTCGCGGTCAAGGGGATCTATTGGTCACGACTCGCGGCGGACGCCAAGCGGGTCCGCATCGTCGCCAGCTCCGTGGAGCATCACGCGGTGCTCGACGCCGTGGAGTGGCTGGCCAAGGCGGAGGGCGCATGCGTGTCCTGGCTGCCGGCCGACGAGCTAGGCCGGGTCCGTGTCGATGCGCTACACGCGGAGCTTGACGAGCACGCGGACCACATCGCCGTGATCACCTCGATGTGGGCAAACAACGAGGTCGGCACCGTCCAGCCGGTGGCGGAGCTGGCGTCGCTGGCCGCGGCGCACGGCATCCCGTTCCACACCGACGCCGTCCAGGCGGTGGGGCAGGTCCCCGTCGACTTCGGCCAGAGCGACGCGGTCGCGCTCACCGTGACCGGGCACAAGCTGGGCGGTCCGATCGGGGTCGGCGCCCTGCTGCTCGGGCGCGACGTGGGCTGTACGCCGCTGCTGCACGGCGGCGGGCAGGAGCGGGACGTGCGCTCCGGGACGCTCGACGCGCCCGGCGTGGTGGCGTTCTCCGTCGCGGTCGAGGCGGCCGTCCGGCGGCGAAAGGAGTACGCCGTGCGGCTGGCCGCGCTGCGCGACGAGCTTGTGGCGCGGGTGCGCGCGATCGTGCCGGACGCGGTCTACAACGGCGACCCGGACGACCGCCTGCCGGGCAACGCGCACTTCTCGTTCCCCGGCTGCGAGGGCGACGCGCTCCTGCTCCTGCTCGACGCGCAGGGCATCGCCTGCTCCACCGGATCGGCCTGCTCCGCCGGCGTGGCGCAGCCGTCCCATGTGATGCTGGCGATGGGAGTGGACGAGGCGAGGGCCCGGTCGACCCTCCGCTTCACGCTCGGACACACCTCGACCTCGGCCGACATTGACGAGCTGATCGCCGCGTTGCCGAACGCGGTCGAGCGGGCCCGGCGGGCGGGGTCGCTCAAGACCGCGCGCGGCTGATCTCGCGCCGCAACTCCGTCACCGTTGGGCAGCAGGCGGCCCGGATACCCTGGGTGGGTGCGAGTGCTAGCCGCGATGTCGGGCGGAGTCGATTCGGCGGTGGCGGCCGCCCGGGCGGTCGACGCCGGGCACGACGTCACCGGCGTACACCTCGCCTTGTCGCTGAACCCGCAGACCCATCGCAGCGGCGCGCGCGGTTGCTGCACGCTGGAGGACTCGCGGGACGCCCGCCGCGCCGCGGACGTCCTCGGCATCCCGTTTTACGTCTGGGACATGGCCGAGCGCTTCCACGCCGACGTCGTAGAGGACTTCGTCGCCGAGTACGCGGCTGGGCGTACCCCCAACCCGTGCCTGCGGTGCAACGAGAAGATCAAGTTCTCCGCCGTGTTGGATCGCGCGCTCGCGCTGGGATTCGACGCGGTGGTCACCGGCCACCACGCCCGGCTCGGCGCCGACGGTCTGCTGCGTCGCTCGGTCGACCTCGGCAAGGATCAGTCCTATGTGCTCGCGGTGCTGACGTGGGAGCAGCTCGCGCACTCGGTCTTCCCGCTCGGCGACTCGACCAAGGGGCAGGTCCGCGCCGAGGCGGCAGCCCGCGGGCTGGCCGTGGCGGACAAGCCGGACTCGCACGACATCTGCTTCATCGCCGACGGGGACACCCGGGGCTTCCTCGCGGGCCGGCTCGGCAGCGCTCCGGGCGACATCCTGGACGGCGAGACCGGTGAGGCGCTCGGCCGCCACGACGGGGCGTACGCCTACACGGTCGGCCAGCGCCGCGGGCTGCGCCTGGACCGGCCCGCGTCCGATGGCCGGCCTCGGTACGTACTGTCGATCACGCCGGCGACCAACACGGTCACGGTGGGTCCGGCCGAGGCGCTCGAGGTCATGACGGTGTACGCCGAGCGCCCGATCTGGACCGGGGCGCCGGCGCCGGACGGTCCCGTGGAGTGCCTCGTCCAGCTGCGCGCGCACGGCGAGCCGGTGCCCGCGACCGTGCACGTCTATTCGAAGTCTGGCGTCTCCGGGCGTTGGCCGCCCTCCGACCCCAGACCCCGAACCGGCGACCGACTGCGCGCCGACCTACGGCGGCCGGTGCGCGGGGTGGCCGCCGGCCAGGCGGTCGTGGCGTACCGGCCGGATCCCGCCGGGGACATCGTGCTCGGGTCGGCCACCATCACCGACGCCGCCCGGTAGCGTCGCAGCCGTGGCGGATCAGGCGTGGCCGTGGCCGGCCGGCGCGGCGACCGGGATCGGCTCGTTGCCCGGCACCGACATCGAGGAGGCACAGCGGGTCGTGCTCGGCGAGCTGCCCGACCTGCCGCACCTGCCGGAGCTCCCCGACCGCGGACTGGGCGCGGAGATGATCGGCCGCGGCGCGGCACTCCTCGTCGAGCTGCCGGTCGAGCTGTACGCGTCGCGCTGGCGCCTCGCCGCGCGGCCGGGCCGCGACCTGCGCCGCAGCCGTGACCTCCTGGACCGGGACGTCGACGCGCTGACCGCCCAGGCGGCCGAGTTCGCCGGGGCGGTCAAGGTGCAGGCGACCGGCCCGTGGACGCTCGCGGCCGGCCTGGAGCTCCCGATCGGCGGGGTCGTGCTGGGCGACGCCGGCGCCGTGCGGGACCTCACAGACTCGCTCGCCGAGGGGCTGGCCGCGCACGTGGCGGACGTCGCCGCCCGGCTACCGCACGCCCGCGTACTGCTTCAGCTGGACGAGCCGTCGCTGCCGGCCGTGCTCGCCGGCCGGGTGGCCACGGAGAGCGGCCTCGGAACCCACCGAGCGGTCGAGGCGACCGCGGCCCGCGGGGCGCTCGCGACGGTCGTGGAAGCCGCCGGCGTACCGGTGATCGTGCACTGCTGCGCCGCCGGCGTACCGCTGGGGGTGCTGCGGGAATCCGGGGCCGCCGCGGTGGGTCTCGACCTTGCGCTCGTCGGCGAGGGCGACCTGGAGGCGCTGGGCGAGGCGCTCGATGGGGGCCTCGGGCTGTTCGCCGGCGCCGCGGCCACCCGGCCGCCGTCCGACGGTCGCGCGCCATCGTCGGCCGACCTCGCCGGCGTGGTACGCGATGTCTGGCGTCGGCTGGGCTTCCCGGCGTCCCGCCTCGCCGAGCAGGCCGTGGTGACGCCCGCGTGCGGGCTCGCCGGGGCACCGCCGGAGTACGCCCGGGGCGTGCTGACCGCGTGTCGCGAGGCCGGCCGCCGGCTCATGGAGGCATAGTCGCTCGCGCCCTGCGGCGGCGCGAGCCCGCCGAGCGGAGCGAGGCCCAGCTACGCAGCGGGGACCGGCGGCAGGTTGGCCACGGCGGCCGCGAGCTCCTCGTCGCTCAGCTCGTGGTCGACGAGCTCGCCCGCCA
Source organism: Micromonosporaceae bacterium (assembly GCA_036506795.1). Taxonomy (GTDB): domain Bacteria; phylum Actinomycetota; class Actinomycetes; order Mycobacteriales; family Micromonosporaceae; genus DASXRC01. The sequence goes on from DASXRC010000032.1 coordinate 12,797, forward strand.
GGTAGGCGCCGTACGCCGCGAGGTCGAGGTGACCGTGGCCGCATAGCGCGGTGAGGATGACCCGCTCCTCGCCGGTCTCCTTGCACCGCAGTGCCTCGTCGATGCACGCGGCGAGCGCGTGGGTGGGCTCCGGGGCGGGCACGATCCCCTCGGACCGCGCGAATCGGACGCCCGCCTCGAAACACTCGCGCTGAGTCTTGGCGACGGCCTCGAGCAGCCCCAGCTCGTAGACGTGGGAGATGAGCGGGGACATGCCGTGGTAGCGCAGCCCGCCCGCGTGGATCGGGTCCGGGATGAAGTCGTGGCCCAGGGTGTGCATCTTCATCAGCGGGGTCATGCCGGCGGTGTCGCCGAAGTCGTACGCGTACACGCCCCTGGTCAGCGACGGGCAGCTCGCCGGCTCCACCGCGCGGATCGTCGGATCCATCCGGCCGGCCAGCTTCTCCCGCATGAACGGGAACGCGAGGCCGGCGAAGTTCGAGCCACCGCCGGTGCAGCCGACGAGCAGGTCCGGCGTGAGACCAACCTTCGCGAACTGCAGCAGCGCCTCCTCGCCGATCACGGTCTGGTGCAGCAGCACGTGGTTGAGCACGCTGCCCAGCGCGTAGTTGGTGTCGGCGTGCTGCGCGGCCACCTCGACCGCCTCGGAGATGGCGATGCCGAGCGAGCCGGGGGAGTCGGGGTGCTCCTCGAGCACCTTGCGGCCGGCGGCGGTCAGATCGGACGGTGACGGGTGGATGACTCCGCCGAACGTCTCGATCATGATCTTCCGGTACGGCTTCTGGTCGTACGAGGCGCGCACCTGCCAGACCTCGCAGTCCAACCCGAACTGGGAGCACGCGAACGCCAGCGCGGTGCCCCACTGACCGGCACCGGTCTCGGTCGTGAGCCGGCGGATGCCGGCCGCGGCGTTGTAGTACGCCTGAGCCACCGCGGTGTTCGGCTTGTGCGAGCCGGCCGGCGAGACTCCCTCGTACTTGTAGAAGATCTTGGCGGGCGTGCCGAGTGCCCGTTCCAGCCGCCAGGCGCGGTAGAGCGGCGACGGGCGCCAGAGGCGATAGACGTCGAGCACGTCCTCGGGGATCTCGACGTACCGGTCGGTGCTGACCTCCTGCAGGATCAGATCCATCGGGAACAGCGGCGCCAGGTCGTCGGGGCCGACCGGCTGCAGCGTGCCGGGGTGCAGGACCGGCGGCGGGGGCGAGGGCAGATCGGCGAGGATGTTGTACCAGCGGCGCGGGATCTCCGCCTCGTCCAGCGTGATCTTGGTGGCGGTATGCGGGTCGCTCATGGACCGACGCTAGCCCCCACCCGCCCGCCCCGGGAGGGGGGCCGGCTGTCGGACCGGGCCGATACGGTTCGGGAGAGCGCGATCATCACGGAGGTGCTGGTGTCCGAGGAAGCCATCCCCCAGGAAGTGACCGCCGCCCAGGAGGCGGCCGCGGGGGCCGAGCCGCCACCCGCCGCCCGCGAACGGCACGCGGTGCTCGCCGAGGAGGTCGACCACCACCAGTACCGCTATCACGTCCTGGATTTACCGGAGATCTCCGACGCGCAGTACGATGCGCTGATCCGCGAGCTGCAGCAGCTCGAGGCCGAGTTCCCCGCCCTGCGTACGCCCGACTCGCCCACCCAGCGGGTCGGCTACGCGTACGCCCTACAGTTCGCGCCCGTCGAGCACATCGAGCGGATGATGAGCCTCGACAACGCGTTCACCGACGAGGAGCTCGCCGGGTGGGCAGCGCGCGTGGAGCGCGATGCCGGGCAGTCGCCGGCGTACCTGTGCGAGCTGAAGGTCGATGGTCTCGCGGTCAGCCTGACCTATGAGCGCGGCCGGCTGACCCGGGCGGCGACGCGCGGCGACGGGCGCACCGGCGAGGACGTGACGCCGAACGTGCGCACGATCGCCACGGTGCCCGAGCAGCTGACCGGCACGGACGCCTTTCCGGTCCCGGAGCTGCTGGAGGTGCGCGGCGAGGTGTTCTACCCCGTCGCGCGGTTCGCCGACCTCAACGCCATGCGCGTCGAGCAGGGCGAGCCGCCGTTCGCGAACCCCCGCAACGCGGCCGCCGGCTCGCTGCGCCAGAAGGATCCACGCGTCACCGCGAGCCGCCCGCTGCGCATGATCGTGCACGGCCTCGGCGCCCGCCGTGGGTTCGAACCGGCGGCCCAGTCGCACGCGTACGAGGCGTGCGCCGCCTGGGGCCTGCCGACGAGCTCGGTGTGGAAGGTGGTCGATGACCTCGAGGGCGTACGCGAGTACATCGCGTACTACGCCGAGCACCGCCACGATGTCGAACACGAGATCGACGGTGTCGTCGTCAAGGTGGACGCCGTTTCGATCCAGCGCCGCCTCGGCTCGACCAGCCGGGCGCCGCGCTGGGCGATCGCGTACAAGTACCCGCCGGAGGAGGTCAACACCAAGCTGGTCGACATCCGCGTGAACGTGGGACGCACCGGGCGGGTCACGCCCTACGCCGCGCTCGAGCCCGTCAAGGTGGCCGGCTCCACCGTGGCGTTCGCGACCCTGCACAACGCGAGCGAGGTTGCGCGCAAGGGCGTGAAGATCGGCGACACGGTCGTCATCCGCAAGGCCGGCGACGTGATTCCGGAGGTGGTCAGCCCGGTCGTCGACCTCCGCGACGGCACGGAGCGCGGCTTCGAGATGCCGACGGTCTGCCCCGAGTGCGGCACGCCGCTGCGACCCGAACGGGAGGGCGACGCCGACATCCGCTGCCCGAACGGCCGGTCCTGCCCGGCGCAGCTGCGCGAGCGGGTGTTCCACCTGGCGGGCCGCGGCGCGCTCGACATCGAGGCCCTCGGTTACAAGGCCGCGATGGCGCTGCTGGAGTCGGGCGTCATCCACGACGAGGGCGACCTGTTCATGCTGGACGCGGAGCGCCTCTCGCGCAGCCCGTTCTTCGTCAACAAGGACGGCTCGCTCAGCGCGACGGCGACCAGGCTGCTGGCCAACCTCGACGAGGCGAAACAGCGTCCGCTGTGGCGGATCCTCGTGGCCCTCTCGATCCGGCACGTCGGCCCGACCGCCGCGCAGGCGCTGGCCCGCGAGATGGAGTCGATCGATGCCATCGCGGCCGCCTCGACCGATCGTCTCGCCGCCGTGGAGGGCGTCGGCCCGCGGATCGCGGACTCGTTGAAGGAGTGGTTCGGCGTCGACTGGCATCGGGACATCGTCGATAAGTGGCGGACCGCCGGCGTACGGATGGCCGAGGAACGCGCGGACACCGGCCCGCGTCCGCTGGAGGGCGTGACGGTGGTCGTGACGGGATCGCTCACCCGACACTCCCGAGACCAGGCGAACGAGGCGATCGCCGCTCGTGGAGGCAAGGTGAGCGGGTCGGTGTCCAAGAAGACGGGCTTCGTCGTGGTGGGCGACAACCCAGGCTCGAAGTACGACAAGGCCGTCTCATTGAAGGTGCCGATACTCGACGAGGAGGGCTTCGAGGTGCTCCTGGACAAGGGCCCCGACGCGGCCGAGAAGGTGGCGCAGCGGGGCGAGTGAATGCGGGGAGTTAGTCGGTGATAACGGATGGTGCCGGCCCCGTTGCCGCGTATCTCAACTTAGTTACGACGACGTCCGATTCGTACTTTCGGACATCACTCTGGGCCGACGAGGTCGTTTCAATGGCGATGGCCGTCGCGATGAACGTTCGGCACGGACGATCACGTGGCATTGAGTGGCGGTTGGGCCCCGCGTAGCGTCGGGCCGGGTGACGGCGTCGGGAGGTAGGCATGGAGGCCGCACCATCGCGGAACTCCGTTCCACCCGATCGGGCCGTGCCACTCTTCGCGTTCGTCGGCTCCGTCGTCACGGTCGGTGCATTGATCGTCGCCGTGCCGCTGACCGAACTGCCGGCCCGGCTTCCCGAGCTGCCGGCCGCGTTCTGGGTGATGGCGGCGCTCGCGGTGATCGGCGACTCACGGCCGTTCACACCGCCCGGCCGCCGACAGAGTTCGGCGATCTTCCCTTCGATCTGCTTCACCTTTGCGATCCTCCTCGCCTGGGGGCTGGGCCCCGCCATCACGGTGCAGGCCGCCGCCGTCGCGGTGTCGAGCTGGCGGATGCGGCACGCGGCCTGGCGGGCCGTGTTCAACGTCGGGCAGTACGCGCTGGCGCTCGGCGCCGCGGCCGGTGTGATCCGGCTCATCGGCGGCGCGCACCCGCTCGCGGCGAACGGGCACACCTGGCGGGCCGCTGCCGCGGTGGTCGCCGGGGCGGGGGCCTGGTTCGCCATGAAGTACGGCACGGTCACCATCGCTGTGCGGCTGCGGTTCGGCGGGCGATGGTGGTCGGAGTTCACCCGCGCCCTCGGCTTCGAGTTGCTGTCGACCGGCTCGCTGCTCCTGCTCGCCCCGATCCTGGTCGCCGCCGCGGACACCAGCGCCGCCCTCATCCCGCTCGTGGTCGTTCCGCTGTACGCGGTGTACCGGATGGCCCGGCTCTCCACCGAGCAGGAGCGGCTGGCCCGGCTCGACCCGTTGACCGGGCTCGCGAACCGGAAGGCGCTGCTGTCCGAGGTGGCCGAGCACGCCGCGAGCCACTCCGCGCGCGCCGTCAAGGGCGAACCGGACGGGCGATTCGCACTGTTGCTGCTTGATATCGACCGGTTCAAACACGTGAACGACGCGCTCGGGCACGAGGTCGGAGACCGCCTGCTCGTCGAGGTGGGCCGCCGGCTGTCGCACACGGTCGACGAGGGCGACCTCGTCGCGCGGCTGGGCGGGGACGAGTTCGCGATCGTGGCTCCCCGGCTCCGCGGCGCCGAGGACGCGGTCGCACGGGCGGCACGGGTCACCGACGCACTCGCCGAGCCGGTGTCGCTCGACGGGCTTCCGCTCGATGTCAGCGGCTCGATCGGAATCGCGCTCTACCCCGAGCACGGCGACGACTTCGCGACGCTCATGCGGCACGCCGACGTGGCGATGTACGACGCGAAGCACCGCGGAGACGCGGTCGCGGTCTACTCGCCCGAGTCCGATCACAACTCGGCCGAGCGGCTCGGTCTGCTCGCCGACCTCCGGAGGGCCCTGGAGACGAACGGTTCCCGGTTGAACGGCCGCCACCGTGCCGAGCCGGACGACGTGGCCACCGGGCTCGACGGCTTGGCCCGGCTCCCTGGTGTGACCGGGCGTACGGGGCGGACGGCCGGCGAGATCGCGATGTACTACCAGCCGCAGGTCGAGATCGGCTCCGGCACCGTGGTCGGGGTCGAGGCGCTGTTGCGGTGGCGGCACCCGCAGCGTGGACTGGTCGACCCGGAGGAGCTGATCCGGGTCGCCGAGCAGAGCGCGGTGATGCGGCTGCTCACCCGGCGGGTGATCGACGACGTCGTCGAGCAGATCGCTAAATGGGCGGCCGCCGGCGTCCAGCTGCGGGCGTCGCTCAACGTCAGCGTGCGGGACCTGCACACGGCGGAGATCACGGAACAGATCTCCGACCGGCTGGCGCGGTACGCCATACCGCCGGACCGACTCCAACTGGAGATCACCGAGGGTGCGCTGATGGCCGACCCGCGGCGGGTCCTCGCGACGATTTCCGAGCTGCACCGCATCGGCGTGGGGATCGCGCTGGACGACTTCGGTACCGGGTATTCATCGATGCAGCACCTGCGACGGCTGCCGCTGGCCGAGGTGAAGGTCGACCGGTCGTTCGTGCTCGGCATGGCCGACGACGCCGACGACGCCGCGATCGTGCGCTCCATCATCGAGCTGGCCGGTGCGCTGGGCCTGCGTGTCGTCGCCGAGGGCGTCGAGGACGAGCGCACGTGGCGGCTGCTGCACGCGTCGGGCTGTCACGTCGCCCAGGGCTGGTTCTACGCGCGGCCGATGCCCGGGGACGAGCTCGTCGAGTGGCTGGCCAGGTACCGGCCGCTGTCGCCGGGCCGCTAGCACCCCGCCTCAGCCGGTCACCGAACGCGACAAATAGACTCGCCCGGGTCGAGCGCGGATGTCACGCTGCAGACGAACCAGACGAGGGGGCAGGATGGCCGCAATCTCCCGCGAGGAGGTCGCGCACCTGGCGCGGCTGTCGCGGCTCGCCGTCACCGAGGAGGAGCTGGACACGTTCGCCGGCCAGCTGGACGTGATCCTCCAGGCGGTTGCGCGGGTGGGTGAGGTCGCCGCGGCCGACACCCCGCCGACCTCGCACTCCGTGCCGCTGACCAACGTGTTCCGGGAGGACGTCGTCGCGCCGTGCCTCAGTCAGGAGGACGCGCTGGCCGGGGCGCCAGACACCGAGGCGGGGCGGTTCCGCGTACCGCGGATCCTGGACGAGGAGGAGTAGGCGTGACTGACGTAACCAGGCGGACCGCGGCGGAGCTTGGCGCCGCGATCGCCCGGGGCGAGGTCTCCGCCCTCGAGGTCGTCCGGGTCCACCTCGACCGGATCGCCGCCGTCGACGAGCGGGTGCACGCATTTCTCCACGTCGACGCCGAGGGGGCGCTCGCGGCGGCCGAGGCCGTGGATGCCCGCCGCGCGGCCGGCGAGCAGCTCGGTCCGCTGGCCGGCGTGCCCGTCGCGGTGAAGGACGTGATCACCACCCGCGGCGTGCCGACGACCTGCGGATCAAGGATTCTGGAGGGCTGGCGGCCACCGTATGACGCGACCGTGGTCGAGCGCCTGCGCGACGCGGGCCTCGTGCTACTCGGCAAGACCAACATGGACGAGTTCGCGATGGGCTCGTCGACGGAGTACTCCGCGTACGGGCCCACCTACAACCCCTGGGATCTGACGCGCATCCCGGGCGGCTCGGGCGGCGGCTCGGCGGCCTCGATCGCGGCGTACGAGGCCCCGCTGGCGATCGGCACCGACACGGGCGGCTCCATCCGGCAGCCCGGCGCGGTGACCGGCACGGTCGGGAGCAAGCCGACGTACGGCGGCACATCGCGGTACGGCCTGGTGGCGTTCTCCTCATCGTTGGATACGCCGGGCCCGTGCGCCCGCGCGGTCGAGGACGCTGCCTTGCTGCACGAAGTCATCGCCGGCCACGACCCATGTGACTCGACGTCGATACCCGCGCCCGTGCCGCCCGTCGTCGAGCAGGCCCGGCGCGGCGCGACCGGCGACCTGACCGGCGTACGGCTGGGTCTGATCACCGAGTTCGCCGGCGAGGGCGCGGAACCCGGCGTACTGGCCACGTTCCGGGACGCCGTCGACGCGCTCACCAAGCTCGGCGCGGAGGTTGTCGAGGTCTCCTGTCCGCACTTCCAGTACGCGCTGCCGGCGTACTACCTGATCGCGCCCAGCGAGTGCTCGTCGAACCTCGCTCGCTTCGACGGGGTCCGCTACGGGCTGCGGGTCGGCGACGACGGCACCCGCGCCCTCGAGGAGGTCATGTCGCTGACCCGCGACGCGGGTTTCGGCCCGGAGGTCAAGCGGCGGATCATGATCGGCACGTACGCCCTGTCGTCCGGCTACTACGAGGCCTACTACGGCCAGGCGCAGAAGGTGCGTACGCTGATCACCCGCGACTTCACGGGCGCGTTCGACCAGGTCGACGTGCTGGTCTCGCCGACGACGCCGTTCGTGGCGTTCCCGCTCGGCTCGCGGACCGCCGACCCGTATCAGATGTACCTGGCCGATCTGTTCACGATCCCGTCCAACCTGTACGGCGGCCCGGCCATCTCTGTCCCATGTGGACTCTCCGACGGCCTGCCGGTCGGCTTCCAGGTGATGGCTCCGACGCTGGCCGACGACCGGATGTATCGGGTCGCCGCCGCGGTGGAGTCGGCGGTCGGCCGGCTCTCCCCGCCGGAGCTGTCCGACAACCGTCCCAACCTGGAGCCCCGATGAGCACGACCGCGTTGCCGACGTTCGACGACGTGACGGCCCGCTACGAGCCGGTCATCGGCCTCGAGGTACACGTTGAGCTGGACACGAACACCAAGATGTTCTGCGGCTGCCCGACCACGTTCGGTGCCGAGCCGAACACCCAGGTCTGCCCCGTCTGCCTCGGCCTGCCGGGCAGCCTGCCGGTGGCGAACCGGGCGGCCATCGAGGCGACGATCCGGATCGGCCTCGCCCTCAACTGCGACATCGCGACGTGGTGCCGGTTCGCGCGCAAGAACTACTTCTACCCCGACATGCCGAAGAACTTCCAGATCAGCCAGTACGACGAGCCGCTCTGCACCAACGGCTGGCTGGACGTCGAGACCGACGGTCGGGTGGTCCGGGTCGAGATCGAGCGCGTGCACCTCGAGGAAGACACCGGCAAGACCCTGCACGTCGGGGGCGCGACCGGGCGAATTCACGGCGCGACCAAGTCGCTGGTCGACTACAACCGGGCCGGCATACCGCTCGTCGAGATCGTCACGAAGCCGATCCCCGGCACGGGCACGCTCGCGCCGGTCGTGGCCCGGGCGTACGTCCGCGAGCTGCGCGACGTGGTCCGGTCGCTGGGCGTCTCCGACGTCCGCATGGAGCAGGGTTCGCTGCGCTGCGACGTGAACACGTCGCTGAACCGTCCGGGCGAGGAGTGGGGAACCCGCACCGAGACCAAGAACGTGAACTCGCTGCGCAGCGTCGAACGCGCGGTACGGGCGGAGATGATCCGGCAGGCGACGGTGCTCGACGCGGGTGGTCGCGTGGTCCAGGAGACCCGGCACTTCCATGAGGACACCGGGGACACGACGTCGGGCCGCTCCAAGGAGACCGCCACCGACTACCGGTACTTCCCCGAGCCCGACCTGGTGCCACTCGCGCCGGACCCCGCGTGGGTCGCCGAACTCAAGGCCGCCCTGCCGGAGCTGCCCCGGGTGCGCCGAGCCCGGCTGCGGGCCGGGTGGGGACTGTCCGAACTGGACATGCAGGCCATCGTGAACGCCGGCGCGGTCCAGCTCATCGACGAGACGGTGGCCGCCGGGGCCACCCCCGATGCGGCCCGCAAGTGGTGGCTCGGCGAGCTGTCCCGCCGTGCCAACGAGGCCGGGGTCGAACTCACCGCGGTCGGTGTGTCGCCGGCGGACGTCGCCGAGCTGCAGGGGCTGGTCGACGCCGGAAAGCTGAGCGACAAGCTGGCCCGCACCGTGCTGGAGGGCGTCATGGCCGGCGAAGGCTCACCGGCCGAGGTCATGGCCGCCCGGGGCCTCGAGATGGTCTCCGATACGGCCGCGCTGACGGCCGCCGTCGATGAGGCGATCGCCGCCAACCCGGACGTGGCCGCCAGGGTCCGCGACGGCAGGGTCGCGGCGGCCGGCGTGCTGGTGGGCGCGGTCATGCGGGCGACCAGGAACCAGGCGGACGCCAAGACCGTGCGGGAGCTGATCCTCTCCCGCCTGGGTGTGGGAGATTGACGCCCGGCCACCCGGGCTGGTGCCCGACGGGCCGACTCTGACGGAGTTGGGTGGTCAGGGCCCGGCGGAGGGCCCGACTCTGACGGAGTTGGGCCACCCCGCCGGCCTCAGCGTGGGGTCGGCGCCCCGGCCGGCTCGGGCGTCTCGGGTTCATTGATGACGTGCCGCTCCAGCGTGACCTGGGACTGCCCGGTGCCGCCGACGCGGATGTCGTCGTACGCCTGCAGGCTGCGCCTGTCGTCGAAGTAGAGCACGGACAGCTCCAACGGCAGGGGCTCCTTGCCCTCCAGGCCGCGAAGCCCGGCACCGCCGGTCGACCCCTCGACGAGCAGGCGGGTGGTCATCCCGTTCGGCGTGGGCTCGAACGTCTGGACCTCCCGGTGGTGGATGTGTCCGGCCAGCACGAGCGGGCACGTCCCGGCGAGCGCGCTGGCCGAGGCGGGATCGTGCACGAGCGCAACGTCCACCGGTCGGGTGCTCGCACGGATGGTCTGCGCGAGCGCCTCGCCGGCGCCGATGACCCGCTCGATGGTCTGCTTCGATTCGCCGGACCCCGTCGGCGAGGTCTCCTTGTCCGGTGTGAACCGGGGGTCGCCGATGCCCGCGAACGTCAGGCCCGCCACCGTCCGCACCGAGTCGTTCAGCACCACGGCGTTCGGCTGCCGGGCCACCGCGGCCGTCGTGCGGGCCGAGTCGTGGTTGCCGTTGACGAAGACGTACGGCACGCCGAGCGCCTCGATCGACGCCACGTAGGAAGCCTCCGGCTCGCTGCCCCAGTCGGTGATGTCGCCGGTGTCGACCACGACGTCGATGTCGAACTGCTCCACCACGGTGCGGATCACCGGCCACGCCGTCGGGTTCAGGTGTAGGTCGGAGATGTGCAGCACTCGGGTGGTGCCGCTCTCCGGCTCGTAGATGGGCACGCGCGAGACCGTGGTGTACAGCCGGCTCACGTTGGCAACCAGCTTCTGCAGCTGACCGGCGTACTCCTCGTATCGGTTCGCGATTCGGCGCGCGTCGCCGACCACGGCCGGAGCGTTGACGAGCAGACCCTCGTACCGTGGCTCCTGGATGGCGCTGGGTCGGAAGGTGACGGCGGCGACGCCCAGGCTCGCCGCGGTCACGACGAGCGCGATCCCGCCCGACCACGCCACCCGTCGCGCGTTGCGGAACACCACCGCGGAGAGCGCCAGCGCGGCGAGCACCGCGACGCCCATCGTCTGCAGGCCGAGGCGGATCAGCCCCTTCGTGACGTCGTCGACCGCGGTCTGGCTGGCGCGCGTGATGCCGTTCGGATCGTCGATCAATGCCCGGGTACGCGATGGATCCAGCGCCGCGAGCCGGACCGTCAGGTGCGTCGGGCCGTCGTGGGTGTCCAGCCGGAGCGAGCCCAGCGGCGGAACGATGACCTGAGTGTCTCCGAAGAGGCTTGGACGAACCGCGAGGTCGGCCCGGAACGGACCGACGTCCGACTGCGTACGCGCGCCGAGCAGTACGCCGAGGACGACGCCGACGAGCGACACCGCCACGATGGCCAGGCCGACCCCCAGCCGGCGGCCACGGGGGCCTCGCGCGCGGCGGGCCATCGCGTGAGCCGACCGGGCCGCAAACCGCGCGACCGGGCGTACCGCTGCCCTGGCCGAACGTGCGACGGCCCCCGCCGGCCCGTTCGCCCGGACCCCGGCGGCGGCCGCGTGCTCATCCCTCGGCTCAGCCATGCTCAATCATGCCCTGCCCGGGTGCGCGATTTGCGAAACCCGGCCCCTCGAGCTCCCGCGTGCCGCTAGCTCTTGCCCACCCCGCCCGAACTGGAGAGGACCAGCCGAAGGATCCGGTCGTCGTCGGGTCCCGGGTCACCCCGACCGTCGTGGTTGGACGTGGTGATCCACAGCGATCCATCCGGCGCCGCGACCACGGCCCGCAGCCGCCCGTACTGGTTGACCAGCAGGGGGCGGGGCTGGCCGAGGATCGTGCCGGTCGCGGTCAGCTCCATCAACCAGAGGCGCTGCCCACGCAGACAGGCCGTGACCAGCAGATTTCCGATGATCGCCGCGCCGGAGCACGACGCCTCGTCGGGCCGCCAGACCACGAGCGGCTCGACGAACCGGGTGTCGCCTCCGCGCCCCTCGACGACCGGCCAGCCGTAGTTCTTGCCGGGTTCGATCCGGTTGATCTCGTCCCACCGGTTCTGGCCGAACTCGGTCGCGTACAGGTGCCGGTTTTCGTCCCACGCGATGCCCTGCACGTTGCGGTGCCCGTAGCTCCAGACGAGGTTGCGGAACGGATTGCCCGGTGCGGGCTTGCCGTCCGCGGTCATCCGGAGGATCTTCCCGCCCAGGCTGTCCCGGTCCTGTGCGAGGCCACTCTGTGAGGCATCGCCGGTCGCGGCGTAGAGGTACCCGTCCGGACCGAACGCGAGCCGGCCGCCGTTGTGGACTCCCGAGATCGGGATGCCCGTCAGGATCGGTCGTGGCTTGCCGCCGAGGACCAGCTTCGCGATCCGGTTGTCGGTGGTGGTCGTGTAGTAGATGAAGATCGTCTTGTCGGCGGCGTACTTTGGGCTCACCGCGATGCCCATAAGGCCGCCCTCGCCGCGCGAGTCGACCTCGGCGATCGTCTGCACGGTGCTGACCCGCAGCCCGCTCTTGGTGGTCTCCGGCCCGACTCGCAGGATCTTGCCGCTGTCGCGCTCCGTGACGAGCGCGGCGCCGTCAGGCAGGAACGCCACGGCCCACGGCACCCGCAGTCCCTTCGCGAGCACGGTGGCGACGACCGGCTGATCGTTCTGGCCGCCCCCGGATGCGGTGGCGGACGGCGTCGGGAGGTTCGGCGGCTGGCCGGATTGGCTCGGCGGCGGGTCGCCGAAGCTGCACGCGGTGAGGAGGGTCAGCGCCGTGGCGAGCGCCGCGACCACCCGCCGGGCGCGCGACACCGCTTCGCGCCGAGGGGGTACGGGGGCGGTCACGCGGCCCAGCGTAACCCGGCCCACGCGGGCCGCCCCGTACGTGATCAACTCGTGACTCCGCTCCTGCTCGTACCCACTCTTTGCCGACTAGGACGAGGCCGCTTCGGCGCGCCGGGTTCCGGGCGGGTGACTATCGTCGGGCTTCGTGGAGGTCTGGATCGCGCACGAGCGCGGCCGGTCGCTCATGGGCGAGCTGCCGCAGGACGTCACGATCGAGGTGTACGAGGGGCCGGCGGCGGAGTTGCCCCGCGACCCGGCCGCGGTCCAGTTCTGGGTGCCGCCGTTCCTGGCGCTGGGCGGAACCGTCGCACTCGTGGGGAAGATGCCCCAGCTGCGCGTCGTGCAGCTGCTGAGCGCGGGCGCGGATGCCTGGGTCGGCCGGCTCCCCGACACGGTCACGCTCTGCGACGCCCGGGGCGTCCACGACTCGTCCACGGCGGAGTGGGTGGTCACCGCGATCCTCGCCCACCTGCGCGACTTCCCGGCGTTCGTGCGCGCCCAGGCGCGACACGAGTGGGCGTACGACGGGCACGCGCCCACGGACGAGCTCGCGGGCAAGCGCGTTCTGCTCGTCGGCGCCGGGTCCATCGGCGCGGCGATTGCGGACCGGCTCGCGCCGTTCGAGGTCGCGCTGACGCGGGTCGCGCGCAGCGCGCGCCCGGCCGACGGCGTGCACGCCGTCGCCGAGCTGCCGGTGTTGCTGCCCGATGCCGACGTCGTGGTTCTCGTCGTGCCGTTGACGCCGGAGACGAGGGGCATGGTGGACGCGCGGTTCCTCGCCGCCATGCCCGACGGCGCGCTGCTCGTCAACGCCGCCCGCGGGCCGATCGCTGACACGGCCGCGCTGACCGCGCAGCTCGCGACCGGCCGGATCGCGGCAGCGGTGGACGTGACCGACCCGGAGCCGCTGCCGCCGGATCACCCGCTGTGGGAGATGCCGAACTTCCTGCTCACGCCGCACGTCGCGGGCTCCGTCCGTGGCCTGCTGCCGCGTGCGTACGGGCTGGCCGGCGCGCAGCTTCGCCGGTACGCCGCGGGCGAGCCACTGATCAATCGGGTGGTGGACGGGTACTGAGGCCGAGAGTCGACTCGCCCGTCAGCCGTCGGTCCGAGTCGTCGCCTCGTCGGCCTGGATCTTCAGCTCACGGCCGCTGGCCCCGACGAGGCGCGGCAGGTCGGCCCGGGTGACCGCGGTGAGCAGGATGACCGACCCGTCGTGCCGGCGGGCCAGCACCCGGCCGCGCGGATCGGTGCCCAGCTCGGCGATGGCCGACCATGGCACGTCCCGGTGCCCGAACAGGGCCCGCACGCGTACGCCCCGCGGGTTGGCGTCGGTGCCCGCGCGCCACGCCCAGACCGCGACCGCGAGTGGGACAACGAGGATCGGCGCCAGGTAGGCGGCCGCGCCCGCCACCGGGATGGCCCCGATGAACGCGATGATCGCGGCGACCAGGATCGCCTGGTGATGCCGGAAGCGGACCATCTCTGGGCTGCTCACGGAGCCATCCTCGCATCGCGACGCCGCGTCGGCGCGGTCGGTCTCCCCGCGCTGTCGGACCGGCGGTGCATACTGACCGGGCCGGCGCCGTTGGCCGCGTCGGCGCGTGTCGCCCCGCCGGAATGGGAGTCGATGATGACCGTCGTGCTCGCCGTTGGCACGAGCAAGGGCCTCTTCCTGGCCACCAGCACCGATGACCGCAAGACTTTCGATGTCAGTGGCCCGCACTTCCCGATGAACGCGATCTACGCGGTCGGCATGGACAAGCGACGGGCCAGGCCGCGGCTGCTCGCCTCGGTGACGAGCTCACATTTCGGTCCGAGCGTGGCCACGAGCGACGACCTGGGCGCGTCGTGGCGGGAGCCGGACCAGGCGCCGCTCGCGTTCCCGAGCGACACCGAGGTGTCGCTCGAGCGGGTGTGGCAGTTCGCTCCCGGCCCGGCCGGCGAGCCGGACCTGGTGTACGCCGGCACCCAGCCATCGGCGCTGTTCCGCTCGGTGGATGGTGGGCAGACGTACGAGATCGTCCGCGCGCTGTGGGACCACCCCCACCGCGAGCACTGGGGCGCGGGCTTCGGCGGCCAGGCAATCCACACCGTCCTCCCACATCCGACGGACCCGGCGCAGGTTCTGGTCGCGATGTCCACCGGCGGCGTCTACCGCACGGTCGACGGCGGCGCGGGCTGGTCGCCGGGCAACACGGGCATCCACGCCCGGTATTCACCCGACCCCTGGCCGGAGTACGGGCAGTGCGTGCACAAGGTCGCCCGGGACCCGGTCGAGGCCGACCGGCTGTACGCGCAGGTCCACCACGGTGTCTACCGCTCCGACGACGGCGGCTCCGCCTGGCAGTCGATCGCCGGCGGGCTGCCCAGCGACTTCGGCTTCCCGATCGTCGCGCACCCGCACCGGGCCGGCGTGATCTACAACTTCCCGCTCACGGCGGACGGCGAGCGCTTCCCGGTCGACCAGCGGTGCCGGGTCTACCGGTCATCCGACGCCGGCGCGACCTGGGAGGCGCTCGATTCGGGCCTGCCCGAGGAGCCGTGCTACGCGACCGTGCTGCGGGACGCGATGGCGGCCGACGACTGCGACACCGCCGGCGTCTACTTCGGGACGCGCACGGGCGAGGTGTTCGCGAGCCGGGACGAGGGCGATTCGTGGTCGCAGGTCGCCGCTCATCTGCCGGACGTGCTCTGCGTCCGCGCCATGGAGGTGTGACGGGGCGTGCCGGTTACCGTGCTGGTGCCGGGTGTGTTGCGCACCGAGGTCGACGGCGCCGCGCTGCTGACCGTGGAGGCGGCCGGCACGCTGCGGTCGGTGCTCGACGAGCTGGCCACGCGGTGGCCCCGCCTCGAGCGGCGGATGCGCGACGAGCAGGGCCAGATCCGCCGATACGTCAACGTGTACGTCGACGGGGAGGACTGCCGGTTGGCCGGCGGGCTCGACACGCCGGTGCGAGATGGGGCTGAGGTCCAGGTGCTGCCGTCCGTCGCCGGGGGCTGACACGATGACGGCGTGCCGCTGACCGCCGACGACGGCAACGCGATCCTCCGAGAGAGCTTCGCGCCCTGGGTGCAGGACCTCGGGCTCACCGTGGAGGAGGTCGAGCCCGGGCGGGCCACGCTTCGCCTGCCCCGGTCCGACCGGCTCGCCCGCGAGGGCGGCGGGATCTCCGGGCAGGCGCTGATGGCGGCCGCGGACACCACCACGGTCATCGCCATCAGTGCGGCCCGCGGCGGCTTCGGACCGATGACCACGGTCCAGCAGTCGACGACGTTCCAGCGGCCGGTGGTCGGGGTCGACGTCCTGGTCACTGCGCGCGTGACCAAGCTCGGCCGGACCCTGGCGTTCGTCGACGTCACCATGACGCCCGACGGAGCCGACGCCCCCGCCGCGCACGCGATCACCGTATACGCCCTGCTTGACTGACTAGTGGCGGGCGATCAGCGCGTCCAACATCGTCCGCAGTGGACGGTTGTCGCCTCGGAGGGACGCGATCGAGGCGGCGGCGTTCGTCTCGGCGTCTAGTCCCGACCAGTCGATGGGCGAGCCAGCCTCGCGGGCAAGCTGGTGGAAGAAGGCCCGCTGTGTGCGTCCGTTGCCCTCGCGGAACGGATGAATCGCGTTCACCTCGGCGTAGTAATGCGTCACGCGCGCCACGAATAGGTCTCGTGGGACGCCGGCGAGATGCCGCTCCTTTGCGAGCTGTGCGAACACATCGGCGGCGTATGCCTTGATGTGTTGTGGCAAGCAGAACATGTCCGTCTTGGCGATGGCGACTGTCCGGATCTCACCGGCCCACGGGTAGAGCGCACCGAAGATCCGCCGGTGAAAGGCGCACAGGTGTGGGAGGTCGTACCGACCGGGAAGAGCCTGCGTGATGAGGAGCGTCGTCGCCGCGTGGGCGACGCCGGCCTCGATCTCCCTGAGTCGTGCGACGTCGGTGACCCCGAGCACGTTGCGCAATACGCCAGACACTGGATCGACATACGGATCGAGCATCACGAGATCCCGTAGAGCTCGTGAACCTCCCGTTCCATCTGCTCATCAGTGATCTCGCCGTGAACCCACCGCTCGACGATTACGTCGACCTGCGGGCTGGGGAACGATGACTCGGCAGCCATGGATGCCCGAGACTGCTCGGCCGCGGAGCGGCGCCGTCGGACGAGTTCGTCGTAGACGCTCACGGGCAGCATGACGGCCTCCGTCCGTCGATGGGACCCGAGATAGACCGGCCGGGGGTCGCCACTCCGGAAGCGTTCGAGCAGGCTCGGGAGCCGCTCGCGCGCCTCGCGTACGGACAGCGTCTCAGTGCGCACGACAGTAGTGTACGCCTAGGTGTACACATTTGCGAGCACTACCGCTTTCTACGGGGGCGGCGCCCAGCCGGGCATCGGGTACGCGGCGAGCAGGTCGCGCACCTCGCCAGCGATCCGGGCTAGCTGCGGCTCGTCCTCCTTGATCGCGGCGTTTACGGCTTCGTCCATCCACGCCGCCACCTGCGGCATGTGCGCCTCGGTGAGCCCGCGCGTGGTCAGCGCGGGTGTGCCGAGCCGAATGCCGGACGGGTCGAACGGCTTGCGCGGGTCGTACGGCACCGTGTTGTAGTTCAGCTCGATGCCGGCCCGGTCCAAGGCCTGTGCGGCCGGCTTGCCGGCGATGCCCTTGCTGGTCAGGTCGACCAGGATCAGGTGGTTGTCGGTGCCGCCGGAGACCAGGTCGAAGCCCCGCTCGACCAGGGCGGCCGCGAGCGCGCGGGCGTTCGCGACGATCTGCGCGGCGTACGCCTTGAACGAGGGTTGCGCGGCCTCGTGCAGCGCGGCGGCGATGCCGGCTGTGGTGTGGTTGTGCGGCCCGCCCTGCAGGCCGGGGAAGACGGCCTTGTCGATCGCGGTGGCCCGGGCGGCCGTACTCATGATCATTGCGCCGCGGGGCCCGCGCAGTGTCTTGTGGGTCGTCGTCGTGAGCACGTCCGCGTGGCCGACCGGCGAGGGGTGCGCGCCACCGGCGATGAGGCCGGCGATGTGGGCGATGTCCGCGACGAGGACCGCGTCGACCTCGCGCGCGATCTCCGCGAATGCCGGAAAGTCGATCGTGCGCGGGATCGCCGTGCCACCACAGAAGATGATCTTCGGCCGTTCCCGCCGAGCGAGGTCACGTACCTCGTCCAGGTCCACGCGTCCGGTCTCGCGCCCGACGCCGTACTGCACCGATTTGAACCACTTGCCCGTCACCGAGACCGTCCAGCCGTGGGTGAGGTGGCCGCCCATCGGCAGCGCCATCCCCATCACGGTGTCCCCGGGCGACGCGAACGCGAGGTAGACGGCGAGGTTCGCAGGTGAGCCCGAGTACGGTTGCACGTTCGCGTGGTCCACGCCGAACAGCGCCCGTGCGCGGTCCACGGCTAGCGTCTCGATCGGGTCGATGAGCTGCTGACCCTCGTAGTACCGCTTGCCGGCGTACCCCTCGGAGTACTTGTTCGTGAGCACGGTGCCGGTGGCCTCGAGCACGGCGGTGGAGACGTAGTTCTCCGACGGGATCATCCGCAACTTGTCGTGTTGGCGCTGCGCCTCGGCCTCGATCAGCTCGGCGAGCCTCGGGTCGGTCGCGGTCAGGTGGCGGATCGGCGGAACGTGCACGAGGTCCTC
This sequence comes from Micromonosporaceae bacterium, assembly GCA_036506795.1. Taxonomy (GTDB): domain Bacteria; phylum Actinomycetota; class Actinomycetes; order Mycobacteriales; family Micromonosporaceae; genus DASXRC01. Next base: position 30,722 of record DASXRC010000032.1, read on the forward strand.
CCGAGTGCGCCGGTCGCGTGACCGCCTGATCGTAGTCCGGGCGGGCGGCGCCGGACACGTGCCCCGCCGCCATCCGTCAGACTTGGGCCGGTGGGAGGTTCGCGGATGGCTTACCGGCCAATGCACGCGGGCTGGTCGCTCGCGCCGGTCGACGCGGCGGCGGTGCCCATGGCCGCCGTCGCCCAGGCCGGGCCGGTCCCCGCCACGGTCCCGGGCTGCGTCCACACCGACCTGCTCGAGGCCGGGCTGATACCCGACCCCTATCTGGACGACAACGAGGACCTCCTGGGCTGGATCGGTCGGACCGACTGGGTGTACGAGACCGTGTTCGACTGGGCCGACGACGGCGCGGACGGCGTCGACCTGGAGTGCGCCGGGCTGGACACGGTCGCGACCGTGGCGCTCAATGGCGCCGTGGTGGGGCGCACCGCGAACATGCACCGCCGCTACCGGTTCGACGTGCGTGGACTCCTACGGCCGGCCGGAAACACTGTGCAGATCCGGTTCGGCTCGGCGTACCGGTACGCAGAGGCGCTGCGCGACGGGCTCGGCGCGCGGCCGGCGGCGTACCCGGAGCCTTTCAACTTCATCCGGAAGATGGCCTGCAACTTCGGCTGGGACTGGGGTCCGACGGTCGTGACCGCCGGCATCTGGCGGCCGATCGGGCTGCGATCGTGGTCGGTGGCGCGATTTCTGGACGTCCGTCCACGGGTGACGGTGGCGGACCGGATCGGCACCGTGGACGTCCACGCCTCGATCGCACGCGCCGCCGACGGCCCCCTCGTGCTGGCGGCCGCCGTGGGCGAGGTCCGCGGGCAGGTCAGCATCCCGGCGGGGCAGCGCGAGGCGGCGGTACGCCTCACCGTGCCCGACCCCGAGCTGTGGTGGCCGCGGGGCCACGGCGACCAGCCACTGTACCCCTTGCGGGCGACGCTGATCGACGCCGATGGGACCACAGTGGACGAATGGTCGCGGCGGATCGGGTTCCGGTCCGTCGCGCTGGACACGACGCCGGACGAGCGTGGCACACCCCATTCGGTCGTGGTGAACGGCGAGCCCGTCTTCGTCCGCGGCGTCAACTGGATCCCCGACGACTGCTTCCCGTCCCGCGTCACCCATCGGCGGTACGCCCAGCGACTCGGCCAGGCCGCCGCGGCCAACGCGAACTACGTCCGGGTCTGGGGCGGCGGCTGCTACGAGTCTGACGACTTCTATGACATCGCGGACGAGCTGGGCCTCATGGTCGGTCAGGACTTCCCGTTCGCCTGTGCGGCTTATCCGGAGGAAGAGCCGTTCGCGTCCGAGGTGGACGCCGAGGCGCGTGACAACGTCACCCGGCTCGCCACCCACCCGAGCCTCGTCGTCTGGACCGGCAACAACGAGTGCCAGTGGGGGCATGCGGACTGGGGTTGGGTCCCACGGTTGGACGGCCGCAGCTGGGGGTCGGGGTACTACTCCGGACTGTTGCCTCGCATCCTTGGAGAGCTCGATCCGACCCGCCCGTACTGGCCCGGCTCGCCCTGGTCGGGCTCGCCGGACAAACACCCGAACGACCCCGCGCACGGCACCGTGCACATCTGGGACGTCTGGAACCGCCGCGACTACCTGCATTATCGGGCGTACACGCCGCGGTTCGTCGCCGAGTACGGCTTTCAGGCCCCGCCGGCGTACGCGACCCTCCGGCGGGCGGTGCGCGACGACCCGCTCGCGCCCGACTCGCCCGGCGTGCGACACCACCAGAAGGCCGAGGACGGCGACGGCAAGCTGCGCCGGGCGCTGGCGGCGCACCTGCCGGAGCCGCGCGACTTCGACGACTGGCTGTGGCTTACCCAACTCAACCAGGCTCGGGCCATCACCGTCGGCGTCGAGCACCTCCGCTCGCTGCGGCCGGTGTGCATGGGGTCGATCGTTTGGCAGCTCAACGACTGCTGGCCGGTCACATCCTGGTCGGCCGTCGACGGCGACGGCCGGCGCAAGCCAGCCTGGTACGCGTTGCGCGCCAGCTACGCGGACCGGCTGCTCACGGTCCAGCCGCGCGACGGCGGGCTGGCGCTCGTCGCGGTCAACGACTCCGCCGCGGTCTGGTCGACGCCGGTCGTGGCGGGCCGGCGGACGCTGGCCGGCACGCCCCTGGCGACGACCGAGCTGGAGCTGGCGGTGCCACCACGGGCCGTGCTGACCGTTCCCCTGCCGAGGGAGCTGTCCGAGGCGGACGACGAGCGGCGCGAGCTGCTGCTCGTCGAGGCGGGCCGCGAACGGGCGTGGTGGTTCTTCGCCGAGGACCGCGACCTGGCGTACCCACGGCCAACCTTCGACGTCGCGGTCGAGCCGGTCGCGGGTGGCGTGTCGGTGACCGTCACCGCCGGCACGCTGCTGCGCGACCTGACCCTCTTCCCCGACCGGTTGGACCCGGCGGCCACCGTTGACAGGGCCCTGGTCACGCTGCTCCCCGGTGAGTCGGCGACGTTCGCAGTCCACGGCGCGGTGCCGGTCGACGCCGCGGCCCTCACCGGCCGGCCGGTCCTGCGGTTCGCCAACGACCTCTGGCCCGCTGATCACGGGATCGCCTCGCGAGCGCGAGAGCGTGGGGGAGAATGAGGGGCATGGCCGTCAGCTCGTTCATGGTTCCGCTCGGATCCTCCGCGCCGGACTTCACCCTGCCCGCCGCGGCCGGCGGCGATCTCGTGTCGCTGAAGGACTTCGCCGACGCCCCGGCGCTGCTGGTCGCGTTCCTGTGCAACCACTGCCCGTACGTCCGCCACGTCGAAGCGGTGGTCGGCCGGGTCACCGCCGAGTACGCCCAACGCGGGCTCGCCACCGTGGGGATCAGCTGCAACGACGTGCGCTCCTACCCAGACGACGCGCCGGAGCACATGGTCGAGCAGGCGCGGCGGGCGGGCTTCACGTTCCCGTACCTGTACGACGAGGAGCAGGCCGTCGCCCTGGCCTACCGGGCCGCGTGCACGCCGGACCTGTTCCTCTACGACGCCGGGCGGCGCCTGGCGTACCGCGGCCAGTTAGACGACTCGCGCCCGCACAGCCGGGCGCCCGTGACCGGTGAGTCGCTGTCCGCGGCCGTGGATCTCGTTCTCGCCGGGCGTCCAGTGCCCGAGCCACATCGACCGAGCATCGGCTGCAGCATCAAGTGGCGGCCCGGCAACGAGCCCGGTCCGGACACCGCGTTCGGCGGCCTCCGCATCGTCTGACGTCCGTCCTGCGTCAGTCCGGGACGAGACGGTAGGCGCCGTCGCTGGCGCTCGTGGCCATCGAGGCGTACGCCCGCAGGGCCGCGGAGACGGGCCGCCGCCGATCCACCGGCGCATACGGACGGTCCCGCTTCTCCTGGGCGATCCGGCGCCGCTCCAGCTCCTCGGCCGGGACGTTGAGCTCGATCGTGCGGGCCCGGATGTCGATGACGATCTCGTCGCCGTCGTTGATGAGCGCGATCACCCCGCCGGCGGCGGCCTCCGGCGACACGTGGCCGATCGAGACCCCGGAGGTGCCGCCGGAGAACCGGCCGTCCGTGATCAGCGCGCAGTCCTTGCCGAGCCTGCGGCCCTTGAGGAACGAGGTGGGGTAGAGCATCTCCTGCATGCCCGGGCCGCCCCGCGGCCCCTCGTACCGGACCACGACGACATCGCCAGCGACCACGTCACCGCGCAGAATGGCCCCCACTGTGGACTCCTGTGACTCGTAGACCTTCGCCGGCCCCCGGAAGGTCAGACGGTCGGGGGGTACGCCGGCGGTCTTCACGACGCAGCCCTCCGGCGCCAGGTTGCCGTGCAGGATCGCCAGCCCGCCATCGGCCGTGTACGCATGCGCGACGTCCCGGATGCAGCCGCCGGCCGCATCGGTGTCCAGCGACGACCACCGGTTGGCGGTCGAGAACGGCTCGGTCGTACGCACGCCGCCCGGCGCGGCGTGGAACAGCTCCACCGCCTCGGCGTCGGCCGACCCGCCCCGGATGTCCCAGCTGGACAGCCAGTCGGCGAGGGATGGCGCGTGGACCGCGCGGACGTCGCGGCGCAGCAGGCCGGCCCGGTCGAGCTCGCCGAGGATGGCCGGGATGCCGCCGGCGCGGTGCACGTCCTCCATGTGGTACTGCGGCGTGTTCGGGGCGACCTGCGCGAGGCAGGGCACGCGTCGTGAGATGGCGTCGATGTCGGCGACGCCGAAGTTTACGTCGGCCTCGCGGGCGGCGGCGAGCAGGTGCAGCACCGTGTTGGTCGAGCCTCCCATGGCCACGTCGAGGGCGACGGCGTTCTCGAACGCGGCCCGAGTGGCGATCGAGCGCGGGAGCACGGACGCGTCGTCTCCGGCGTACCACTGCTGGGCCAGCAGAACGACGAGCCGGCCGGCGCGCTCGAACAGCCCCCGCCGGGCGGCGTGGGTGGCCAGCGTCGAACCGTTGCCGGGCAGCGCGAGCCCGATGGCCTCGGTCAGGCAGTTCATGGAGTTTGCGGTGAACATGCCGGAGCAGGATCCGCAGGTGGGGCACGCCGACCGCTCAATCGCGCCGAGCTGCTCGTCCGTGACGGACTCGTTCGACGAGGCGATCATCGCGTCGATTAGGTCAATCTTGGGGTGCACGACACCCTCGATGGCGACCGTCTTGCCGGCCTCCATGGGGCCGCCGGACACGAACACCGTCGGGATGTTGAGCCGAAGCGCGGCGAGCAGCATGCCGGGCGTGATCTTGTCGCAGTTCGAGATGCAGACGAGCGCGTCGGCGCAGTGGGCGTTGACCATGAACTCTACCGAGTCCGCGATGAGCTCCCGGCTCGGCAGCGAGTAGAGCATGCCGCCGTGGCCCATCGCGATGCCGTCGTCGACCGCGATCGTGTTGAACTCCCGGCCCACGCCGCCCGCCTCGGCCACCGCGTCGGCCACCACCGCGCCGAGGTTGCGCAGGTGCACATGGCCGGGCACGAACTGGGTGAAGCTGTTGGCGATGGCGACGATCGGCTTTCCGAAGTCGTCGTCGGTCATGCCGGTGGCTCGCCACAGCGCGCGGGCGCCCGGCCATGGTCCGGCCGTGCGTGGAGGTCTTCGACCGCAGCTCAGGCATGTGGCCCACTGTCGCACTGGGCACCGGCGGCCGCGCATACCGCGTACGGTTGTCCACTGTCCGAGACGCCCGTAAGCCGGCCGGTCGTGCCAATCCATACCGCGTCGCACATTCCGTCCCCCGTGTTCCCCTCCGATCCGGCATTGTGTTTCCGTGCACCTCCCCTCGGGCATCGAGTTCGCCGCCGGCGCCAGCACGCTCGCGGCGATCCCGTCGGCGGCGGTGCTCGCCTCCTCGGCTCGCGGGAGAGTCGGCCCGACTCGCATCGCGCATCGGCTGCTCGCCGTCGGCACGGCGATCGTCGCGCTGACCGTGGTTGCCGGCCTCGGTGCGAGCCTGACCATGCGCCACGACTGGGTGCACCGGTGGCACGACCGGATGATGCTGGCGACGCTGCTCGCGGTCGGCACCACGGCCGGCACCGCGACACTGCTCGCGGGCGTGCTCTGGCTGTCCGGTGGGCGCGGCGGTGGGCGGGCGGTCCGGCACCTGCTCGACGCCCTGGTGATCGCCGCCGCGATCTGGTTCGTCGGCTGGGTGCTGATCTCCCGGCCGACCCGGGTCCTGGGGGACCAGACGCCGAGGGGGTGCACTCCGGTCCTGCTGCCCTGCGTGGTCGCCGCGCTGGCCCTCGGGGTGGCGGCGATCGTCGCGATGCGATGTCCACGGCCGCGCGGTGGCATGGTGCTGCTCGGCTCGGGCGTTTTGCTGGTCGCGATCGGAGGGGTCGGGCTGGCCGCCGGCACCTGCCAGCACTGGTGGGGCGCCCTCGCCGCGGGCATCGTGGCGATGCCGCTCGGCCTGCTGGCCGTCGCCGGCGCCAGCCGGCTGCCGGACGAGGTCGCCGGGGCGGACGACCAGTTGATCCGCCGCGGCGGTGCGTACGCGTTCGTGCCGATGGCCGCGATAACGATCGCCGCCGTCGTCCACCTCAGCCGGGGCGGGCGCTTCGAGGACCTGTACGGCCTGGGTGCGAGCATCGTAGAGGGCTTCGCGCTCGTCATCCGGCAGTCGCTAGCGCTCGGCGACGTCCGCCGGTACGCCGGCCGCCTCGCCGAGCGCGAGGCGCACTTCCGCGAGCTGGCGCACACCGACCCGCTGACCGGGTTGGCGAACCGGCGCGGCCTGCTGCGCGCGCTGTTCACCGAGGCCGTCGGCGGGCCGCCGTGCGTGCTGCTCGGGCTCGACCTGGATGGCTTCAAGAACGTCAACGACCTGCGCGGGCACGAGGTCGGGGACGAGGTGCTGATAGAGGTCGGCCAGCGGCTCCGCATGAACCTGCGCCCCGGCGACGTCGCCGCCCGGCTCGGTGGCGACGAGTTCGCGGTGCTCATGTGGGCCCGGCCCGCGGAGGCGCAGCGCGCGGCGGAGCGGCTGCTGGCCATCCTGTGCCGGCCGTACGAGCAGGCGAAAGGCCGCGTCTACCTCTCCGCCAGCATCGGCCTGGCCGGCTGCGCGTCCGCGAAGGACGTGCCGACCCTGCTACGCAACGCCGACCTCGCACTGCGGTCCGCCAAGCAGCGGGGCAAGGCTCGGGTCGAACTGTACGACGCGAGTTACGAGCGAAAGCTACGCAGGCGCACCACCTTGGAACACGAGCTGCGGGGGGCGATCGAGCGCGGCGAGCTGCACGTGGCGTACCAGCCGGTGGTCGCCCTGCCGTCGGTCCGGCCGGTCGGGGCGGAGGCGCTGTTGCGCTGGCATCACCCCGGGCTGGGCACCGTCCCGCCCGACGAGTTCATCCCGGTCGCGGAGGAGAGCGGGCTGATCGGCAGGGTCGGTGCCTGGGTGTTGCACCAGGCCTGCCATCAGCTCTCGCTATGGCTCGCCGAGGGTCACGACGTGTGGGTCTCCGTCAATGTGTCTCCCCGCGAGCTGCCCTCGCCGGAGTACGTCGTGCAGGTGGCCGAGGCGCTGCGCGCGCACCGCGTGCCGCCCCAGCGACTCGTGCTCGAGGTGACCGAGCGGGTGGTGGCCACCGATCTGGAGGAGCTGATCCGCCGGCTGCGCGCCCTGCGGGCGACCGGCGTGCGGATCGCGCTCGACGACTTCGGCGCGGGTTACTCATCACTCGGTCAGCTGCGGAGCCTGCCCGTGGACATCTTGAAGATCGACCACAGCCTGGTGGCCGAGCCGGAGACCACTCGCACCGGCGCCGCCGCCCCGCTGGTCGAGGTCGTCGTCCGGCTCGGGCACCGGCTCGGCGTTGAGGTGATCGCCGAGGGAATGTCCGAGCCCGCCCACCGCGCCGTCGTGGAGGCTGCCGGGTGCCGATTTGGGCAGGGCCAGTTGTTCGGCCGGGCGGTTCCCGCCGAGCACTTGGAGGCGCAGCTGGTCGCGACGAGCTCGCGGCTCCGCGCCGCGCCCGGTGCGCCGGCCGGCGGCCCGCCCGAATTGGGTCCCGCGGCGCCGAACGGGAGGACGGCGGGCGCTCAGCATGTAAGATCGGTTGACTCATCGCGTGAGATACGTCAGGCTTAGCGCATGTCGCCGACCTGGTCGTCCCGAGTACTTACCTGAAGCGCACTCTTCCGTCGAGAGTGCGCTGGCCCCATGCATCCCGCATGCGGGCCGTTTTTGTTGCTCCAGAACATCTCCCCGCGGTAACCCTCGAGACAGCACGCCTCGCGACAGCCGATCCGAGCCGAAGGCAGATCCGATGACCAGACCCACGCCAGAGACCCTCGCCCAGCGCGCCCACCGCGCCCACGCTGCGGTCACGGCGACGACGGCCGACAGCGCCCGGACGCCGGCGTCGACGCCGCCCCCGCCGCCCGCACCGCCCGCCGAGGTCCAGACCACCGGTGCCGGCGCGCTCGTCAAGTCGCTCGAGGCCCTCGGCGTGGAGGTGGCCTTCGGCATTCCGGGCGGCGCGATCCTGCCCGCGTACGACCCGCTGTTCGACTCGGCCGTAAGGCACATCCTGGTGCGGCACGAACAGGGCGCCGGGCACGCGGCGACCGGGTACGCGCAGGCGACCGGCCGCGTCGGCGTCTGCATCGCGACGTCCGGGCCGGGCGCCACGAACCTCGTCACGCCCATCGCGGACGCGTACATGGACTCCGTGGCCATGGTGGCGATCACCGGCCAGGTGCCGCGCGGGGCGATCGGCACCGACGCCTTCCAGGAGGCCGACATCCAGGGCATTACCCTGCCCATCACAAAGCACAACTACCTGGTGCAGACCGCCGAGGAGATCCCGCGGATCCTCGCGGAGGCGTTCCACCTGGCCGGCACGGGCCGCCCCGGTCCCGTGCTGGTCGACATCCCGAAGGACGTGCTGCAGGCGCAGACGCCATTCTCCTGGCCGCCGACGCTCGAGCTGCCCGGCTACCGCCCGACCCTGCACCCACACGGAAAGCAGATTCGCGAAGCGGCGAAGTTGATGACGACGGCACGCCGGCCCGTCCTGTACGTCGGCGGCGGCGTGCTCAAGGCGCGAGCAACCGCGGGTCTGCGACGACTCGCCGAGCTCACCGGGATCCCGGTTGTCACCACGCTCATGGCGCGCGGCGCATTCCCCGACTCGCATCCACAGCACCTCGGCATGCCGGGCATGCACGGCACCGTGGCCGCGGTGTACGCGCTACAGAAGTCCGACCTCATCGTGGCGCTCGGGGCGCGCTTCGACGACCGCGTCACCGGCAAGCTCGAATCGTTCGCGCCCGGCGCGACGATTGTGCACGCGGACATCGACCCGGCGGAGATTGGCAAGAACCGCGCCGCGGACGTGCCGATCGTCGGCGACGCCGGGCATGTCATCGACGAGCTGATCGCGACGGTCGAGTCGACCGGGCGGGGGGAGAGTGAGCGCACCGCGATCCTGGCCGACTGGTGGACCCAACTCGACGACCTGCGCAAGCGGTATCCGCTGGGTTGGGAGGAGCACGCGGACGGCACGCTCGCGCCGCAGTACGTCATCAAGCGGCTCGGCGAAATCGCGGGCTCGGATGCCATCTACGTGGCCGGTGTCGGCCAGCACCAGATGTGGGCGTCACAGTTCATCTCGTACGAGAAGCCCGGCACCTGGCTGAACTCCGGCGGCCTCGGCACCATGGGCTACGCGGTGCCGGCCGCCATGGGCGCGAAGGTTGGCAGGCCCGACGCGGTGGTGTGGGCGATCGACGGCGATGGCTGCTTCCAGATGACCAACCAGGAGCTGGCCACGTGCGCCCTCGAGGGCATACCCATCAAGGTGGCAGTCATCAACAACGGCAACCTCGGCATGGTCCGTCAGTGGCAGACCCTGTTCTACGGCGAGCGCTACTCCAACACCGATCTCGGCACGCACAAGCACCGCATCCCGGATTTCGTCAAGCTCGCCGAGGCGTTGGGCTGCGTCGGCCTCCGGTGCGAAACCGCGGGAGACGTGGACAAGACGATCGAGGCGGCGATGGCGATCAACGACGCACCGGTCGTAGTGGATTTCGTGGTCGGCAAGGACGCCATGGTCTGGCCCATGGTGGCCGCTGGCACCAGTAACGACGAGATCATGTTCGCCCGCGACGTCCGCCCGGCCTTCGATGAGGATGATCTGTGATGTCCATGCACACGCTCTCCGTGTTGGTCGAGAACAAGCCTGGCGTGCTGGCGCGTGTGGCGGGGCTGTTTTCGCGGCGGGGGTTCAACATCGACTCGCTGGCCGTGGGAGAGACCGAGAATCCGGAGGTCTCCCGGATCACGATCGTGGTCAACGCCGAGGACTCGCCGCTGGAGCAGGTGACCAAGCAGCTCAACAAGCTCGTCAACGTCCTCAAGATCGTCGAGCTCGAGCCCTCGGTGTCCGTCCAGCGCGAACTGCTCCTCGTCAAGGTCCGGGCGGAGCGGGCGATCCGCTCCCAGGTGCTGGAGACCGTGAACATGTTCCGGGCCCGCGTCGTCGACGTCGCGCCGGACACCCTGACCATCGAGGCGACCGGCACGGCGGACAAGCTCGACGCGTTGCTGCACGACCTCGAATCGTTCGGAATCAAGGAGATGGTGCAGTCCGGTCTGGTGGCGATCGGCCGCGGCTCGCGCTCCATCACCACCGGCCCGGCGCTGCGCGCCGCGTAGTTCTCTGAGAGGAAGTCATGACCACTGAGGTGTTCTACGACGACGACGCCGACCTCTCCCTCGTGGCGGGACGCACGGTCGCGGTGATCGGGTATGGCAGCCAGGGCCACGCCCACTCGCTGTCGCTGCGGGACTCCGGCGTCGACGTCCGGGTCGGCCTGCCGGAGGGCTCGAAGAGCCGAGCCAAGGCCGAGGAGCAGGGCCTACGCGTGGTCACGCCGGCGGAGGCCAGCACCGAGGCGGACCTCATCATGCTGCTCGCTCCGGACACCGCGCAGCGGAAGGTCTATGCCGAGGCGATCGCCCCGTCGCTCAGAGCCGGTAAGGCGCTGTTCTTCGGGCACGGGCTCAACATCCGGTACGGCCTAATCGAGCCACCCTCCGATGTGGACGTCGCGATGGTCGCGCCCAAGGGCCCCGGGCATCTGGTACGCCGGCAGTACGTCGACGGCAAGGGCGTACCGGTGCTGGTGGCGGTGGAGCAGGACGCCACCGGAGCGGCGTTCCCGCTCGCGCTTTCCTACGCCAAGGCCATCGGCGGCACCCGGGCCGGCGCCATCCGGACCACGTTCACCGAGGAGACCGAGACCGACCTGTTCGGCGAGCAGGCGGTGCTCTGCGGCGGGACGACCGCGCTGGTTCAGGCGGGGTTCGAGGTGCTCACCGAGGCGGGGTACGCCCCGGAGGTCGCCTACTTCGAGTGCCTGCACGAGCTGAAGCTCATCGTGGACCTGATGTACGAGGGCGGCATCGCCCGAATGCGGTACAGCGTGTCGGACACCGCGGAGTACGGCGACTACTCCCGTGGCCCGCGGATCATCGACAAGCGGGTCAAGGACGAGATGCGCCGGATCCTCGGCGAGATTCGGTCCGGCGAGTTCGCCCGCGAGTGGATCGCCGAGGACGACGCCGGCCGCCCCAACTTCACGAAGTGGCGCGAGCAGGCGGCGCAGCACCCCATCGAGGAGACCGGCCGCAAGCTGCGGTCGATGATGAGCTGGGTCGACCGCCCGATCACCGAGACGGCCTAAGCGCGCTGCATCAAGGACGCAGACGTGCTGGTCGTGAGTACCATCACGCCGCGTCGAACGCTCTGGCGCCGGGGCGGCCGCCTACGATCGGTGGCGAAAGGACTCACGTGGCGGAGCGCGATGCGGCGTTCCCCGGCCGCAGCCCAGCATCGCGAGGAACCATGACTCCCGTCGTACTCATTGCCGAAGATCTCGCTCCTGCCGCCATCGACGTGCTCGCCGAGGAGTTCGACGTGCGTCACGTCGACGGGACCGACCGGCCGGCCCTGCTGGCCGCGCTCGGCGACGCCGATGCGGTGATCATCCGCAGCGCGACCCAGATCGATGCCGAGGCGATCGCCGCCGGGCCGCGACTGCGGGTCATTGCCCGCGCCGGCGTGGGCCTCGAGAACGTCGAGGTGCCGGCCGCGACCGCCCGTGGCGTGATGGTCGTCAACGCGCCGACCTCCAACATCGTCTCGGCGGCCGAGCAGGCGGTCGCGTTGCTGCTCGCGGTCGCCCGCAACACCGCCAGCGCCACCCTGTCGCTCAAGGCCGGCGAGTGGAACCGGTCGAAGTTCACCGGGGTGGAGGTCCAGGGCAAGACCGTCGGGATCGTGGGTCTCGGCCGAATCGGCGTGCTGTTCGCGCAGCGGATGACGTCCTTCGGCACGCGGCTGATCGCGTACGACCCGTACGTGCAGCCGGCCCGGGCGGCCCAGCTCGGCGTGCGCATGGTGGGACTGGAGGAGCTGCTGCGGGAGAGCGACTTCATCTCGATCCACGCCCCGAAGACCCCGGAGACGATCGGCCTGATCGGCGCCAAGGAGCTACAGCTCGTCAAGCCCGGTGTGCGGATCGTGAACGCCGCCCGGGGCGGCCTCATCGACGAGCAGGCCCTCGCCGACGCGATCGCCGAGGGCCGGGTCGCCGGCGCCGGCATCGACGTGTACGCCAAGGAGCCCTGCACGGCGTCGCCGCTGTTCGGCTTCGACAACGTGATAGCCACCCCGCACCTCGGTGCGTCCACGCATGAGGCGCAGGACAAGGCGGGTCTGGCCGTGGCCCGCAGCGTCAAGCTGGCGCTGCAGGGCGAGTTCGTGCCGGACGCGGTCAACGTACAGACCGGCGGGGTGGTGGCGGAGGATGTCCGTCCGCTGCTGCCACTCGCCGAGAAGCTCGGCAAGGTGTTCACCGCCGTCGCCGGCGGGGTGGCCGCGAACGTGACCGTCGACGTGCGCGGCGAGATCATCGAGAACGACGTCTCGGTGCTGCGCCTCGCCGCCACCAAGGGACTGTTCACGGCCGTCGTGGAGGAGCAGGTGACGTATGTCAACGCGCCGCTGTTCGCGGCGGACCGCGGCGTGGAGGTTGAACTCGCCACGTACGCGGACTCGCCGGACCACCACAACCTCGTGACCGTACGGGGAGCGCTGCCCGACGGGCGTACGGTCAGCGTCTCCGGCACCGTGCTCGTCACCGGCACGCGGGAGACCGTCAAGCTCACGGAGGTCGACGGCTTCGACCTCGAGCTCGACGCCGAGGGGATCCTGCTGTTCTTCCGGTACGCGGACCGGCCCGGCGTCGTCGGCACGGTCGGCACGATCCTGGGCCAGGCCGGCGTGAACATCGCGGC
>DASXRC010000033.1:0-3465 GCA_036506795.1 Micromonosporaceae bacterium
ACATCGAGTCCACGCTGGTCTCGGCCAACCAGATCGGCGGCGCGCTGACCTGCACCGGGAACCAGCCGCCGCCGGTGGACAACGGCCTGCCGAACACGGTCTCCGGACCCCGATCGGGCCAGTGCGCCAAGCTCTGACCGGAGAGCGACAGACGCATCGACGCTCGTCGAAAATTCCGGCGAGCGTCGGTGCGCTATCGTTTGCAACCACATCTGTCCAACGGGGAGGGACGCGATGTCGAAGTCCAGCGACGAACTCGGTGCGGAGTTGTACGAGCTGTGGTTCGCAGGGGAACGACGGCTACCGGCGATCGCAGAGGAGTTCGCGACTGCGGCGTCGAGGGTCGGCGGTTCGATGAATGGCGAGTCCGCATTTTGGCGGCCCTCTGAGTTGTCCGGCCCTTACGGAGCGGCCCGCGGCCCGTGGGTGTCGTTCCGCGATGAGGTCTACGACATCCTCAAGGAGACGGCCGACAACCTTGACCTGACAGGTGAGGCGCTGTCACTGGCCGCGCGCGAGTACGCGAAGACCGACAGAGCGGCCGCCGCAAAACTCGAGCAGCTGAAGCATCAGAACGCCGATGTCCAGATTCTCGATTAGGTGGCGACTGCCATGAGCTACGAGCAGTTGATGCAGCACGCGGCCGAGATCGAGCGCCTGGCCGTTAAGGGCGCGCTCGAACAGAAGGGGTTTGTCTACGACCCCCACGGCAACCCGCATGCGCCGACGGACATCGGCGAGCAAGGCGCCCAAGACATCATCGACATGACGGCCAAGCAATTCAGCGATGTGCAGTCGATGTTCTCGCCGTTCGCCTCGATGCCCGACCCCAATGCCTTCGGCGGCATGCGCGACGACATGCTCGCGGCCATGAGGGAGCTCAGCACCGGCCAGACCCCGACAGACCCGATCACCGGGCTCGGGGTTGAGGCCAACATCACGCTTGATGCGATGGGCGGCGTCGGCGACGCGCTCTTGGACTGGCATGGAAAGGCTGCCGAGACGTTCAAGCTGAACTTTGTCGAGCCGTTCGACTCCTTCACCCGTAACCAGTTCATGCTTGTCGCAATCCTCAAGGGTGGCATCGAGGCCGAGCAAGAAATCTGGAAGAACGCCAGGGCCAACGCCGACAAGATCGCGCACGATGCGATCACCGCGCTCGAGCACATGGGCGACTGCGGCAAGAACGACTGGACCATGCTCTTTACGGTCGGCGCCTCGGTCGCGGCCGTCGGAGCGACTGTGGTCACGGGCGGCACCGCGATCATCGCCCTGACCGCGGTCGGCGCGGCGTCTCAGGTGGTGGCGGCCGCCGCCCCCGACGACCCGCCGAAGACGCAGTTCAGCGGCGAGACTGCCGAGGCCGTCATCAGTCAGGTCCGCGAGGCGCTGTCCACGCTCGCGTCCGAGATACGCAAGCAGGAGCAGAAGATCGCGTCGGCAATGACGAGCTGCAGTTCGTATGTGGTCGCGCACCGGTCCTCGTTCGTGGCTGCCCGACCGACCCTCGCCGGCGCCACGGCGAGCACCGTCAGGGACTCGCAGTCTGGGCTCGGCGAGGCGTGATGACCGAAGGGGGCGGCCGTGGGCGTACTCGCTGACCGGCTCGACAGCATGCATGTCCGCGCGGCCACGCCGGACGGTACGATCTCGGGCCGTCTGAACGGGCGGACCGACGTGGTTCTGACGTTCGCTCCGGGCTACTACGACAAATGCAGCGAGCGGGACCTGGAACGTCGGCTCGCCACGCTGGCCACCCTGCTCTGGGCAGGCCGGATGCGGGCGTTCTATGCCGCGCTCAGCGAGGCGTACGAGCAGACCATCACAGGCGAGGACCGACCGATCAGTCCGCGCGACGTAGAGTACGCAGAATTGCGCGACGCGCTCGTAGCGCAGGGCCGGTCGGCGGACGACCGCATCACGGTGTCGGTCCGGGGAATGCGGGAGTGGAACATCCGGGTCAAGGACGGCACGGTTCGGGAGATCGACGAGCACGCGTTCGCCGCCGCCGTCGGCGAGGCCGCCGCCGAACTGATACGCGACCAGTTCGCGCAGATCGCGCGGCTCAAGAACAGGGTGTACGGCTGACGCTGGCACCGCCGAACGGAAGGGCACGACAAGAATGCAGGTCGCGGTTCCCTCGCGCCGAGCCGGTTCCGTGCTTGCCACCGGTCTGCTCCTGGTCGGTGCCGCGGCTGCCTGTCGCGGCACCGATGGGGACAACGCCGACGGGCCGAGCTGCAAGCTGCCTGCCGTGCCGAGCGCACTCGCCGGCGGGGACGCGAACGCGCTAAAGGTCGTCGAGCAGGGCTTCAGCCAGGTCGGACCCGAGCCCTCCGACGTGAGCATGGGCGCGGTCGTGGAAAACTCCGGCGCCCAGGTGGCGTACCGGGTTCGAGTGGCGTTCCAAGCGCTCGACGCGCACGGCGGTGACGCGATTGCCGGCGGATCCCGCGCCTTCCTGGTCCAGGAGGTGCCGATCCTCCGGCCGGGCGAGCGGGCCGCCGTCGGCACGTCCGTGTCCGCGCGCAGTGAGGATCCGGTCGGGAAGCCGTCGGTCAAGGCGGCCAAGGTCTCGGTCGCCGCGGCCGCAACTGGCTGGCTCGTGCCCGACGACCCGGAGGCGCCGTTCGCCGACATCACGACGAAGGTGACGGCGGGCCAGGCCGCCCGCGCGGACGACGGATCGACGAAGATCGACTACCAGGTCACCTCAGGCTACTGCGGCGAGCTGGTCTCGCGCGGCGTGTCCATGGCGTTCCGCGACGCGAACGGCGCCATCGTCGGCGGCTTCCTCGCGAACAACCCCACCCCCACGGGGTGCGCGGTGGGCACGTCCACCCAGCAGGTTCCGACAGTGGACAAGTCGGTGCCCGAGAAGGCCGACCTGGATCGTACCGAGGTGACCCAGTACTGCGACCTCAGCAAGGCCACGGCTGCGCCTCCGGGCGTGGCGCCGTCCGGCACGCCGGTCAACTAGCACTAGCAGACCGCCTGTCCCCGGCATTGCCGTGATCGCCGCCGGACCGTCATGGTGACCGGCTCGGGCCCGGTGAGTGTCGAGGCCTCGACGTTCGGAGCGTGGTGACGCCGCATACCAACACCGAATCCACGCTGGTCTCGGGCAACCAGATCGGCGGGCCGCTGACCTGCACTGGGAAGCAGCCGCCGCCGGTCGGCCACGGCCTGCCGAACACAGTCTCGGGACCCCGATTGGGCCGGTGCGCCAAGCTCTGCGCGTGTTCAGTCCCATGTCCTCGCACGTGATGTCCCGGTACATGTGTCACACGATCGACTCGGCTCGAGCGATCTCGACGGCAGGTGATGTTGGCTGGGCGACTCGCGGTGAAGGCCATGAACTCAGCGCGGCGGTCGGGGTGAAGATCGACCATGTTGGGTTCCGCGGTCGCGGGCCGTCGTCTCGGCCCGGGTTCGCCCCAAGCAGGCGATCGTGCTCGGCACGCC
>DASXRC010000034.1:0-26454 GCA_036506795.1 Micromonosporaceae bacterium
GAGCTCGGCATACGTGTCGAAGTTCAGCCCGCGCTCGGTACGCAGCCAGCGGATGAAGTCGCCCATCCGCGACCGCTCCAGCACATCGTCCGGCGGCCGCCAGAGCACCTCGACCACGCTCGTCACCTCCCACCCAGGCCCAGCCCGTGTGGCCCGCCCGCCGCCATCTTTGCGCATCCAGCGGCGAGCGGTCGGCCGCGGAGGCCGTGGGCTAGGTGGAGAAGCGGACGTCCGCGGGCGCGGGCGCGCCCACCCGCTTGGAGCCGGACGGAACGTCCAGGACCTGCTCGAACGCCTCGCCCTGCGCCTGCGTTGGTTCCTGATACCGCTCGAGCGGGTCGGGTTCTGCCAGGTGATACCGGCAGTAGTTTCGCAGGAGTCCGTCGACGTCGGCCGGCACAGCTTCGTACCTCTCGGTCGTTTTGTCCCGCATGTGACCCCAATGGACAGCTGGGCAAACCGCTCCCGGACGTACCCCTGTGCGAGGTTCCTAATCCTCGATGCCGCGGTGCCGCCGGATCGCCATCCGCTTGGCGAGCCGGTGCGATCGGCGGATCTCGGCCTCGAGAAGACCTCCCTCGTCGTCGAGGGTCTCGGGCAGCAACCGCGGTTCTCCCGCTGTGCCGCGCCGCGACCGCCCCAGCGACGTCGTCGACGAACTTCATCAGAACTCCACCGTGGACAGTCCCGTACAGGTTGACGTCGACCGCCGTCATGATGCGGCTCAGCGTCACGCGTGAGTACGACGTGGGTTCCCGGCAAATCCCGACCGGGCGTGCTCGGCCATGTCGAGAACGGTACGGTGCGCGCATGCGACATCTATGGAGCTTGCTCGCCGGAGTCGTCGCCGCGCCCGTGACGTGGCTTCTCATCGCGTTCGGCCAGGGACAGTCGACCGAGACCATCGAGGGCTGGTTGGACCGCGGCACCTTCGACAGCGTCGACCTGATCCAACCCGCCGCCTACCTGGGCGCGGCGGGAGTTGTTCTCGGTCTCGTCGCGACCCTGCGCATCTCACCGCTCGGCCCCCTGGTCGCGGGTCTCCTGCTCGCCGGCGTGTACGGCGCCATGTTCGCCGATCCGTTCGCGGTGCGGGACCGCGTTCCGGACGACTGGAAGCTGTTCGGCGATCCCATCCCGCTGCGTACGCCGCTGACCAACGGCACGCTGCTGCTGATCGGCGTACTGCTGATCATGTCAGTCCTGAGCGCTCAGCGGTGGCGGACGTGGCCTGCCGCCGCACCCGCGGTCGCGGCCGAGCCCCCCGCGTACGCCGAGCCCGAAGAGGGCGTCGAGCCCGGCATGGCCGGTGAGCCCGGTGCGGCCGGCGAGCCCGCCACGGACACCGAGCCGGCCTGGGGCGGCGAGGCCGCCGGCGCACCGGCCGTGGCTGGCGAGCCGGACGTACCCACCCGGGCCGACGAAGCACCCGCACCGCCCGCGGCATGGCCGTCCGCGCCGGCGACCACGCCCGGCCCGCCGGCCCCGACGCGGCCCGCCCACACGGCCGCCGCCAACAGCGGTGCGGACGGATCGGATCAGCCACCCGCGGCCGGGGCGTCGTCGCCGTGGTCGGCGCCACCGCGCAGCCCCGGATCCGACTGACCCCGAGACCGGGGTGGGGGCTCGCCGAGCCGCCCGCCCCGGCACCCCGTTTGGGTGACCCCCGCCGAGCGACCGGGCTGTACCGTGCGAGAGGAGAACCAATCGCAGGGGGGCGTCATGCGGCATCTCGGCTCCATAGTCTTGTCGCTGATCTTCGCGCCGCTGATCTACGTGCTCGCCGGTATCGGGATGGCCGAGTTCAGCAGGTCCATCGACGGCCGGACCGCCCCGGACTTCGTCCCCGCGGTCCTGTCGCTCGGCGCCCTGCTCGTCGCCGGTGTGCTCTACGCCATCCTCACGATCAGCCGGCTGTCACCGCTCGGCACGATGATCGCCGGCCTCGCCTTCCTCGCGATCGGGTTCTGGGCGCTGGTCGACCCGACGTCACTGCGCGACACGATCCCGCGCGACGTCCTCGGCGTCGACAACGCGGGGCGTCTCGCCGCGGGTCCGATCATGGTCCTGCTCAGCGTGCCGCTTCTCGCGACGGTGGTCAGCACCCGACGTTGGCAGCGGTACGACCGGGTGGAGCCGCCGGCGTACGGCGCCAGCTACGGCGGCCCGGCCGAGTCGGACACGTCGCCGTACGCGCCGGATTCCACGCCCCGGTATGCCCCGCACCCGCCGTCCATCCCGGGGTTCCGGCCGACAAGCCCCGCGCCGGCGTACCCCACGGCCGGCCAGACGTCGCCGGCGTACCCCACGGGGTACCCCACGTCGCCGGCGTACCCCACGACGTACCCGACGTCGCCGACGTCGCCGGCGTACCCGGCCGCCCGGCCCATGTCGCCCGCCTATCCGGCGGCGGCCCCAAAGCCGCGGGCGTACCCCTCGAACGAGCCGACCTGGCCCGGTGCGGACGTCACGGACGCCGCCGAGGAGACCCGGCCGCTGCCCCCGCGGCCGGCGCCGTATTCGCCTGGTCCCGCCGGCCATCCACCGCCACCCGGCAGCTACCCGCCGGCCTCCCCGGCGTCCGCTCCGCCGGCAGCGCCCGCTTCGCCCAACGCCCCGGCTTCACCCGCCGGGCCCGCTTCGCCCGCCGCGCCGGCAAGGCCCGTTGCGCCCGTTTCGCCGCCGGACCCGGACGCCACGCGCCCGCTCTGACGGTCGCTAGGCCGCTGCCTGGAGCAGTAGTACTGCCAGACTCCGGCGTTCGTGATCCAGCGCTTCGCGCCGTTGAGCACGTACTCGTCGCCGTCGCGGACCGCCCGAGTCGTCATCCCCGCGACGTCGCTGCCCGCTTCGGGTTCCGACACGCAGTACGAGAACATCGCCTCCGCATAGGCGACCGGTGGCAGATAGCCCTGTTTGAGCTCATCCGAGCCGGCGAGCAGGAGGGGCAGGTGCCGAGTCGACGCGCACGCCCGGGCCACCTCCTCGATGACGATCGCCGTGGCCAGCGGGTCCGCGCCCGCGCCGCCATACTGGATCGGGATGTGAGGGGCATGGAAATCGGCGGCGCGCAGCGCCTCGTACGACAACTTCGGGAATTCACCGGTCTCGTCGGCCTCGGCCGCGCTCGGCGCAACCTTGGCATCGCACACCTCGCGCACGGCCTGCCGGACCGCTTCATGCTCCTCCGGCAACCGGTACACCTCGACGTCGGTCACCGTGTCGTCCCCTTCCGGCCAGCCCGCGCGGATGTGACGATACCGGCCGGTAATCGGGTACTCTGCGGCCCGGCGTGCGACCACCGACTATCGTCGCGGTCGCGCCATGGGGCAGCGGGGCCGGGTCGCCGGCCACCACCGACCGCGGTGCAAGGATGCGGGTCAGCGAACGGAGACGAGGCGTGACGATCCCCTACCCGAGCAACCAGTCGAACCCGCCGATCGCTGCGGTCACCCCGCCGTCCGGCTCCGCCCGCCCGCGCCTGACCTTCCTCGGCACCGGGTACCTGGGCGCGACCTACGCGATCTGTTTCGCCGAGCTCGGGTACGACGTGCTGGGCTTCGACATCGACGAGGTCAAGATCGCCAGCCTCGCCGCGGGTAGCGTGCCGTTCCACGAGCCCGGGCTGGACGAGTTGCTGCGGCGCAACCTGGCCGCCGGCCGGCTGCGCTTCTCGACGGACTACCAGGAGACGGCCGACTTCGGCGACGTGCACTTCATCTGCGTCGGCACCCCCCAGCGGGCCGACGGCATGGGCGCGGATCTGTCCTACGTGGAGACCGCGGTCACGAAGCTGGCCCAGCACCTGACCCGTAGGGCGCTCATCGTCGGCAAGTCCACCGTGCCTACGGGCACCGCCGAGTGGGTCGAGCAGCTCGTGGGCAAGCACGCCAACCCGGAGCTGGGGGTCGATGTCGCCTGGAGCCCCGAGTTCCTTCAGGAGGGCTTCGCCGTCGAGGACGTGCTGCGGCCGAACCGCATCGTGGTCGGCGTCAAGTCGGAGTGGGCCAACTCGATGCTGTACGCGGCGCACAAGGGCGTCTTCGACCTCGCCGCCACCGAGGACCGCGAGGTCCCGGTCGTAGTCACCGACTTCGCCACCGCGGAGCTCGTCAAGCACGCCGCGAACGCGTTCCTCGCCACCAAGATTTCCTTCATCAACGCGATGGCCGAGGTCTGCGAGGCCGCCGGCGGAGACGTGACCCACCTGGCCCGGGCGATCGGCTACGACCCCCGGATCGGCAACCGCTTCCTCCAGGCCGGTGTCGGGTTCGGCGGCGCCTGCCTGCCCAAGGACATCCGGGCATTCCAGGCGAGGGCACAGGAGCTCGGCGCCGGGGAGGCTCTGCGTTTCCTGCACGAGGTCGAACTCATTAACCTGCGCCGCCGCGGCCGCGTCCTCCAGCTCGCCGCCGAACTTCTCGACCGCAAGTACGGCCCCGCCGGCCCCGACCTGTCCGGGACCCGGATCGCGGTGCTGGGCGCGACGTTCAAGCCGAACACCGACGACGTACGCGACGCGCCGTCGCTCGCCGTCGCCGGGATGCTCGCCAAGGCCGGTGCCGACGTGTTCGTGTACGACCCGGAGGGCATGGACAACGCGCAGGAAGCGCTGCCCACCGTGGCGTACGCGCCCTCGCTGGCCGACGCGGTCCGCGGTGCCGATCTGATCTGCGTGCTGACCGAGTGGGCAGACTTCCGAAACGCCGATCCGGTGGCGCTGGCGACGCTGGCGGCCGGGCGTAAGGTCATCGACGGGCGCAACTGCCTGGATCCGGCGCTGTGGACCCAGGCGGGCTGGGAGTATCGGGGCATGGGTCGGCCCTGATCGACCGGCCAGCAGCTGGCCTGGCCAAACCCGGCCCGCTCTGGGCATGCTTCGGTGTGGAGAGTCCACAGTGAACGGCGTGGTGCGGTCGGGAGGGTGGCATGGCTGCCGAGCACGGCGACAAGGCCGGGCCGCCTGACCGCGCGCCCGAGGACGCCGCGCAGCCGGCCGGCGGCCGGCAACCGTACCGGCCGCGACCGGAGACGTTCCCCTCGGAGCTGGCCCGGCTCGAACACGCGATCGCCGAGATGAGCGCTCGCGACGTCGACCTGCAGAACGAACGCACGACGCTGAGCCGCGAGCTGCAGGCCGCGATGCACCAGCGCGCACTGCTGGCCAACACCATGGAGGAGCGGCTACGGCGGGCGGCGCCGAAGCCGCGGCGCGTGCTGCGCCGGACGCCGGGCGCGACGCCGACCCCGACGCCGACGGGACCGCGCTTCACGCCGCGGGTGCCGCGCCAGCCCCCCGCCGACACCGCCCCCAGCGTCGTGACCGCCGAGCCCTCGCGGCCTCGGCCCGTGGTCGAGGCCGTGGCCGAGCCGGCCATCCGGCCGGAGGCGTCGTGGCGCGAGGTGCAGAACCTCCTGCTCGGTCTCGGCGCGCTGCTGCTCGGCGTCGCGGCCGTCGTGTACGCCGCGATCAACGCCGACGACGTCGGCCGGGTGTCGATCCTCATGCTGGCGACCGGGCTCGCCCTCGCCGCCCCACCGCTGGTGGCCACCCGCCGGCTCACCTCCACCGCCGAGACGATCGCCGCGGTTGGCATCGCGCTGCTGCCCATCGACGGCTTCGCGTTGTGGACGGTCGACCGGGTCCAGGACGTCTCGCCGAAGGGGACGCTCTTCGCCGGCACAGTGTTCGCCGCCACGGCGGTCATCTCGGCGGTGTACACCGGCGCGACCGGGATGAGCGTCCCTCGGTACGCCACGGTGCTGGCGCTGCAGCCCGTTGTGCCGCTGCTAGCGTACGAGTGGATCTCCGGCCACCCGGCCGGCTGGGCCGTGGCCATGTCCGCCGTCGCCGCCCAGAACCTCGTGGTCGGGCGAGCCCTGGGCACCCAGATCCGGCCGTTGCCGATCGGCCGCCGCCCGACCGGGGCCGCACCCGTATCGGTGTTCTGGCTGCGTGAGCTGACGTGGCTGCTGCACGGCGCGGCGGTCGGCGCCGCCCTCGCCTACGGGGTGGTGGCGGTCGCCGACTCCTCCTCCGTGCCGGCGGCCGCCCGGGCCGGCGCGGCGCTGCTGCTCGCGAGCGCGATCGGCCTCGTCGGTGCGCTGGCCTTGCGCCAGCGCCCGCTGCGGCACGTGGCCGCCGGCCTCATGACACTCTCGATCATCGCAGCCGCGGGTCGGGTCGCCGCGGTTGCCCTGCCCGGCCGCGCGATGTTCGTCATCTGCGCGGTGGTCGCGGTGACGGGTCTGGGCGTACGCGTGCTACCGAAGAGGGACCGGCTCGGGCCGCAGATCGCGTACACCTGCGCGCTGATCGCGCTCGGCGTCGTGGTGGCCGGCAATGTCGTGCGCGCGGCGGTCGCCCCGGTGCGCGCGGCGCTCCCGCCGTGGAACGCCGACCTGAGCGGCTACGCCGAACGCCTCCACGTCGCGGTCGGCCCGGCCGGCTGGCAGCTGGTTTTCAGCGCGTTGCTGTTGACAATCGCCGCGGTCCTCGCGCTGCCGCCGGCGGTGCGGCATGAATCGGCCGTGGGCGGCGCGGCACTGACCGCGCTCGCGGCCCCCGCCTCGCTGGCGCTGAGCTGGTCGACGACGC
Source organism: Micromonosporaceae bacterium (assembly GCA_036506795.1). Classification (GTDB taxonomy): domain Bacteria; phylum Actinomycetota; class Actinomycetes; order Mycobacteriales; family Micromonosporaceae; genus DASXRC01. The sequence goes on from DASXRC010000034.1 coordinate 6,599, forward strand.
CATGGCTGCTCGTGACCGCCGCGATCGCGCTCGGCGTGGTCGGCCTGGCCGCACCGACGCGCCGGATCGCGCAGGTGTACGCCGCGGCGGCCGGCACGGTGGGCCTCGTCGCAGCCGGCGCCGCGGCGGCCCGGCCAGGGCTGACCGCGGGCGTGCTCACGGCGCTGACCCTCGGCGGCTCCTTGATCGCGCTCGCCCCGCACCGCGCCGGCGGCGATTCCGGCATCTCTCCGGAGCGCCACGGCGTGCCCCGGCCACTCCGGTCACGCCTCGTCGAACCCGGCCTCGACCCGGTCCGCGAGTGGGCCGCCGGGGGCGCGGCGTTCGCGTTGCCCGGCGCCGTGGCGGCCACCGTCGCGTCGCTCGTGCCGTACGGCGCGCAGCTCACGCCCGACCAGCGCGGCGCGGCGACGACCGCCGTGCTGGCCGCCAGCTTCCTCGCGGTCTGCGTCACCCTCGGGTACGCCGCGGTGACTCAGGTTGCGCGCCGCCGGCTGGCAACGCCACTGGCGTTGGGCGTCGGGCTCGGCACCTTAGCGGTGACCGCGGCGGCGATCGGCGCACCGGGCGCCCGCCCGGCGGACGCGTCGGTGGCCGTGCTGCTCCTCATCGGCGCGCTGCTGCTGTTCCTCGCACCGACGATCGACGCCGGCCGCCGCGCGGACCGCATGCTCGACGGGCCCGACGTCGCCGCCGCGGTCGTGACCGCGGGGATCGCAGCCACGCTCGCGCGGATCGCCGCCATCGCGCTGCCCGGTAGCGAGCTCGCGGTGACCTCGATGCTGGTGCTCGCGGTCGCGCTGGGCGTCCGGGCGATGCCCGCGCATTGGCGCCGCGGACCGATCCTCGGCGTGGCCGCGAGCGGCGCGGTGCTGATGGCGTTCGCCGGCTACCGGGCGCTCACTGGCGGTGTCCGGGTGCTTGCGATTCCGGGCCCGGTCTGGTCGGCCGACCTGTCCCGCTGGCCGACCGGCGGCGTCGGGTGGCAGGCCCCGGTCGCCCTCGCGCTGCTGGCCGCGGCCGCCGCCGTCGTCCTGCCGCCCCCGGTGGGGTACGACGTGAGCGCCGCCTGCGTCGGGCTCGCTACGATCGGCACGCCCGTGGGGCTCGGACTGCCCTGGTGGTCTCCGCTGCTCGTCGGCTGTGCGGTCGCGACCGGCTACGGCGTCACGAGCGTCGCCACCCTCGATCCACGGGCCGCGCGCACCCGCGCCATCCTCGCCGGCGCGGTCGCCCTGTACACCATGGGCGCCAGCCTGGTCCGGCCGGGGACGACCGCGGCCGCGCTCGGCGTTGTCGCGTTGCTCGGCGCCGTCATCGCCGGGCTCGCCCGGGCCGTGTCGCTGCCGCCGTTGCCGCCGAACCCGGACGGCGCCACCACGCCGGACGCCCCCGGGATGCCGCTGCACCTGACGCAGATCGGCGGCGCCGCGCTCGGCGTAGCGCTGCTGGCGCTGCCCGGCGCCCTCGCGGCGTTCACGGCCTCGCTTCGGTACCCGGTCGGGATACGGCTGGCGGCCGCCCTCGCCGGCAGCTGTCTCGGGTTGGCCGTGGTCGCGGTGAGCCGTCGGCTGATCGCCCAGTACCTGCCGTACGCCACGATCGGCATCGCCGGCGGTTCCACCGCAATCGCCGTCGCGGCCGTGCCCACCGCGCAGCGGATGGGCGTTTACGCGGCGGCGGCCGCCCTCCTCGGCGTCGTGGCGGAGCTGCTGCGCGGCGCGACCCCACAGCCCGGCGTGGCCCGTTCGGTGCGCCACTGGTCGCTCGGCATCGGCGACCGCATCCGGACGACCCCGGTGCCGCCGCGCGGCCGCTGGGCGATCAGCCCCGCGGTCGGCGCCCTCGTGGTCGCGATTCCACCCGCGGCCATGGCGATCGTGGCGATCGCGCCGCTGCTGCGCGCCGCGTTGGTCGATCCGCTCCAGACGCTCGACCGCATCTGGCAGGGGCCCCCGCCGGAGTTGGCCGCGGTCGCGGACCGGCCGGTGGACCCGACCGGGGTGGTCACGGCCCTGCTGCTGACTGTGGCCGCGGCGCTGGCCGCGCTGGGCTTCGGTGCCGGCAGGGGGATCCAGGCCGTGCCGGTCGTGCTGCCGGGCGCCGCCATCACGGTGCTCATCACCCCGATCGCGATGGGCGCGGCATGGCCTGCGGCCACGCTCGCCGCGCTGGCGGTGTTCACGTTCTCGATGCTCGGCATCGCCCTCACGCCCCCGCCGCCGGAGCATGAGCGGGCGCGAACCTTGCGCGCCACCCGCGTGCTCGTCTTCGTGATCGGGCTGGCCGCCGGCGGCGCCGGCCTCGAGGGCAGCCTCAGCACGCGCTCGATGACGCTGTTCACGCTCGGTGGCGCCGTGGCGGTCGGCGCCACCGCGGCGCTCGGAGGGCGTACCTCCCTGTCTCGCATTCTCGGCTGGCTGTTCGCGTCCGTGTCCGCTCAGTGCTTCGCGCTCACCGCCGGGCTCGTGGCCGGGCTGGAGCCACGCTGGTCGGCGTTCGGCGTGTTGTCGGTGGGCGCGGTGCTGCTCGTCGTGTCGGCCACCCTGCCACGGCTGCGCCGGCCCGAGGCGTTCCGCGAGGCGGCGACCGTCGAGTGGAGTGGCTACGCCGCGGCGCTGCTCGCGCTCGCGCTCGCGTACAACTCGCCGCCGCACCTCGCCGCGCTGCTCGCCGGGTGGGGCGCGGTGCTGGGCGTGGCCGCGGCCCGTCCCGGTCGGCGGGCCGGCGAGCGGCGCGCCCTGACCTGGCTCGCGGCCGGCTGCGAGGTCGTGGCCTGGTGGATCCTGATGCAGATCTCGAGCGTGGCGCTGACCGAGGCGTACACCCTGCCTTTCGCGACGGTCTCGCTGATCGTGGGCCTGCTGGAGCTGCGTTGGCGGCCGGACCTCAACAGCTGGACGGCGTTCGGTCCGGCGCTGGTCGCCGCGTTCCTGCCGACCACCGTCATCGTGATCACGACGACGACGTCCGGGCTGCGCGAGGCTCTGCTGACCCTCGGCGCGGTCGGGGTGTTGATCCTCGGCTCGACGCGCCGCCAGCAGGCGCCCGTCATCGTCGGCAGTGTCGTCACCACCATCTCCGCGCTGCACTACGCCGCCACGCTCGGCGGGCCGTGGCTGATGCTCGTCCCGGTCGGCCTGACCCTGTTGATCCTGGGCGCCACGAACGAGAGCCGCCGGCGCACCCAGGAGCGGCTCCGCGCGGTCAGGACGATGCGGTAGGGCCCCCGTCCCCGGCGATACGGTCGCGCAGCGCCGCGTCCTTCTCGGCGACCATTTGCACCAGCTCCCGCTGGTAGCCGACCATCCGGTCGCGCAGCTCGGCGTCTGCGGCGGCGAGGATGCGTACGGCCAACAGGCCGGCGTTGCGCGACCCGCCGATCGACACGGTCGCCACCGGTACGCCGGCGGGCATCTGCACGATCGACAGCAGCGAGTCCATCCCGTCGAGGTGCCGCAGTGGCACCGGCACGCCGATCACCGGCAGCGGGGTCGCGGAGGCGATCATGCCCGGTAGGTGGGCGGCGCCACCCGCGCCCGCGATGATCACCCTCACCCCGCGGTCGGCGGCCCGAGCGGCGTACTCCAACATGCCGTGCGGCGTGCGGTGCGCCGACACGACCCGGACCTCATGCTCGACGCCGAACTCGTCGAGCGCCTCTGCCGCCGCCCGCATCGTCGGCCAGTCCGAGTCGCTTCCCATGATCACACCGACGATCGCCGTCACATCACACGCCCTCGCGCAGCCAGCGGGCGGCGCGCGCGGCACGCGCCCGTACCTCCGTCAGGTCCGTACCGAGGGCCGTCACGTGACCGATCTTCCGCCCTGGCCGGACCTGCTTGCCGTACAGGTGGACCTTGATTCCGGGATCGGCGGCGAACAGGTGGTGCAAGCGCTCGTCTATCGAGATCCCGCCTGGTGGCCCGCCGAGCACGTTGGCCATCGCGACGGCCGGCGCGGTCGGGGCGGTGTCGCCCATCGGGTAGTCCAGCACCGCCCGCAAGTGCTGCTCGAACTGGGAGGTCCGGGCGCCCTCGATGGTCCAGTGCCCGGAGTTGTGAGGACGCATCGCAAGCTCGTTGACGATGACGCCGTCGGCGGTGTCGAACAGCTCGACGGCGAGCAGCCCGACCACGCCGAGCTCGGTCGCGATCTCGATGGCCATCCGCTCCGCGGTGACCGCGTCCGCCGCGGCGAGGCTGGGCGCGGGCGCGAGCACCTCCACGCAGATGCCATCGCGCTGCACGGTCTCGACGACCGGGTACGCGGCGACCTGGCCGAACGGTGAGCGCGCCACGAGCGCGGCCAGCTCCCGGCGCAACGGAACCCGCTCCTCGACGATGAGCTGCGCGCCGGCGGCCACCAGTCGCTCGGCGTCGCCCGGGCCGGAGAGCATCCAGACGCCCCGGCCGTCGTACCCCCCGCGAACCGATTTGGCGACCACCGGCCACCCCATCTCGGTCCCGAACGCCGCGATGTCGGTCGCGTCGGTGACCGGTCGCCAACGCGGCACCGGCACACCCACCGCACCGAGGCGTTCCCGCATCGCGCGTTTGTCCTGCGCGTACCGCAGCGCGTCCGCGTTCGGATGGACCGTGACGCCGGCCGCGGCCAGGGCGCGGATGTGCTCGCCGGGCACGTGCTCGTGGTCGAACGTGACCACGTCGCAGCCCTTGGCGAACGCGAGCAGCGCGTCGATGTCGGTGTGGCCGCCGAGCTGCACGTCCGCGGCGACCAGTGCCGCGCCGTCATCGGCCGTCGCGGCCAGCACCCGCAGCGACTGGCCGAGGGCGATCGCGGCCTGATGGGTCATCCGGGCCAGCTGACCGCCGCCCACCATCCCGACAACGGGCAGACCGGTACGGGTATCCATCGCGCGCCAGAATAGTGGCCAACGCGTGACCTGACACAATGAGACGTCATGGGCGCGCATCCGCTCAACGCGACCGCGGCCTCGCTGTTGGGTTTCCTGCACGACGGACCGCTGACCGGCTGGGACCTGGTGGCCGTGGCCGAGCGGCGGATCGGCGACTTCTGGTCGCTGACGCAGAGCCAGGTGTACCGCGAGCTCGCCGCGATGGCGGACGCCGGTCTCGTCGAGGCCGGTGAGCGCGGTCGCCGCGACCGGCGGCCGTACACGATCACGCCCGCGGGCCGCGCCGCGTTCGCCGCCTGGGTCGACCGCGAGCCGGGTCCGGAGACGATCCGCTTCCCGCTGCTGCTCACGGTGCTCTTCGGCCGGCACGTCGACGCCGAGCGGTTGGCGACGTTCGTCGCCCGGCACCGAACCGTTCACGCGGAGCGGCTCGCCGGGTACGAGCGCGACCGCACCGGGCCGGCGACCGCCGACCCGTACAGCGCGGCGACGTTGGAGTTCGGCATCGCGTACGAGCGGGCGGTGCTCGCCTGGTTCGACGCGCTGCCCGAGGACGTCCGCGGCGACCGCTAGTCCGCGAACGACCTCGACAGCCAGGTCCGCCAGGCACGCTCGATCGCCGGACCGTCGACGTCCTCCGTGAAGTCGTGGTACTCCACCACCACGACGTCCCGGCCGTACACGAACATGTACAGACCATCCCCAGTGCGCACGCCGAGGAAGCTCGGGTGGTGCACGAACTCTACGACCCCATCCGTCGGCTCGAGCCCGTCCACCGCGAGCCGCACCTTGTCGCCGGCGGTGACCGTCCCGGTCAGACCCAACGCGTCCTTGAACGCCGTCCACACCGCCGCGGCGTCGGCCACCGCTCGACCCGGAAGGAACATGTGGTACGCCGCGGCCCCCGGAAAGTGCCGCAGGTAGGCCGCGAGCTTGCGCAGGTACATGCCGTCGCCCACGCTCAGCGCGTCGTACTCCTCCTGCCAGTCGTCGCCGAGGAAGCCGCTGTGCACGAGCCGGAGCACAGCGGTGCCGCCCGCGCGACCCTCCACGATGTACTCGAACGCCATGAACGTCCCATCCGGGTTCTCGTCCCCCCGGTAAGCGAGGCGGTTGGGCGGGTCCCACGTGGTGATGGTCGCCTCGGACGTCTGGCCGGCCACCGTCATCCGCATCCGGCCGCCCTCGCCCGGCTCGATCTCGTTGGCTCCCATGAACCAGGAGTCCAGGCCGGGGCCGGTGGCGATCGCCTCCCAGACCTGCTCGGGCGTCGCCTCGAGCGCGATGACCTCGCGCACCTCAAACTCGTGAGGCATGTCAGCCGGCCCTCCCGATCAGTTGGCCGACCCAGAGGACGGCCCACCAACGCGTCCGGGTCGCCGCCCCCGTCACAACCTCGCACGGGATGTGGTGTCCGGACGTTCCGTACGCACCAACCTATGCGAGGTTGCGACGGGGAGGCGCCCCCACCGCCGATCGAGTGGGACGGTGTGCCCGCGGTCAGGTCGCGGGGCCGCGCCGGCGGAGCTCGTCGACCGCTCCCATCGCGTCCCGCAGCTCGCCGAGCCACTGCTGGGCGTGCTCGCCGACGAGCCGGACGCACCACGCGAGCGCGTCCGACCGCGATCGGGCCACCCCGGCGTCGACGAGGGTGTCGAGCACCCGACGCTCGGGTTGGCGCAGCCGCGTCATGACCGGAGCGGACAGGTTCGTGAACAGCTCGCGGGTCTGCCCGCAGACCGCCCCCCAGGCGACCTTGCGCCGGTAGCGGTGCTCGATCTGCTGCGCGTACCGGATGCGCTGCTCTCGTGTGCTCTCCCGGAACCGGGCGATGCGGCCGGACTCGGCCGCGGCCCGGTCCGCGTCGGCCGCGTCCTCCGCGAGCGTCGGCTCGGCGAGCGGGCCGAAGATAACGATCTCGTCCCGGTCGACGACGACCTCTGGCGGCCCGATGAACCAGTCGTCGGGAAGCAGTCCGGTGATCCATGCCGCGGCGTCGGCGGCGGGTGGTGGTTCGGTGCGGGAGCCGGGGCGGCCCCAACCGGCGCCCTCGAACCACGGTGCGTGCCTGCCCATGTGTCCTCCTCGTGGTGCGGTGATTACATGCTTACACCGCTACACGTGAAGGTGCCACGGCCGACCGGTCAGCGCCGCCCGGCGAGCGCCGCAGCCAGATCGGCCGACGACGTCACCGGCCGGTCGCAGACGAAACCCCGGCAGAGGTACGCGGCGGGCCGGCCGCCGAGCATCGGACGGTCCCGTAGCAGCGGCACACCGGGCCGGTCCGGGCCTCCAACGACGATCACCGCGCCGGGTGGCGCCAGCCGGTGCGCCGCCGCGACCAGCTCGCCTTCCCAATCGTCCGTCGCGATCGCGATCTCGTACGGGCCGGAGAGCAGCGCCTCGCCGACCGCGGCGGCGTACCCGGCGAACCGGGCATGCCGAGAGACGATCCGCGCGATCGTCGCCAGCGCCCGGTCGGCGGCCTCGCGGTAGCGGGTCTCGCCCGTCAGCGCCGCGTACGCCGTCAGCGCCGCGGCGACCGCCGACAACCCCGACGGGGTCGCGTTGTCCGTGGGGTCGGCGGGCCGCGTGACGAGCCGCTCGGCGTCGTCCGCCGTGTCGTAGAACCCGCCATCCTCCCGCCGGAACCGGGCTAGGGCGGTGTCCAGCAGCCCCCCGGCCAGCTCGAGCCACCGCCCCTCGCCGGTCAGCTGGTGCACCGCGCAGAACGCCTCGGCGACGCAGCCGTAGTCGTCCAGCACCCCGGCCGGCCGCCCGACCTCGCCGTCGCGGGACACCCGCCGCAACCGCCCGGCTAGGAGGTGCCGGTCGGCGAGGTAGCCGGCGGCGCGCACCGCCGCGTCCGCGGCGGACGCGGCGAGCTCTTCGGCGGGATGGACGTGGCGGGAGATCTGAGCCACCTCGGCGAGCGCGGCCACGGCCAACCCGTTCCACGCCGCCACCACCTTGTCATCACTGGCCGGCTGTGGCCGCTCGATCCGGGCTGCGTGCAGTCGCCGCCGGACGTCCAGCCAACGGTCGCGGACGTCCGCGTCGGCGTCGTCGACGTCCCGGGCGAGCCGCAGCACGCTGGTGCCCGACTCGAACGTGCCCTCGTCGGTGACCCCGAACAGGTCGGCGGCCCAGCGCCCGTCCGCGTCGCCGAGCACGTCGCGCAACTGCGCGGGTGTCCAGACGTAGGTGAGCCCCTCCACGCCGTCGGTGTCCGCGTCGAGGGCCGAGGCGAACCCCCCGGGCTCCCGCCACATCGCGTCGAGCAGGAAGGCCACGGTCTCGCGCACGACCCGCTCGGCCAGCCGATCGCCGGTCAACCGCCACAGCTGGGCGTACGCCCGCAGGAGCAACGCGTTGTCGTACAACATCTTCTCGAAATGCGGGACCGTCCAGGTCGCGTCGACGGAGTACCGCGCGAACCCGCCCGCGAGGTGGTCATACAGCCCGCCGCGGGCCATCGCCTCGCACGTGTGCCGAACCATCTCCAGGCTCCGCGGCGACCCGGTCCGCTGGTGGTGCCGCAGCAGGAACAGCAGCGTCATGTGCGGCGGAAACTTCGGCGCGCCGCCGAATCCGCCGTGGACCCTGTCGTACTCAGTGGACAGTTGGTCTTCGGCGGAGTCGAGGTCCTCCGCGGTGAGTGGTGCGCCGGGACCACTGATCGGCTGGGCTCCACCGATCGCCTGCACCACCGCGGCGCCCTGCCGCAGAACCGCGTCGCGCTGCTCGCGCCAGGCGGTGCCGACCGACCGCAGCAGCCGCGCGAAGTCCGGCCGGGGGAAGTAGGTGCCGCAGAAGAACGGCTCCCCGTCCGGCGTGGCGAACACGGTCATCGGCCACCCGCCCTGGCCGGTCATCGCCTGCGTCGCGGTCATGTACACCGCGTCGACGTCCGGGCGCTCCTCGCGGTCCACCTTGACAGCCACGTAGTCGTCGTTGATGAGCCTCGCGATGGCCTCGTTCTCGAACGACTCGTGCGCCATCACATGGCACCAATGGCAGGCGGCGTATCCGACGGATATCAGGACGGGCACGTCGCGGCGTCGGGCCTCCTCGAACGCGGCGTCCGACCACGGCCACCAATCGACCGGGTTCTCGGCGTGCTGGAGCAGGTACGGCGAAGTCGCCTCGGCGAGCCGGTTCACCCGTCCACCCTCTCACGGGCGCGGAATGTGGCCCTGATCAGGAGGCGCCGTCGGCCCGGAGCGGGAAGACGTTGGGTTGAGCGGCCAGCAGCGTACGCAGGACCCCGGTGATCCGGTCGGGCGGCATCGGCTTGAAGAAGTGGAAGCCCTGCGCCGCCCGGCATCCGAGTGCGGTGAGCGCATCTCGTTGGTCGGCGGTCTCGACGCCCTCGGCCACGACCCGCAGGCCAAGCTCGCGACCCAGGTCTACGGTGGTTCGCACGATGGCGGCGGCCTCCGCCGAGTGGACCATCTTCGCCACGAACTCCCGGTCGACCTTGAGCTCGTCCACGGTGATCCGGGTCAGGAAGGTCAACGACGAGAAGCCGGTGCCGAAGTCGTCGACGGCCAGCTGGACACCCACGGCGCGCAGCCCGGCGAGCACCTCGTCGATGACGTCGAGCTCGCTCATCACGACCGTCTCGGTGATCTCAAGGACCAGACCGCTCGGCGGAATCCGATGCCGGCGCAGCAGCTCGGCGACGTCCGCCGGCAGCCGCGGATCCAGCAGGCTGCGCGCGGACAGGTTCACGGCGATCGGTATCTGCAGCCCATGCGCCGCCCACTCCGCCGCGACCCCGAGCGCCCGGTCGACGACGTACCGCGTGAAGGGCGCCAGCAGCTCGCTGCCCTCGACCGTCCGCACGAAGTCGACCGGTGCGAGCACGCCGCGTCGGGGATGGCGCCATCGGATCAGCGCCTCGACCCCGGTCGGGGCGCCGGTGACCAGGTCGACCGCCGGCTGCAGGACGACGTCGAGCTGGTCGTCGACGGCGAGGGCCTCGCGCATCTCGGCGAGCAGGGCCAGCTGGTCGGTGCTGGCGGCGTCCCGCTCGGTGTCGTACCAGGCCACGCTGCCACCCCCGTCCTTGGCCTGGTACATCGCGATGTCCGCCCGCCGTAGCAGCTCGGTCATCTCGGCCGCCCCCGCACGTGCCACCGCCACGCCGACCGACGCCTCCACCGACAGCTGTACGCCGGCGATCTCGGTCGGCGCCGCGAGGTGGTCGACGATCTGTCGGGCGCGCCGCAGGGCCTGCCGGAGCGTCGATTGGCGCGTACCCAGCGCGGTCTGCTCGCCCACCGGCGACAGCGACGTTATGAGCAGCGCGAACTCGTCGCCACCCAGTCGTGACAGCAACTCACCCGGCTTGCCCAGTGCCCCGAGCCGCGCGGCGATGACCTGCAGTAGCTCGTCGCCCGCGGCGTGGCCGAGAGTGTCGTTGACCTCCTTGAAGTGGTCGATGTCCAGCAGCAGCAGCGCCACCGGATGCTCCCGGTCGAGCATGCGCAGGGCCGAGTCGCCGCGGGCGAGCAGCGCGGCCCGGTTGATCAGGCCGGTCAGCGGGTCGTGGACGGCGTCGTACGACGAGCGGGCCGCCATGATCCGTAGCTCCCGGTGCGTGGCGGCGTCGTGCAGGGCGGCGCTGAGCGCATCGGCGAAAGCGGAGAGCGCGACCTGGTCCCGGTCGCCCGGTGGCTGTTCGAACCGCACGCGCAGCTGGCCGACCCGCACGTCGCCGACGGTGAGCGGCCGCGTCGCAGCCTCTGGTCCCTCCATCGGCCGGGGTGCATCGCGCTCGACGACGTCGCCGCCGGCGGCCGCGGCGTATCGGCGCGGAGCGCCGTCCGCCCGGACCACCTCGATCTCCGCCTCGGACACCGCGAAGAGCGCGAAGGCGCCGTGCAGACCCGCCGCCGCGACGCCCCGCTCGTCGAGCTGGTTCAGCGCGCGGGTGGCCTGCGCGAACGCCTGCCACGAACGGCGCTCCTCGTCGGCGCGCAGCCGCTGCCCGTACGTCTGCTGCAGCAGCCACAGGACGGGCGGGAGCAGCACCAGCCATCGGGCGTCCGACTCGAGCATGACGATGATCAGAAGCCCGATGCCGACGTTGCCCACGAACATCAGCAGTTTGGCGTGCAGCGTGCGCGCGAGCCCGGACAGGAATGGCATCGGGTAGCGCAGCGACACTCCGAGGGCGACCAGCCCCGTGGTGACGCCGAGGTACAGCACGCAGCCGAGGACGAGCGCGAACGCCAGGGACGGGGTGAGTGGGCTCCCAAACGGATCGCTAATGGCAGCGGTCACGGCGGCGGCGCTCGCCGCCGCGAGCGTGAGTGACGCGACGCCGCGTACCGTCTCGAACGGGTTCCGCCGCTCCGCGAACTTCGACAGGAGCAACAACGCGACCAGCGCACCCAGCGCCTCTGCCGCGGGCAGCCAACCGGCCGGCACCAGATACAGGCCGACAATCACCGCGGCCTCGCCCCAGGCCACGCTGACCATGCCGGAGCCGACCTTCAGCCGCAGCCGCGCGAGCTGGGCGAGCGCCGCCAGGCCGGCGACGATCACGAACCTGACAGCCAGCGGTGGGCCGCCGACATCCACAGACCTCGCGGGCCACAGCAGGCCGACGACGACCGTGCCGGCGGCGAGCAGAGCGACGGCGGCGGTGACCAGCAGCAGCCGTGGGCACGCCCCAGAGACACCCGTCGCCCTGGCACACCGCTGCCACGCGTCGGCCAACCTCTCCCGGCGGGGGACGTCGGTCATGGGCGGCCCCGGGGGTTGGTGGACCCGTCGGCGGCGCCGAGGTATGGCTTCATGTGCTGGCGCCCCCTTCCACGGACGGGTCGGGGAATATCAGCCCCCGGCGGAAGGCTAAGCCAAACCGGTTTGCCGCAACAGGGGGCGGCCGGTCGATTTAGCCGAATAGACCCGCAGAATCACGATCGACGGTCAGTGATCGACCCGTTGTCCGGATCGGCGGTTGTCGCGTCCGCATTCTCCTGCTTGGGGAATCGATCAGAGAGGCGTCGCAGCCGCGAATTCATACTTCGGATCAGCAGGACGGTCGCGATCGCGAGGACGACGATGACGAACAGGCCCATTGGGCCGGCCAGCCCGTCGCCGCGGTTGTCGCCGAAGTTGTTCTCCGCGAGCACGTCGATCACGCTCAGCACGATTACCACCGTACCGCCTTACCGGGCGTAGACGGAGTCTCGGACTCCCGCGAACAGGTCGTCTTCCGGCGGTGAGGTGTCGACCAGCGAGCGCGCCAGCTCGAAGTCCTCGGTCGGCCACACACGTTGCTGGACCTCGAGCGGCGCCCGAAACCACCAGCCGTCCGGGTCGACCTGGGTGGCGTGCGCCCGCAAGGCGTCGTCGCGCACTTGGAAGTAGGCGGCGCACTCCACCTGGGTCGTGATGCGGTCGCCCTGGTCATGCTCGTCGTCGTCCCAGCGCTCAAGCATCTCTCCGTACGGCGACTCGAGGCCCGCGGCGAGCATGCCCTCATGCAGCGCCGTGAACCTGGCCTTCGTTGATGTCAGGTGGTAGTACAGCTTGAGCGGCTGCCACGACAGGCCCTCCTCCGGGAACTGCTCCTCATCGCCGGCGGCGTCGAACGCCACCACGCTGATCTTGTGGCACATGATGTGGTCGGGGTGCGGGTAGCCACCGTCCTCGTCGTACGTGAGGACCACATGCGGGCGAAACTCCCGCATCAGCCGGACCAGCGGACCGGCCGCCGCCTGCACGTTCTGCAGGGCGAAGCACCCGTCGGGCAGCGGCGGGAGGGGGTCGCCCTCCGGCAGGCCGGAGTCGACGAAGCCCAGCCATTCCTGATCGACGCCGAGAATCGCCCGCGCCGCGGCCATCTCGGCCCGCCGGATCTCGCCGATGTTTTCCCAGACGTCGGGGCGGTCCAGCTTCGGGTTGAGCACACTGCCGCGCTCACCGCCGGTGCATGTCACGACCAACACATCGACGCCCTCGTCGGCATATCGCGCCATCGTCGCCGCGCCCTTGCTGGACTCGTCGTCGGGGTGCGCGTGGACAGCCATCAAGCGAAGCCGCTCCGCCAACGGGGTCTCCTTCATCGAATGCGCGTGCCTGCTGCCAAGATGGATCTACCCATTCTGGCCGATGCCACCGACAGGAAAGAGCCGTGGTGACCGCCGCAACATTCCCGCCGGGCCGGTACGGCAGGCGCCGCGCACCGGCGAGTGGCCGGCGGTGGATAGGGGTCGTGCTGGCCGGCGTCGTGATCATTGCGGCGTTGGCGGTGGCCGTTCGGCTCTACCGGGTGTACGGCGATCCGATGTACCGCGCTCAGGTGGTCCGCTTTACCGATATAACGGACTCGCAGGTCGTAATCGACTTTCGCGTCACCGTTCCGTCGGGTGGCTCGGCGGTGTGCCTCGTCCGCGCGCGGTCACGGGACGGGGCCGAGGTGGGTCACGCCGAGGTGAAGGTCACGGCTCCGCCGGGCCAGGAGCGAGCGCAGACCTCGTACCGCCTGGCGACCAGCGCCCGGCCGATCATAGGCGAGGTAATCCGGTGCCGCGCGACAAGATGATCAAGGCACCGTCTGGGAATCCACTGGTAAGTTGGTAGTTCGACTCTGTTCGCCCCAATGCCCCACTCGAGGAGATCGTCAGTGTCCACCAACGACCGCGAGGCGACCACCACCTGGCTGTCTCAGGACGCGTACGACCGTCTGAAGGCCGAGCTCGAGCGGCTCATCGCGCACCGCTCCGTCATCGCAGCGGAGATCAACGCACGCCGCGAGGAGGGCGACCTTCGCGAGAACGGCGGCTACCACGCCGCCAAGGAGGAGCAGGGCAAGCAGGAGGCACGCATCCGGTACCTCCAGGAGCTGCTGCGTACTGCGCGGGTCGGCGAGCCTGCGACGACCGAAGCCGTCGCCGCCGGGACCGTCGTGACGATCCACTTTGACGACGACACGAACGACACCGAGACGTTCCTGCTCGGCTCGCGGGAGATCGCAGCCACCACGGATCTAACGGTGTACAGCCCGGAGTCCGCCCTCGGCCAGGCGATCCTCGGCGCCCGGACCGGCCAGACGGTGACCTACACCGCGCCGAGCGGCGCCGACATCAAGGTCACCGTGGTCAGGTTCGAACCGTTCGCGAGCTAGCGCGCCGCCATTCGCCGTCGATCATGGGCCTGTTGTCGTTGTTCGATCTCTGATCCACGACAACAACTCCATGATCCACGCGAGAGGCCATGATCGACGCAGGCGGGCGCGGGGCCACGCAGGCGGGCGCGGGGCCCGCGCCGGCAGATAGCGGGCGCGCGGGTTAGCGGCCGGCGGGCGCGAACGAGACCGCGTACCCCGCGGCGCGCAACGCGCTGACCAGGCGATCCGAGTGCTCCGCCCCGCGGGTCTCCACCGACAGCGCGACCTCGACCTCACCCAGCCGGAGCCGCGGGTCGTGCCGCTGGTGCTCCACGTCGAGCACGTTCGCCTTCTGCGCGGCGATCTCGCCGAGCAGCCGGGCCAGCTGGCCGGGCCGGTCACCGCACCGCACCGTGACCCGCAGATACCGGCCGGCCGCGGCGAGCCCGTGCTCGATCACCCGCAGCAACAGCAACGGGTCGATGTTGCCGCCGGATAGCACGGCGACCACCGGCGGCTCCGGCTGCACGGCACCGGAGAGCAGCGCCGCGACGCCCACCGAGCCGGCCGGCTCCACGACCAGCTTGCCGCGCTCGAGGAGCATCAGCAGCGCCCGCGAGATGTCCTCGTCGCTGACCGTGACCACGTCGTCAACCAGCTTGCTGACGTGCGCGAACGTGAGATCGCCGGGGCAGCCGACCGCGATGCCGTCCGCGATCGTCGAGTAGCCCTGCAGCCGGACCGGACGCCCGGCCCGCAGTGAGTGCGGGTACGCGGCGGCGCCCGCCGCCTGGACGCCGATCACGCGGACGTCCGGCCGCAGCGCCTTCGCCGCCGCGGCGATGCCGGAGACGAGCCCTCCGCCGCCGATACCCGTGATGATCGTCTTGGTCTCCGGCAGCCGTTCGAGGATCTCCAAGGCGACCGTGCCCTGGCCGGCGATCACATCCGGATGATCGAAGGGATGGATGAAGACGCCCCCGGTACGCTCGGCGAACTCCTGCGCCGCGATCAGCGCGTCGTCCACCGTGTCGCCCGCGAACTCGACGTGAGCGCCGTACCCCTTGGTCGCCGCGACCTTCGGCAGCGGAGCGCCCGCCGGCATGAAGACCGTCGCGCTCGTGCCCAGCAGATCCGCGGCGAGCGCGACGCCCTGGGCGTGGTTTCCGGCGCTGGCCGCCACCACGCCGCGGGCGCGCTCCTCGGCGGACAGCCGGGCGATCCGCACGTACGCGCCGCGGACCTTGAACGAGCCGGCGCGTTGCAGGTTCTCACATTTGAGCCATGCCGGTCCGCCCAGCTTCGCGGTCAGCGGGCGGTTTGGTTCGATGGGGGTGTCGCGGACGACTCCCGCGATGAGGTCCCGCGCGGCGCGTACGTCCTCGAGGCTGACCAGGTCCGTCATGCCCCGATCGTGCCATCATCCGCGGCCGATGGCGCGTTCGGCGCGTATGGTTCCGGCGGCCCGCCGCGCCCCTCTAGCATCCGGGTGTGGAGACGTTCCTGAACGCGGTCCACGTGCTCTTCGCCGTATTGCTGATCGGGCCGCTCGTGTTCGCGCCGTTCGCCGCCCGCCGCGCGATCGGCCGGCGCAGCGCCGACGGGGTGCGCTCGGCGGCCAAACAGATGGCCTTCTTCGGCGCCGGCTCGCTGGTGGTCGCCGGGCTCGGCGTCCTCGCGCTGATCGCCTCGGATCGCTACGACTTCGGTACCCCATGGGTGATCATATCGATAACGCTCTACGTGCTCGCGCTCGCGTTGATCTACTTCTACGCGATCCCGGCCCTGCGTAAGGCGGCCCGGATGGTCGAGGAGGGCGTGGTCGGTGGCCGGCCGGTGGCGGCAGGCGACGAAGCGACCCAGCTCGCCCCCTCCAGTGAGGACATGCGTACGAAGGAGCGACTCGACGCGATCGCCGGCCGGATCACCGGCGCGGGCGCCCTGGTCCTGCTGGCCTTCGCCGCGATCACTGTGCTGATGTCGGCCCGCCCGTTCGGCTCGTGACGCGCGGCCAGCCCGGTGCGTGCCGCGACCACGGCGCTGCCATCTCGAGCTGGCCGGCGACCGCGAGCAGCAGCAGCTCCGACCCGGGTGGCCCCACGAGCTGCGCGGCCAGGGGAAGACCATCCGGGCGTACGCCGACCGGCACGGCCAGCGCGGGCAGACCGGCGACGTTCCACGGCGCGGCGTACGGGGCGTACCGGAGGCTGGCCATGAAGTTGGCCCGCCAGGATCGGCGTACCCAGCCCTCGGCGGCTGGAGGCCGGCCCGCGAGCGCCGGGGTGAGCAGCACGTCGAAGCCGCCGTCGGCGAAGAAGGCCATCGACCGGTCGCGCCACCGTTCCCGATGGGCTTCGTCGGCGTACCCGCGGCGCCAGGCCCACTCCCCCAGCGCGACGTGCCGGCGGCTGCGCCGCTGCAGCGTCCGGCGGTCGAGCCCGAACTCCTCGACCTCGCGGTACGCGGCCGCGAACCAGGTCGCAACCCCGCGCAGCTGCAGCTCCAACCGGTAGACCGGGTCGGCCCGCACCACGTCGTGCCCGGCCGAGACGAGCAGTCGCGCCGCCGTCGCGACCGCGCCGCGGTTGGCCCGGTCCGGCCGTACGCCGGTGGCCGGCGACTGCAGCGACATCGCTACCCGCAGCCGGGACGGCTCGACCAGTCGATCCGGCGTGCGCCCGGCGAGCACCGCGAAGCCGACCGCGGCGTCGGCGACCGTAGTAGCCAGGATCCCGTGCTCGGTGAGCCCGAACCAGTCCCCTGCGCCGAGCTGGGTCGGCACCACTCCACGCCCCGGCTTGAGGCCGACCAGCCCGCAGCAGGCCGCCGGGATCCGCACCGAACCGAGGCCGTCGTTGGCATGGGCGATCGGAACGAGCCCGGCCGCCACCGCCGCCGCCGAGCCGCCGGAGGAGCCCCCAGGGGTGCGGTCGGTACGCCAGGGGTTACGCACGGCAGCGTCCTCGTCGTCGGTCATCGCCCACAGCCCGAGCTCGGGCATGCGGGTCACGCCCACGATGACCGCGCCGGCGCCGCGCAGCCGGCGTACCACCTCGTGGTCGACCTCGGCGACCGGCGTCCGGGCAGCGGCCGAGCCGTGCCACGTCGGCAGGCCGGCGACCGCCGTGTTCTCCTTGACGGCGACCGGTACGCCGGCGAGCGGCAGACCGGTCAGCTCGTCCTGCTCGTCGACCTTCTCGGCCTCGGCGATCGCCTCGCCCGCTCGCACAGTGCGGAACGCCGAGATCAGCGGGTCGCCCGCGGCTATGTGCTCGAGGTGGTCGGCGACGACCTCCGTCGCGGAGGAGTCGCCGCGGCGTACCGCCCGCGCGATCTGCTTCGCGGTAGCGCCCACCCAGCTCGATGCCAGGTCGTCCATGCCGGCCCTCCCCTGTCGGCCGATCCGCTGACGGATTCCCATATCCGGTTAACGACGCGGGCGCTACCCCAGCGCCTGCTCCAGATCAGCGAGGAGGTCGTCCACGGTCTCAATGCCGACAGACAGTCGCACAAGATCGGCAGGAACCTCAAGTGCAGACCCCGCGGCGCTCGCGTGCGTCATCTGACCCGGATGCTCGATCAGGGACTCCACGCCACCGAGCGATTCGGCGAGCACGAAGACCTGTGCACGGTTGCAGGCCTCGACCGCGGCCCGCTCGCCACCGGCCACGCGGAACGAGATCATCCCGCCGAAGCGGCGCATCTGCTTCGCCGCGGTCTCGTGCCCGGGGTGGTCGGGCAGACCCGGGTAGAGCACCGTCGCTACCTTCGGGTGTCTCGAGAGGTACTCCACGATCCGCTCGGCGTTGTCGCAGTGCCGATCCATGCGTACGCCCAGGGTCCTCACGCCGCGCAGCGTCAGCCAGGCGTCGAACGGCCCGTTCACCGCGCCCATCGCGTTCTGGTGGTACGCCAGCTCGGCGCCGAGCCCCTCGTCCGCCGCGACGAGCGCGCCACCGACCACATCGGAGTGACCGCCGAGGTACTTCGTCGTCGAATGGACCACTACGTCCGCGCCGTGCGCGATCGGTTGCTGCAGGTACGGCGACGCGAACGTGTTGTCGACGACGAGCAGTGCGCCGCGGTCGTGCGCGAGCAGAGAAAGCGCGGCGATGTCGGCGATGCCGAGCAGCGGGTTGGTGGGCGTTTCGACCCAGACGACCGTCGTCCGGTCGGTCATCGCGGCCCGGACGGCGTCGACATCGGAGATGCGGGCAGCCGTCCACCTCAGTCCCCATCGCTGGAGCACCTTCGCGAACAGCCGAAACGTGCCGCCGTAGGCATCGTCCGGGATCACGACGTGGTCGCCGGGCACGCAGATGGTCCGAAGCAGGGCATCCTCGGCGGCGAGACCACTCGCGAACCCAAGCCCGCGCCGGCCGCCCTCCAGCGCCGCGAGGCAGTCCTGCAGCGCGTCCCGCGTCGGGTTCGCCGAGCGGCTGTACTCGTAGCCGAGCCGTGGCGCGCCGACCGCATCCTGGGCGTAGGTGGAGGTCTGGAAGATGGGCGGCACCACCGCTCCGGTACGCGGGTCGGGCTCCTGTCCGGCGTGGATGGCGAGCGTCTCGAAGCCGTAGGTCATGCGACTGAGGCTAGTCGCCAACGATGGGCCGGGCCCGCTAGGTTTGGCCTCCGTGGCGGCGTGCGTGTTCTGCGGCATAGTGGCGGGCGAGATTCCGGCGTTCGTCGTGGCCGACGAGGCGGACACCATGGCGTTCCTGGACACCCGCCCGCTGTTCCCAGGCCACACGCTCGTCGTGCCGCGCCGGCACGTCGAGACGCTCGGCGATTTGCCCGATTCGCTGCTGGCCCCGTTCTTCGGCCTGGTCAAGCGGGTCGCGGTCGCCGTCGAGGCCGCTCTCGACGCGGACGGCACGTTTGTCGCGATCAACAACAAGATCAGCCAGAGCGTGCCGCACCTGCACGCCCACGTGGTGCCGCGGACGCGGGGGGACAAGCTCCGCGGGTTCTTCTGGCCCAGGCACAAGTACGCCTCCGATGACGAGGCCGCGGCGTACCGCGACAAGATCAAGCAGGCCCTCGGCGGTCTGTAACCGCCCGATAAGGGCGACCGGCGGCGGCGCGCGGCATGCTTGAGGCATGTTTCTACGCCGCACGAAGCTCGAGCTGCCCACACCCGACCAGGCCCTGCCCGGCCGCACCACGGCGATGCCGGTGCCGCAGACCCACGCCGTGCTGGGCACGCCGCTGCGCGGCCCGTGGTCGGCCGGGACCGAGGTCGCGGTCTTCGGCATGGGCTGCTTCTGGGGTGCCGAGCGGCTGTTCTGGCAGCTGCCCGGGGTCTACTCGACGGCGGTGGGCTACGCGGGTGGCCTGACGCCGAACCCCACATACGAGGAAACCTGCACCGGCCTGACCGGGCACACCGAGGCCGTGCAGGTCGTCTACGACCCGAGTCAGGTGTCCTACGAGCAGCTGCTCAAGGTGTTCTGGGAGAACCACGACCCCACCCAGGGCATGCGGCAGGGCAACGACGTGGGCACGCAGTACCGCTCGGCGATCTACGCGACGTCGGACGCGCAGGTGGCGGCCGCCCTGGCCTCGCGGGACGCGTTCGCGCCGGTGGTGGGCTCAGCCGGATACGGTGAGATCACCACCGAGATCGGCAAGCTCACCGAGTTCTACTACGCCGAGGGGTACCACCAGCAGTACCTGTACAAGAACCCCAACGGGTACTGCGGCATCGGTCCCAACGGCATGACCTGCCCGATCGGCGTCGCGAAGGCCGAGATCCGCTAACCGAACTGCCTACACTTCACGCCAGTTAGTGGCTATACTTCTGGCATGACTACGACGCCGTTCACCGATGCCCGCAACCGGCTGTCGGAG
>DASXRC010000035.1:0-4815 GCA_036506795.1 Micromonosporaceae bacterium
CCGCGCTGCGCAACGCGGCGGTCTACGCGCACTTCCTCGCGAACATCGAGCCGGCCGAGCACCGATACCACGAGTCCGACGTCGCGGCCTGGCTCGCGGCGGCCGCGGCCGCCGCCTAGCGCGCCGCCGAGGCACCGTCGATCATGGAGCTGTTGTCGTACTTTGATCTCTCCGCCGCGACAACTACTCCTTGATCGACGCGAAAATGCTTGATCGGCGCGGCCCGCCGGCGACCGTCCGCAGCCGATTTCCGCCAGCTACCCGGCGGCGGGTCGGGCAGGATGGGCGCATGACCGAGATGACTGTGGCGGAGAAGGCGCGGGCACTGCGGGCCTTGCACCACGGCCGGGTGCTCGTCCTGCCCAACGCGTGGGACGCGGGCAGCGCGGCGGTGATCGCGGCCGCGGGCGCGCCGGCCATCGCGACGACGAGCGGGGGCGTGTCCTGGGCGCTCGGCACGTCGGACGGTCAGCACCTGACGCGCGGGGATATGACCGAGGCGGTCGCGCGCATCGTGGCGGCCGTCGACGTACCGGTCAGCGCCGACATCGAGGGAGGCTACGGACCCGATCCGCAGGACGTCGCGGCGACCGTGGCGGCGGTGCTCGCGGTCGGCGCCGTCGGCGTCAACCTCGAGGACTCCGTGGCGCCCGGCGGGCCGCTCTTCGACGTCGAGGCGCAGGCGTGGCGGATCCGGGCCGGCCGGGACGCCGCCGCGGACGCCGGCGTGCCGGAGCTGGTCATCAACGCGCGCACCGACGTCTACCTGTTCCAAATAGGAGAGCCGGACGGGCGGTTCGCCGAGTCGCTCGCCCGCGCGGAGGCGTACGCCGAGGCGGGCGCGGACTGCTTCTTCGTGCCCGGCCTGCTCGACCTGGACACCCTGGCGGCGCTGGCGAAGTCGTCGCCGATTCCGATCAGCGCCATGGCCGCGCCCGGTGGGCCGAGCGTCGCCGAGCTGAGCGCCGCCGGTGTGCGACGGGTCAGCGTCGGCACGGCGATCGCCCAAGCGGCGTACGCGACCGCGGCGGCGGCCGCGCGGCAGCTGCTCACCGACGGCCGGTTCGCTCCGGAGCAGATCCTGTCCTTCGGCGAGCTCGACGCGTTGTTCCGGCGGTGAGCACGCCGCGAACGACGACCAACCACGTTCAGACGGATTCCTAAGCCCGGCGTGTCGTTGATCTGGCTGCGCTCCAGGCGCCTCGTAACCCACCGTGGAGATCTACTGGGAGGTGGAGCGTGGCACTGGCGGACGAGGACATCGAGCTGGCCGGCGGGGAGACCCGCGACGAGGCGACGGCATTTCAGCCGGAGGACGACGACCCGGAGTCCCTCGCGGGCGACGAGGTCGATGACGATCTCGAGGCGGGAGGGACCCTCTGATGGGAAGCGCATTTCTCGCCCCGTCGCTCGTGCAGCTGCGCGCCGAGACGAACGCGACCTGGCCCAAGCGGGACAAGAAGTCCGACGGTTGGATCGGGGACGCGGCGCACCAGGCGCGGAAGAGCGACCACAACCCGGACGGCCGCGGCTGCGTCCACGCGATCGACGTGGACCGCGACGGCATCGACACGCGGCGGCTCGTGCTCGAGGCGATCAGGGATCCGCGCACGAACTACGTCATCTTCGAGCGGAAGATCTACTCCCGGAGTCGGGGCTTCAAGGCCCGCGCGTACACCGGGTCGAACCCGCACATGCACCACATCCACATCTCGATCCTGCGTACGCCGGCGGCCGAGACGAACGTGGCGGCGTGGTTGGGCAAGGCCGTCCAGGTGTTGGCCCCGTCGAAGCCCGTCGTCCCGCCGTTCCCCGGCCGGCGGCTGATGTTCAAGACCACGCCCGGGTTCCAGCGCATGCACGGCAGCGATGTGCGCACCTGGCAGGCGCGCATGAAGACGCTGGGACACCAGATCGAGGTCGACGGCTTCTACGGGCCGCAGAGCGAGGCCGTCGCCGAGGCCCTCCAAAAGGCCAAGAAGCTCGCGGTCGACGGCATCGTCGGTCCCAACACGTGGGCGGCCTCGTGGGCCTAGCCTGCCGCAATCCGGCCGGGCGGCCCTGCCACACTGCCACCCGCGGCCGCTAGGGTTACGGTGTGGCCTCGGTAGTCGTCGGTCTGGACAACGGCGGAACCACGAACAACGCGACCGTACTCGACACGTCCGGGCGCTTCCTCGTGGACCGGCTGGTCGAGACGCCCAGCCGCGTGCGCGAGGGGCCCGAGGTCGCCGTCGAGGCACTCGGGCGGTCGCTCGACACGATCCTCGAGCTGACCGCGACGCCACGGTCGGCGGTGCTCGGTGTCGGGCTCGACACGCCCGGACCCGCAAGCGCGGACGGGGTCATCTCCTCCAGGGGCTCCACGAACTTCGCGCACCCGTCGTGGCGGGGGTTCGACGTGCGCGCAGCCCTGCAGGATCGGCTGGGGCTGCCCGTCGTCTACAACAATGACGGCAACGCGGCCGCGCTCTACGCCCACTTCGTCCACTTTGGACCATTGGCGCCGGAGCGCTCGTCGGTCTCCGCGATCGTCGGCACGGGGCTCGGCGGAGGCGTCATCGAGTCGGGCCGGGTCGTCAAGGGCGCGGCCGGCATGGCCGGCGAGCTCGGCCACGTGCACCTACCCATGCATGGCCTGCTCGACGACGGGCAGCCGTTACCGCACTGCAACTGCGGGTTCGACGGCGACGCCGAGAGCGTCGCGTCGCTCACCGGCATCGAGCTGAACCTGCTGCCCTACTGGCTGACGAAATTCCCGGATCACGAACTGCACCGCGCCGAGTCATTGCACGTCGCGGCCAAACTCATTCGGGGGTACGGCGAGCGGGGCGACCCGCTCGCGCTACGCATCTTCGAACAACAGGCCATGGCGCTCGGTCGACTGTTCACGCTCGTGGCGAACATGACGGATCCACACACCTACTTCCTCGGTGGCGGCGTCGTCGAAACCCAACCGCAGTTCCGCGAGTGGTTCCTCGAGACCGTGCACAAGCACACCGCGCTGCGCGCCGAGCAGACCAACGTGGCCACCTTCGCGCTCGTGCCCGACCTCGACATGGCCGGCGCCCGCGGCTCGGCGATCGCCGCCCTCGAGACCCTCGCGGCCTGAGCGCCCGACGACTGCGAAGGCGACGGATCGGCGAGCAACGGAGACGGGCCACTCGCCGATCCGCGTGGCCTCCACGCCCAGGAAGGGGACCGCCGGGCGAGGGGCACCCGGTCGCGCCTGGTAACGAGAGATCGGAGCCAGTCATTTGACGCGACCGGACGACTCACATCGTCGCGGGCCACCTGGGCCGAGACATCCGCCACCCGACGTAGTCGATAGTTGTTCGTCACAAGATCGAGGCGGGTGGGGGCGTGAAATGGCGGACCGGCTTGCCGGCGAGCGCGTCGCGGATTGTCAACGCCACCACCTCGATCGGATCGTTGTAGTACCCGTCGCCCACCCCATGGAAGGGGTTATCCGGGTCGGCGACGAAGCTGGCCCCGGCCAATTCGGGCGTGAACCCGACGAACCATGCGGCCCGGGTGTTGTCGGTGGTGCCGGTCTTGCCCGCGAACGGCCGGCCGACCATCGGGTACGCCGCGGACCCCGTCGACCAGCCGCCGCACGACCCGCGGGCCGCGCCGTACCCGGTCACGCAGCGGGCCGCGTCCGCGGCGGCGCGCGCCGCGGCCTTCGACACGGCCTGGGTGCAGCGCGGCCGGGCGACCTCGACCGGTGCACGGGCCCCGGCCGGCGTGTAGCTGGCCGGCGTGCCGTCCGGAGCGGTGATGGACAGCACCGGCAGGGGCTGGCAGTACCGTCCGTCGGCGGCGACCGTGGCGTACGCGTTGGCCATCTCCAGCGGGGTGGTGTCGGCGACGCCGAGCGTGAACGCGCCCCAGGTGTGCGCCCGGCCGTGCGCGGCCATCATCCGGTCGACATCGGTACGCCAGCGCAGCCCGAGCCGCTCGGCCATGCGCACCGCGCGTTCGGCCCCGACGGCCTGCTCGAGCTGGACGAAGTACGTGTTGACCGACTTGCCGAACCCGGTCCACATGTTCTGCCGGCCGGTCATCCCGCCGCTCGCGTTCTGCGGGCACCACCGGCCGCCGCAGCTGCCGGGTTCGCCCGGCCCGGCCAGGTAACGCGAGACGAGGCGCCGCGGCGCGTAGAACGACGTGTGCATCTTGAACCCTGCGTCCAGCGCGGCGAGCAGTGTGAACATCTTGAACGTGGACCCTGCCTGGTAACCGGGCAGATCGCCGCCGCCGAGCAGCGGGTTGACCGTGTTCGGGTAGTTGCTGGGGACCCTTCCGCGCCGGGTGCGATCGGTGTTCGGCCCGTTCCTGCGCTGGTCCAGCGAGTAAATTCGGTTGACCGCCATCGCCTTGACTAGCCCGGTGCCCGGCTCAACGAACACCGCACCGTTCGCGAACGCACGGGTGTACGAGAGGTTCTGCAGCACGCGTCGCTGAGCGGCGCGCTGGATCTTCGGGTCGATCGACGTGACGATCCGGTAGCCGCCGCGGCGCAGCCTGTCCTCCCGCTCGCCCGGGCTGTTACCGAACGCGGGCTGGGCCATCCACCAGTTCTTGAGGAAGTCGCAGAAGTAGCCCCAGCTGTTGAGCCGGCGCGGCACCGAGATGCAGTCGTTCGGTGGCGTCGTCAACCGCAGCCGGATGGGCTGCTTGATCGCCTCGGCGGCCGCCTCGGGCGAGATGTAGTCGAGGTCGACCATGCGTTGGATGACGTAGTTGCGCCGGTCGGTGGCCGGCCTCTTGTCGGTGCCGGCCGGGTCGTACGCCGAGGGCGCCTTGACCAGG
>DASXRC010000036.1:0-3114 GCA_036506795.1 Micromonosporaceae bacterium
CCAGCACCGCCGCCAGATCCCGCCGCCCCACCGTCACCCGTCGACGCTACCGCCCGGGTACGACATTTGTTCGAATGGCGGTACGCCCCAACGGCCGGTCGGCAAGATTCTTTCCCGACCGGGCCTCGCCGTTTCTCACAGAGCCAACAGCCGCTCGAGGGAGTCGCGATAGCCGCGCATCGCGATCCGCAGCGCCTCGGTGTCCGGCGTCTCGGTTGCGCGTCGTGGATCGATCGCATCCTCGCGCAACCCGGGGTGGTGGACCGCATGAATGAAAGGTGCGGAAGAATCGGACGGTGCCCCGACAGTCACCCCTGCCCGCGAAGATCGCCGACCGGCTGCGCCGGGACCGCGACGGCCTGGTCGCCGCGGTGGTGCGCCAGTACGACTCCGGCGAGGTACTGATGCTTGCGTGGATGGATGACGAGGCGTTGCACCGCACGCTGACCACAGGCCAGGCCACCTACTGGTCCCGAAGCCGACGCGAGTACTGGGTCAAGGGCGAGACGTCGGGGCATTCCCAGTACGTCAAGTCGGTCGCGCTCGACTGCGACGGCGACGCGCTGCTGATCAGCGTCGACCAGGTCGGCCCGGCCTGCCACACCGGCACGCGCACGTGCTTCAACGACCTCGTGGAGGTGCTCGCGTGACCACCGGCGCCACCAGCCCCGACGAGGCGACCTTCGGGCGGTTGGCCGTGGGCCAGCGGGTCGTCCCGGTGACCCGTCGCCTCCTCGCGGATGGCGAGACCCCGGTCGGCGTCTACCGCAAGCTCGCCGGTGGCCCAGGCACGTTCCTCCTGGAGTCCGCCGAGCAGGGCGCCGGATCGGCCGGGACGGCGTGGTCGCGGTACTCGTTCGTCGGCGTACGCAGCGCCGCCACGCTGGTCGAGCGCGACGGCCGCGCGGCCTGGCTCGGCAGCCCGCCGCCTGGCGTACCCACGGATGGCGATCCCGTCGCGGTGCTCCGAGCCACCATCGCGGCGCTGGCCCGGCCCTCGACGGACGCCGGGGAACCGACCACGCCGCCGCTCACCGGCGGCATGGTGGGCTACCTGGCATACGAACTGGTGCGCCATTTCGAACGCCTGCCGAGCACGGCCGTCGACGACCTGGCCGTGCCCGAGTTGGGCCTGATGCTCGCCACCGATCTGGTCGTGCTGGATCACTACGAGGGCTCGGCGATCCTGGTGGCGAACGCGATTCTGCCGGAGGACGCGGACGACGATCGGGCGAGAGCCGCGTACCATCACGCGATCGGCCGGCTGGACGCGATGACCACGGCGCTGTCCCGGCCAACCCCGCCCATGATCTCCACCGTGGACAGCCCACCCGGCGTCGATTTCTCCAGCCGCACGCCGGACGGCGACTACCCGAAGGCCGTGGAGGTGGCGAAGGAGGCCATCCGGGCCGGCGAGTGCTTCCAGATCGTGGTGTCCCAGCGGTTCGAGCGCACCACGCCGGCCGACCCGCTCGACGTCTACCGGGTGCTGCGCACGACGAACCCGAGCCCGTACATGTACCTGCTGCGCTTCGACGGCTTCGACATCGTGGGGTCCTCGCCGGAGGCGCACCTGAAGGTGACCGTCGGTGCCGACGGCGTGCGGCGTGCGCTCCTGCACCCGATCGCGGGGACCCGGCCGCGCGGTGCCACCCCGGAGCAGGACGGCGCGCTGGCCGCCGAGCTGATAGCCGACCCGAAGGAGCGGGCCGAGCACGTGATGCTGGTCGACCTCGGCCGCAACGACCTCGGACGGGTCTGCCTTCCGGGCACCGTGGAGGTCCCGGAGTTCGCGACCATCGAGCGGTATAGCCACGTCATGCATATCGTCTCGACCGTCGTGGGCGAGCTTCGGCCCGACAAGACGGCCTTCGATGCGTTGGCCGCCACGTTCCCGGCGGGCACCCTCTCCGGCGCGCCCAAGGTACGCGCGATGGAGATGATCGAGGACCTCGAGCCCACCCGGCGCGGCCTCTACGGCGGCACCGTCGGCTACTTCGGCTTCGGCGGCGACATGGACATGGCGATCGCCATCCGCACGGCGCTGCTGCGCGACGGACGGGCGTACGTGCAGGCCGGCGCCGGCATCGTCGCCGACTCCGATCCAGCCGCGGAGGAGCGGGAGACGCGCAGCAAGGCCGCCGCGGTGCTCACCGCGATCGCAGCCGCCGAGACGCTCCGGCCGGCCCGATGAGCCCCAACAGACAGCTGCCGTACGCCGTCGTCGCCTGCCTGGCCGGCGCGGGGCTGGCGCTGTTCGCCGCCACCCGCACCTGGGTGGTGGACGTGGTTAATCGCCCGGGTCCGTTGCCGCCCATCCGGACCGGACGTACCGGCGGAGACCTCCTCGCCTGGCTGCCGGCGCTGGCCGTCGTCGGCCTGGCCGGAGCGGGCGCGCTGCTGGCCACCCGAGCCGCAGCGCGGCGCGCGATCGGCGTACTCCTGCTGCTCGTCGGGCTTGGCATCGCGGCCGGCGCCGGGTACGCGGCGACCGCCCACGACAATGTCCGGCCGGTCTGGCCGGTGCTGTGCGTCGTCGGCGGCGCGGTCGCCGCCGCAGCGGGGGTCGCGGCGGCGGCACGCGGTCAGCGGTGGCCTGCGATGGGCGGCCGCTACGAACGGGCGGCGGCCCGACCCGCCGCCACGAGCGTCTGGGACGCCTTGGACCGGGGCGAGGACCCGACGGCGGACTGAGAACGCGCGACCGCGCGACGCAAGGTCTTCGGCGCGGAACGCAGCGCCTCGATCCGGCGTTGGAGCGCGGCTCGCTCAACGGCGCGCGCGCGGTCCGCGCAGACGGCTTCCCACGCGTTGTCGCGAGCGGTGTGGGGACGGCCGCCCGCGGCGCGCTCGACCGTGTGCACCATGCCGACCGCGGCCGTCAGGACCGCGCGGGGGATGCGCGTGATGTCGTGGGCCTGGTTCTGGGTGCTCATCTCGCCCACCTTTCGCCGCCGGTTGCCTGATCGCAAGCCTGCCCGGTGACTGTTTCGACGCGGTGACCGCGGCGTCAACTCTCACCACGACTCGACATTCGTGGTACGACCCGAATACGTAACGGGCCGAAGGTCCCGAAGGTCGCGCCGACCGAACCGCGGCCGTGACACATCGGTG
>DASXRC010000037.1:0-74533 GCA_036506795.1 Micromonosporaceae bacterium
GCTCGCCGCCATCGACGCGATCAAGGACTCGGGCAGCCAGGCGAAGCTCGGCACGTTCGACTTCAACCCGCAGATCCCGCCGAAGATCCAGTCCGGTGAGCTGCAGTGGGCGATCGACCAGCAGCCGTGGCTGCAGGGCTACGAGGCCATCGACTCCCTGTGGCTGTACAAGGTGAACGGCAACGTCCTGGGAGGCGGCAAGCCAACGCTGACCGGGCCGTTCCTGGTCGACAAGGCAAACGTCGACTTCGTCGGCAAGTTCGCCGCCGGCGGCACGCGGTAGTCAGCGGCTGGGGGGTCACCGCGGCGGTGGCCCCCCACCCGGCATCGGAGAACTGGGAGGTTCCCGTGGCTCAGACACTCGACGTTGACGTCCAGACACCACCCCCACCGGCCCGGGACGAGCGGCTGGGCCGGAGGTCACCGCTGGCCCGGCTTCTCACCCGGCCCGAGGTCGGTGCGCTGGTCGGTGCGATCCTCATCTACCTCATCTTCTTCAGCGTTGCCCCGCCGTTCCGTTCCGCCGCGTCGCTGTCCTCGGTCCTGTACCTGAGCTCCACGTACGGCATCCCCGCGGTCGCGGTGGCGCTGCTCATGATCGGCGGTGAGTTCGACCTGTCGGCTGGGGTCGCCGTCACCAGCTCGGCCCTGGTCGCGTCGATGTTCAGCTACCAGTTCACCACGAACATGTGGATCGGGGTGCTCGTCGCACTGGTGGTGGCGCTCGCCATCGGGTTCGTCAACGGCTATCTCGTCGTGAAGACCGGCATCCCCAGCTTCCTGGTAACGCTGGGCACGTTCTTCATGCTGCGCGGGCTGAACCTGGCGATTACCAAGCAGGTCACCGGCAACGTGGGCACCAATGACGTGTCGAACATCCAGGGGTTTGACTCGGCCAAGAAGGTGTTCGCCTCGAGTTTCACGGTTGGAGGCGTGTCGATCCGGATCACTCTGATCTGGTGGATCATCTTCGTCGCCGTGGCCACGTGGGTGCTGCTCCGCACCCACCTCGGCAACTGGATCTTCTCGACCGGCGGCTCCGCGCCCAGCTCCCGGGCGGTGGGTGTCCCGGTCAACCGGGTCAAGATCGGCCTGTTCATGACGGTCGGCTTTATGTGCTGGTTCACCGGCATGCACATCCTGTTCAACAGCAACACGGTGCAGTCCGGCATCGGCCTCGGCAACGAGTTCATCTACATCGTCGCGGCCGTGGTCGGCGGTTGCCTGCTCACCGGTGGGTACGGCTCCGTGATCGGCGCCGCGATCGGGGCCTTCATCTTCGGGATGGCTAACCTGGGCATCGTCTACGCCGGCTGGAACCCCGACTGGTTCTACTTCTTCCTGGGAGCGCTGCTGCTCGGTGCCATCCTGCTCAACAACTGGGTTCGCAAGCGGGCGGAGGCAATGCGATGACGACCACTGTGGAACGGACCGAGGAACGGACCCGCGCGCCGCTGGTCCGGCTCGTCGACGCCGGCAAGCACTACGGCAACATCATCGCCCTGCAGGGCGTCAGCCTGGAGGTCAGCGGCGGCGAGGTCACCTGCGTGCTGGGCGACAACGGCGCCGGCAAGTCCACCCTCATCAAGATCATCGCCGGGTTGCACAAGCACACCGAGGGCAGCTACGAGGTGGACGGAAAGCCGGTCCACTTCGACTCGCCGCGCGAGGCGCTGGACCGCGGCATCGCCACGGTGTACCAGGACCTGGCGGTGGTCCCGCTGATGCCGGTGTGGCGCAACTTTTTCCTCGGCAACGAGGTGCGAAGGGGCGTGGGGCCCGTCAGCCTCATGGACATCAGGTTCATGAAGCGGACCGCCAAGAAAGAGCTCTCCGACATGGGCATCGATCTGCGCGACGTCGACCAGCCCATCGGGACGCTGTCCGGCGGCGAGCGGCAGTGCGTCGCCATCGCCAGGGCCGTCTACTTCGGAGCGAAGGTGCTGATCCTCGACGAGCCGACGGCGGCGCTCGGGGTCAAGCAGTCCGGCGTGGTGCTGAAGTACGTCCTGCAGGCGAAGGAACGCGGACTGGGGGTCATCTTCATCACCCACAACCCGCACCATGCCTACCCGGTCGGCGACCGGTTCCTGCTCCTCAAGCGCGGCCGCACTCTGGGTTACTACAGCAAGGGCGAGATCGGCCGCGACGAGCTGACCGCGCTGATGGCCGGTGGCGCCGAGCTGGAAGAGCTGCACCACGAGCTCGAGCAGGGCGGTGGCGCCCTCGCCGAGGCGGCCCAGGAGCTGGAGGAGGACGTCAAGGAGCTGGGCATCATCCCGGCAGGGGGACAGCCGTGACCGCTGCGGCGCGGCGGGGGCGGCTCTTGCTCGGCAGCTGTCCCGACTCATGGGGGGTCTGGTTCGCCGACGACCCGCGCCAGACCCCCTGGCAGCGGTTCCTGGACGAGTTGGCCGGGGTCGGCTACGAGTGGCTGGAGCTCGGCCCCTACGGCTATCTGCCGACCGACCCGGCCCGGCTCACCGACGAGCTGGACCGGCGTGGCCTGAAGGTGGCCGGCGGCACCATGCACGGCCACAGCGGGCTGCACCGCGGCGAGGAGTACCCGCAGATCCTCGCCCACACCCGCAGGGTCGCCGAACTCACCGCCGCGCTCGGCGCCGGCCACGTCGTCTTCGTGCCGGTGCCCGGGTTCCGCGACGACACCACCGGGGCGTACCTGGAGCCCCGGGATCTGGACGACGACGGCTGGAAGACGCTGGTCCGGTCGACCAACGAGCTCGGTCGGGCCATCGCCGAGGAGTACGGCGTCGCCCTGCAGTTCCACCACCACGCCGACAGTTACGTCGAGACGCCCGAGCAGGTCGAGCGCTTCCTCGCCGACACCGACCCGCGCTACGTCTCGCTGTGCCTGGACACCGGGCACTACGCGTACGGCGGCGGCGATGCTGCGCAGCTGATCCGTTCACACCCCGATCGGGTCGGCTACGTCCACATCAAACAGATGGATCCGGCCGTGGTGGCGCGGGCCCGAGCCGAGGACCTCGCCTTCGGCCAGGCCGTGGCGCAGGGCGCGAGCTGCGAGCCACCCAACGGGCTGCCCGACATCCCGTCGGTCGCGCGCGCGCTGCTCGACCGCGGCACCGACACGTTCGTCATCGTCGAACAGGACATGTACCCGGTCGACTTCGACGTCCCCGGAACGATCGCCGCGCGCACGCGGCGGTACCTCCTCGGCTGCGGCATCGGAGCCCCGACGAAGGGAGGCCCGCCGTGACGGTCCGCGTCGGCGTGATTGGCACCGGCATGATCGGGCAGGCCCACATCCACCGACTCACCCACGTCCTGCCCGGAGCACAGGTCAGCGCCGTCACTGACGTCGACGCGGAGCGCGCCGACGCGGTCGCCGCGGACCTGCCCGGCTGCCGCGTACACCGCACCGGCGAGGACCTGATCGCGGACGACGCCGTCGACGCCGTCATGGTCACCTCATGGGGTGGGACGCACGAGGAGTTCGTCCTGGCCGGAATCGCCGCCGGAAAGCAGGTCTTTTGCGAGAAGCCGCTGGCGACCACCCAGGAGGCCTGCCGGCGCATCATCGACGCCGAGACGGCCGCCGGCCGTCGGCTGGTGATGGTCGGGTTCATGCGGCGCTATGACGAGGGGTACCGGGCCATGCGCGGCGTCCTCGCCGAGGGTTCCCTCGGCGCGCCGCTGCTCGTCCACTGTGCGCACCGCAACGCGTCGGTGCCGCCGACGTACGTCGAGACCATGGCGATCAACGATACGGCCGTCCACGAGATCGACGTCACGCGTTGGCTGCTCGACGACGAGATCACGGCGGTCCGGGTGCTCACCCCGCGGCGCAACAGCAACGCCGACGCGCACCTGCGCGACCCCTTGCTGGTCCTACTGGAGACGTCCCGCGGGACGCTCATCGACGTCGAGGTCTCGGTGAACATCCGGTATGGGTACGACATCCGGTGCGAGGTCGTCGGCGAGCTCGGCACGGTGGCGCTGGCCGACCGCGCGGAGGTCGTCGTGCGCCGGGACGGGCGCGTCGGCGGCTCGGTGCCGACCGACTGGCGGGAACGATTCCGCCGCGCGTACGACACCGAGCTGGGGGACTGGCTGGCCGCCGTCACCGCCGGCGGCACGACCGGGCCCAGCTCAT
Source organism: Micromonosporaceae bacterium (assembly GCA_036506795.1). Taxonomy (GTDB): domain Bacteria; phylum Actinomycetota; class Actinomycetes; order Mycobacteriales; family Micromonosporaceae; genus DASXRC01. The sequence goes on from DASXRC010000037.1 coordinate 4,136, forward strand.
GGGATGGGTACGCGGCCACGGCGGTCGCCGACGCCTGCCTGGTCGCGCTGCGTACCGGCGAGCGGGTCTCACTCGCCCTCGGCGAGCGCCCGGCTCTCTACGCCAAGGCGGAGTAACGAAAGGCAACCCATGAAGCTGGCGCTCGACCCCTACACGTTCCGGCGCGTTCCGCTGCTGGAGCTGCCCGGCCTCGTCGCCGACCTCGGCTACGAGTACATCGAGCTGTCGCCCCGGGACGACTTCACGCCGTTCTTCCTGCACCCCCGCGCCAACCGGGACCTCGTGAGGCGCTTCAAGTCCGCGCTGGACGCGGCCGGCGTACAGGTCGCCACGCACCTGCCTCTCTACCGCTGGTCGGGGCCGGACGAGGACGAGCGTCAAGCGGCGGTCCGGTACTGGAAGCGCGCCATCGAGCTGACCGTCCAGCTCGATTGCGCGGTGATGAACTCGGAGTTCAACGGCCGGCCGGAGGCCGCGAGCCGCAGTGAGGCGCAGTTCTGGCGTTCGCTGGAGGAACTCTTGCCGATCTTCGAGCGGGAGGGCGTCCAGCTGCGGCTGGAGCCACACCCCGACGACTTCGTCGAGGACGGCCGCACCGCGATCGACATGATCCGGGGCATCGACTCGCCGCTCGTCTCGTTCCTCTACTGCGCGCCCCACACGTTCCACATGGGCGGCGACCTCGCCGGCATCATGGCCTACGCTGGCGACCTGCTCACCCACGTGCACGTCGCTGACTCGTTCGACCACCGCGCCTCGTCCGGGCTGCGCTACATCGTCAACCCGCCTGGCTCCCCGGCGCGCGTCCACCAGCACCTGGACATCGGCCAGGGGGAGATCGACTGGTCGGAGTTCTTCGGCACGCTCGGCAGGCTGCGCTTCGACGGCATCATGACGGTCTGCGTGTTCGCGTGGGAGGACCGTGCCCGGGAGTCGGCCATTGCCAACCGCGAGCAGATCGAACGGTACACAAAGGACTGGAGCAACGGGTCGATCAGGCCGGCGTGATTTCTACACCCCGGCGGTCGCCGCCGCGGCCTTCAGGTTCTCCGCCGCCAGCCGGAGGCCCTCCACCCGGTCGAACTCCATGTCCTCGTGCTCGATGTTGATGGCCGTGTCCGGGTCAACGTTGGCGAGCGCACGCAGGAACGGCACCCAGAACTCCGCGCCGTGCCCCCGCCCGACCGCGACGAACTCCCACGACGGGTCCGGCGGCCACCGGTTGAGCGTGTACCGCCCACCCAGCCCGACCGGGTTCTCGTCGGCCGGCACCCGCCGGAAGCGATCGTCGAGTACGCCGTGGATGCGCCGGTTCTCCTCGTTGATGCGGGTGTCCTTCGCGGCGGCGTGGTAGACGAGCCCGCCGAGCCACTCGACCGCGGCCACGGGGTCGATGCCCTGCCAGAACAGGTGGCTCGGGTCCAGCTCGGCGCCGACGTTGGTGGCGCCGATCTCGTCGACGAGCCGGCGGAGGGTGGCCGGGTTGAACACCACGTTGTGCGGGTGCATCTCGATGCACACCTTCACGTCGTTGTCGCGCGCCCTCGCGTCGATCTCCCGCCAGAACGGGATGGCCACCTCCCGCCACTGGTAGTCGAGCACGTCGAGGTAGACGCTGTCCCACGGGTTGACGACCCACGACGGGTAGCGGCCGCCGTCGTGCGCGGCGGGCACGCCCGACATGGCCACGACGCGCGTGACCCCGAGCAGGCCGGCGACCTCGATCGCGGTGCGTAGGTCGGCGGCATGCTTCGGGCCGACCTCCGGGTCGGGATGCAGTGGGTTTCCGTTGACGTTCAAACCGGTCAGCGCGATGCCCGCCTCGTCGAACAGGGCGAGATAGTCCTCGACACCGGCCGAGCCGGAGCGTATCTGGTCTGTCGGCAGGTGCGGTGCGGGTACGAAACCACCTGCGTTGATCTCCGCGCTGGTCAGGCCCAGCTCGGCGAGGAGCTTCAGGGCGTCCGGCAGCTGACGGTCGTGCAGGCACGCGGTATAGGCGCCCAGCTTCATGTCGGATCCTCCTTAGTCAGGCGACGTCGACGCTCGCACCGCGGGCGGCGGAGGCGGTGACCGCCTCGAGCACGCGCAGGTTGTGCAGACCGTCCGCGAGCGGGGGACAGGGCGGCAGCCGGTCCACACCGGCGATCTGGTCGAGGAACGCCCGGGCTTGGTACGCGAATAGGTCGTTCTGCCCGTACCCGACGCTGGGGAAGTCCATCGGCAGGCCGCCCGCGACGTACGGGTGCGCGGGTCCGATGAGGACGCGACGGTACCCGGCCGTGTCCGCCGGAGCGGTGCCGTCCGCGACCGCGAACTCGGCCATCCGCTCCAGGTCGAACTTCGCCGCGCCACCCGCGCAGAAGACGTTGAACCCCAGCTCGTTGGCGTGCCCAAACGCCACCCGGGAGACCGAGAACGTGCCGGTCGCGCCGCCGGCGAAGGTGGCGGTGAACGTGACCACGTCCTCGTTCTCCACCGGCGCCAACTCGTCGCCGACGGCGACCGCGGCGGAGTGGCCGACTGCCGCGCCGAGCGGTACTGGGCGGTCGGCCACCACGGTCGACATGACGGCGCCGCGGATGCCGGACACCGGACCGCACATCTGCTCGGCGACGTCCACGAGGTGGCTGCCGATGTCGGCGAGCGCCCCGGAGCCAGGCCCGCCGCGATACCGCCAGCTGATCGGGGCGTCGCGGTCGACGCCGTAGTCGCACCAGTAGCGCCCGTCGAAGTGGCCGACGGCACCCAGTGGGCCGGCGCCGACCAGCCGGCGGATCGCGGCGATCGCGGGCGACCGGCGGAACGTGAAGCCCACCGCCGCCACCCGGTCGGACTTCTCCGCGGCGGCGACCATCGCCTCGGCGTCGGCGACCGTGGGCGCCAGCGGCTTCTCGCACAGCACATGCTTGCCGGCGGCCAGCAGCGCCTCGACGACTTCCCGGTGCAGCGCGTTGGCCACCACGACGCTGACCGCGTCGACGTCGGGGGCGTCCACGACCGCCTGCCAGCTCGTCTCGGCACGCTCGAAGCCGTACCGCCGTGTCGCGTCGACGGCGAACGGCTCGTACACGTCGGCGATGGCGACCCGGCGGATCTCGGGGAGGTCGGGCTCGAACAGCGTCGGGGCGGCGCGGTAGCCGCCGGCGTGAGCGCGGCCGGCCATGCCGGCGCCGATGACGGCCACGCCTATGGATGTCGGTGCCACGGCGGCCTCCCTCGGAGTCTTTAAAGCGCTTTAAGGATGCGCTATTCTCTGACCGCCGGACCCGCCGTGTCAATGGGTACATCGATCCTGATCTTTGGAGGCGCGAGGTTGGCTCAGCGGCCGAAGCTGGACGATGTCGCCGCCCGGGTCGGGCTGTCACCCGCCTCGGTGTCGCTGGTCCTGCGCAACGCGCCCGGCCCGAGCGCGGAGACGCGCCGCCGGGTGCTGGCCGCCGCGGCGGACCTCGGGTACCGGCCGGACCGGACGGCGAGCCTGCTCGCCCGCCGCCGCAGACACCTGCTCGGGGTGCTGATGGATGTGGCAAACGCCTTCCACGCCGAGGTCGTCTCGAACGTCCACATCGCCGCGGAGGAGCTCGGCTACGACGTCGTGCTGAGCACGGTCACCGCCACCCGGGACGAGCAGCGCGCGGTCGCGACACTGCTCGACTTCCGGTGCGAGGCGGTCATCCTCCTCGGCCCCGTGGCCTCGGCGGCGCGGCTGGCGGCACTCGCCCGGGAGGTGCCAGTGGTGGCGATCGGCCGGCGGGTGAGCGCGCCCGGCGTCAGCGTGGTGCGGGCCGCCGACGACCGCGGCGTGGCCCTCGCCGTCGACCACCTGGTCGGGCTCGGCCACCGCTCGATCGCATTTCTGGACGGGGGCCGCGGGACGATCGCGGCCGACCGTCGCCGCGGCTACCGCGCCGCCATGCGGCGGCACCGGCTCTCGGAGCACGAGTGGATCCTGCCCGGCGATCACACCGAAGCGGCCGGGAGCCGGGCTGTCGGCATGCTCAGCGCCGAGCCGCGCGCGGCGACCGCGGTGGCGGCGTCCAACGACCGCAGTGCCGTGGGACTGCTCGACGGGTTGGCCCGGGCCGGGGTCGACGTACCCGCGGGCCTCTCCGTCGTCGGGTACGACGACAGCGTGCTCGCCCGGCTTGCGCACATCGACCTCACCTCGGTCAGCCAGGACGGTCGCCGGCAGGCGGAGGAGGCCGTGGCCGCCGCGGTGGCGCGACTCGACGACGGCGACGTACGGGTACGCGAGATCGTCCTCGCGCCGCGCCTCGTCGTGCGCGGAAGCACGGGGCCGGCGCCGACGCGCTCGTAGCCGAGCCTCCTACGGCACCGTCGCGCTCGGCACCGTGGCGGCGACGGTCGGCACGGCGGGTGGGAATGGCGCCGCGAGCGTTACGCACGACAGTGTGCCGTTCTTCTCCACGGGAACGCCGTCGGTGCCGGTCACCTCCGGCGGCACCAGCAGCTCCGTGTTGTCGCGAACGTTGACGGTGCGGCCCTCGCAGTCGCGGGGAAAGTTGCCGAGGACCGCGGTGACGATGATGGTGTCGTACCCCCGGTCGACCGGGATCGGCACCTCGATGTTCTGCGACGCGATGCCGTCGATGTTCGCCCCGGCCTGGGTGAAGAGCAGGCGATCGCCGTCCAGGTTGTGTGCCGGCGTACGCGTCACCTGTGGCGCGGGGCGCGTGGGCGTGCGGGCCGGGGTGGGCGGGGTTGCCGCCGGCCGCGTCCCGCGCTTGGGTTGCGCGTACACGAGTACCTGCAGTTGGTCGTCCGCGTCCAGTCCGCTGCTGCTGGACTGCACCTTCAGCACCCAGCCCGACTCGTCGCTGAAGGCGAGCTGAGCGCTCAGCGCGGGCCGGTCCTGCACCCGGGACGTCGCGACCATGAGGCTCAGGGACCAGTACGTGCCGAAGCCGAACAGGACGATGCTCGCGCTCAGGAGGATGATCGCGGCCGGCTTGTTGTGTGGGATGCCCGAGATGACCGCGCACAGGACGCCGAGCAGCACGAGGCCCAACCCAAGCTGGATCTGCCACGGGTCGCTGTTGCGGAACATCCGGGCGATGCCGCCGGTCAGGCCACCGACCGCGCCCAGCGAGGCGGTGAGCAGCACGAGCCCGCCACTCAACCACGTGACGGCCTGCTTGATTCCACCATTGCCGGTCTCTGGCATGACACGCTCCCACTACTCAGGGTCATTGGGTCCGACCGGAGATTCAACGAAGCGTCCGCAGGCCGACATACTCCACGCATGGACGGACCACCGCTGAACCTGCCCACCGAGGAGTTCCGGGAGCTGGCCGATCGGGTCGTGGAGGCGGCGACCAGATACCTCGGGGCGATCAACGCCCGCCCGATCCGGCCGCACACGACCGGCGAGGTGGCGACCGAGCTGTTCGCCCGACCGGCGCCCGAGGAGGGCCTCGGCGTCGCCGCACTCGACGACCTCGCACTGCTCGCGGACCACTCCCGCGCGGGCAACAGCCGGTTCTTCGGGTATGTGCTCGGCTCCGGCGAGCCGGTCGGCGCCCTGGCCGATCTGTACGCCTCGGTACTGAACCAGAACGTCACCGCGTGGCGGTCGGCACCTTCGGCCGTGACGATCGAGCGGACGGTCGTGTCCTGGATCGCCGAGGCGGTGGGCTGCCCGGGCTTCGGTGGCGTCCTGACCAGCGGCGGCTCGACGGCCAACCTGATGGGCCTCGCGATGGCGCGCGAGGCGAGGGCGCCGGCGAACGTGGACGGGGCCAGCCCCTGCGTGATCTACGCCTCGACGGAGGCGCACCTGTCGATCGACCAGGCCGCGGCCGTGCTGGGGATCGGGCGGGCGAACGTCCGGGCCGTGCCCGTCGACGAGCGGTTCCGGATGCGCCCCGACGCCCTCGAAACGGCCGTTGCGGCGGACCGCGAGCACGGACTCCGGTCGATCGCCGTGGTCGCCAACGGCGGCACGGTCGTCAGCGGGGCCGTCGACCCGCTAGCGGACATCGCCGCCGTCGCCAAGGCGTACAACCTGTGGCTGCACGTCGACGGCGCGTACGGCGTGGCGGCCGCGCTCGCCGTGCCCGAGACGTTCGCCGGGCTCGACCAGGCCGACTCGGTGTCGCTGGACGCGCACAAGTGGCTCTACCAGCCGCTGGACTGCGGCGTGCTCCTGTACCGCGATCCGCTCGCCGCCCGACGGGCGTTCTCGTTCGAGGCCGGCTACATCAAGCCACTCAGCGAGGACCCGGTCGAGGCGTACGCCTTCTTCGACGAGTCTCTGGAGACGTCGCGTCGGTTCCGGGCGCTGAAGCTCTGGCTGTCGCTGCGGTACCACGGCCTCGAGGCGTACCGATCCGCGATCCGGCAGAACCTACGGCAGGCTCGGCTGCTGGCAGACCTGATCGACGCCGAGGCGACGCTGGAGCGGCTCGCCCCGGTCGAGCTGAGCGCCGTCTGCTTCCGCTGGATCGGCACCGATCTCAACCGGGCCGACCTCGACGGGGCCAACGCCGAGATCCTGGCGGAGGTCAACCGGCGTGGCCGCGTCTATCTGTCCAATGCAGACATCGGCGGCACGTTCTCGCTGCGCGCGTGCATCACGAACCATCGCACGACCGACGAGGACGTGGCGGCGGTCGTGGCCGAGGTGCTCGCCGCGGCGGCCGGGCACGCCGGATCCGGCGCGAACGTGGGGCACTAGGCTCGCCCAGTGGCGAGGTACTTCGAGGTACACCCCGATAACCCGCAGGCCCGCGCGATCCGGCAGGTCGTCGACGTGGTACGCGAGGACGGGCTCATCGTGTATCCCACGGATTCGTGCTTCGCCTTCGGATGCCAGATGGGCAACCGGGCCGGCCTGGAACGCATCCGCGAGATCCGTCACCTCGACGATCGCCACCACTTCACGCTGGTGTGCCGCGACTTTGCCCAACTCGGCCAGCTAGTGAAGATCAGCAATTCGGTCTTCCGTCTGGTGAAGGCGGCCACTCCGGGTAGCTACACGTTCATCCTTCCGGCGACCCGGGAGGTACCGCGGCGGCTCATGCATCCCAGAAAGCGCACGGTCGGCGTGCGCATCCCCGACCACCGGGTGGCACAGGCCCTGCTCGAGGAGCTCGGGGAACCGATGCTGTCGAGCACGCTCCTGCTTCCGGGCGAGGACGAGCCGATGACGAATGGCCGGGAAATCAAGGACAAGCTCGACCACCTCGTCGACGCCGTCGTCGACTCGGGCGACTGCGGGACCGAGCCGACCACCGTCGTGGACCTCTCGCAGCCCGAACCGCAGATCGTGCGCCGTGGCGCGGGAGACCCGTCGCGGTTCGAGTAGTCGCCGCCGTACCGTCAGCGCATCGCTCCGATGTGGACGACGGCTTGGTCACTCGCCGGCTCGCGTTCGCGCCGGCCGCGGAGGACGTACCAGGTCAGGGCCGCGGCGGCGATCGTGACCTGAGCCCACAACGCCACCCCGGCGAACGGGACGATGGCGGCGCAGGCGAGCGCCGAGACCGCCGCCGCTGCCCGGCTCCACCCCCGTAGGAGCCGGACCCCGGCCAGACACCCGACGACGTACACGGTCAGCCCCATCGAGCTGGGCAGCACGACGTACGCCTCGGCGCCCCAGCCCCGCCAGACCGCCAGCGCCAGCGCCGCGCCGGCGATGCCGCCGACGGCCGCCACGGCGGCGGCCGGAACACCACGCGACGACACGCGCCCGAGCGCCGGAAACAGGGCGTACCCGAGCCGGGACGTCGCGGCGACGAACACGTTGACCGTGCCCGCGGTGATCAGCAACGCGGCCGCGGCTCCGATCGCGCGGGCGTCCGCGCCGCCCAGGAGCGCAACGACCGCCACCCTGTCCCGGTCGGGCGCGCCGTAGGTGCGGGTGCCGACGACCGCCACCGCGATGCCCAGGTAGACGGTGGTGACCGCGGCGACCGCCAGCAACGTCGCGCGGATCGCATCCCGGGCCGGATCGCGGAACTCCGCGGACAGGTGCGTGATGGCCTCCCACCCGAAGCAGGAGAAGAAGACCATGACGGCCGCGGCGCCCACCGCGTCCCAGCCGTGCGGGGCGAACGGCGTGAACGCCTGCGTCGACACCCTGGGCAACGCCAGGGCCGCGGCGACGACCAGCACGGCGACGACCGAGGCGGACAGTCCAAGCTGGACACCCGCGCTGACCCGGATGCCCCGCAGGTTGGCCAGCACGGCACCGACGAGGACGGCCGCCGCGACGAGGTACGGGTCCACGCCGAACGCCGCCGCGACGTAGTGTCCGCCGGTCATCGCGACCGCCGCCTGTGCGACCGACGCGGCGAAGAAGTAGAACCAGCCGACCACGGTCGCGGCCGCCGGTCCGAACGCCCGCCGGGTGAATGCCGCGACCCCGCCGGCGGCCGGGAACCTGGCGGCGAGGGCGGCGAAGGTCAGCGCGATGGGTACGCCGAGGAGCGCGACCGCCAGCCACGCGAGCAGCGAGGCCGGGCCGGCCAGCCGGGCGGCCACGCCGGGCAGGACCAGCACGCCGGCGCCGATGACGCTCCCGGCGTACAGGGCGGTGGCCTGGGGGAGCGTGATCGCGCGCCGCAGGGTTGCCACGGGGACAACGTTGCGGGACGCTACTCATAAGAGCAACTGAAGCTTCTTTAGGAACTCATCATGGATACTAATGGGTGGGCCGCCCTGGAGGTCCGGCACCTGGCGGCCTTCGTCGCCGTGGCCGACGCGGGCACGTTCGGGGCAGCCGCTGGCCGGCTGGGATACACCCAGGCCGCGGTCAGCCAGCAGATCGCCGCTCTGGAGCGCATCGTCGGCCTCACCCTGCTCGACCGGGCCCCGGGACGCCGGCCGTACGGGCTGACCCCGGCCGGGCACGCGCTGCACCGGCACGCCCTCGCCGTCCTGGCCAGGGTGCGCTCAGCGCAGGCCGACCTGGCCGCGCTCGAGGGCGAGCGGGCCGGCACGCTGCGGATCGGCACGTACGCCAGTGTCGGCGCGCGGATCCTGCCCGACGTCACGCGCGCGTTCCTCGCAGCCTGGCCGGACATCGAGATCCACCTGACGGACGGCGCCGGCGACCAGGAGCTCCTCCCGCTCGTCGAGTCCGGCGAGCTCGACATCTCCTTCGCGATGCTGCCGGTAGAGGACGGGCCGTTCGAGGTCTTCGAGGTGCTCCGCGACCCGTACGTGCTGGTGGTGCAGCGCGATTCCGGGCTTCCGGACCGGTTGGGTCCGGAGGATCTCGTCGGGCTGCCGCTGATCGGCTTCCGCACGTGCCGGCACGCGGCGCGCGTCGAGGCGCAGCTGAGCGCGCACGGCGTCGAGCCCAACACCGTGTTCCGGTCCGACGACAACGGCACGGTCCAGGGCCTTGTGGCCGCCGGCATCGGCCATGGACTGATCCCGCGCCTCGCCGCCGATCCCGCGGACCCGCGCACCAGGATCATCCCTGTCGACGGCCTCGCGCCGCGGCGGCTCGGCATCGTCCGGCACCGCGACCGGCGTGTCACACCGGCCACACGCGCGTACATCGAGCTGGCCCGAGAGCACTGCGCGACGCTCGACTAACAACCGACCGCGCCGTCGCCCGCCACCCGCGCCGGCTGCCGTCGATCATGGACTTCCGCGTCGATCATGGCCTCGTTGTCGTGGCCGAGCGATCGACTTACGACAACAAGACCATGATCGATGGAAGAGAAGGGGGGGTCCCCTAGGACCCCGGGCCCGATCAGATCCGGGGCGGACCAGGGCCGGTCCCCGATGCGGGTCGGTGGTCGGTGGCGCCAGGCTGAAGGAGTCCAACACGACAACCGATCCGGAGGAAAAGATCATCATGGACACCGTTCACGACTCGATGCGCCGTCAGGGTCTCGTTCGGCCGCGCGACGGCCGCGTCCTCGGCGGGGTGTGCGCCGGTCTGGGCCGGCGTTTCGGCATCGACCCGTGGCCAGCCCGCCTGCTGTTCGTCCTCATCCTGTTCGTGATCCCCGGCAGCCAGATCCTGATCTACCCGATCCTGTGGGTCCTCATGCCGTCCGAAGGTGCGCCGGCCGGCGCGGGCCCGGCATCGCCGACGTCGGTCGCACCGCCGACGGCGTGAGCGGGGCGGGCGTGCTGCCCGCTATCGGGCGAGTCCGGCGATGATGTTGACGACCCCACCGACGATCACCACACCGAACACATAGGACAAGATGGCGTGCGTGAGAACGATGCGCCGGAGGCGAACGCCGCGGATCGCGGTGTCGGAGACCTGATAGGTCATGCCGATGGTGAACGCCACATAGGCGAAGTCGCGGTAGGTGGGGTGTCGCGCCGTATCGGTGGGTTCGGGAAAGTCGATGTCGCCGGCCGCCGCGTCGAAGTATCGGTGGGCGTAGCGCAGCGTATAGACGGTGTTGACCACCGCCCACGAGAGCACGACGGTCAGCACGGCCGCCACGAGGAGAACGCTCCGCTCCGAGCCGGCCGTGCGACCCGCCAAGCCGAGCGCGAAGCCGACGCCGAGCAGGCTGGCGGCGCTGGCCGCGAGCAGCAGCACGGCGGCCGCGCCGCCGGTCACGTCCTCACGCCCGGCCAGCTGCTCGACGTGCGAGGGGGTGGCGCGCGCGATGATCGGCCAGACCGTTGCGAGGAACCCGAACGCGGCCGCGTCCCACCCACCGACGACCGCCAGCTGCCAGGATACGAACTGCAGCAGCAACAGGCCGACGGTCACCCCAATCGCGCACACCACAACCGCGCGCCGCAGTGCGGGTGCGTGCCAACCCATTAGTCGGTGGTACGGGGTGGCCGGCGGCATCTCGGTCATCGGCCGATTGTTCCGCACGGGACGCGAGCCGGCCGGGAACCTAGACCGCCGACGGCGCGGCGAGGGTCTGCCGGATCGCGGTCGCCAGGCTACCTGACCGACGTCCTTCCGGCCGTGATCGTGTTCGGGCTCGGCCTGGCCACGACCGTCGCGCCGCTCACCGCGACCGTGCTAGCCGCCGTCTCCGCGCGGCGCGCCGGCATCGCCTCGGCCGTCAACAACTCGGTGGCCCGCGCCGCCTCACTCATCGCCGTCGCCGTGCTCCCGGCCGCCGCCGGCCTCACCGGCACCGCCTACCTACACCCAGCACGGTTCTCGGCCGGGTTCCACACCGCTGTCCTCTTGACAGCCGGGATATGCGTGCTCGGCGGGGCGGTGGCCGCCGCCACCATCCGCAATCCACGACCGGCCCCACCGACGGCCGAGGGCGCACCCCCGAGCCACCCGCTGCACTGCGGTCTGGACGCCCCGGCGCCCGCCGGGGCCCTGCGCGCCGCCGGGTAGATCCGATCCGCACGCACCCCGTCCGTCCCCGGGCCACGGGCACACGCTAACGGACGCCGGCGGGGGTCGGCGTTGGCGGCGCGACCGTGGGTTGGCCGGTGGCCGCGTCGGGAGCACGCAGCTCGTCGACGCGGACGAGCGCCACCCCGGCCACGATCAGCGCGCCGCCCAGCAGCTGAACCGCGGTTGGCAGTTCGCCCAGCACGAGCCATGCGACGAGCACCGCGAAGACGACCTCGGTCAGGCCGACGAACGACGCGAGCCTCGCTCCGAGCATCCGGGCCGCCCCGATGCCGGCAACGTACGCGAAGGCCGCGGCCACCAGCGACAGCCCGATGACGGGAACGAGCCAGGTCGTGCGCTGCCCGGCGAGCTCCACCGCGCCCAGTCTCGCGTGCATCGGCACCAGACCCGCGGCGCCGAGGCCGAGAAGCGCCGCGGCGCCGACGCCCATGCCCGCACCGGCCACCATCACGGGAGGTACGCCGTCGGTTTCCCGCGACGAGAGCAGGAAGTACGCGGCGAGCCCGACGGCGGCGGCCAGGCCCCAGAGCACGCCGATGGGATCGAGGCGCGCGCCGCCGACGATGTTGAGGACGAGCACCAGTCCGACGAGGGCCGTCACCGAACCGGCCACGGTCAGACGGCGCGGCACCTGCCCGTGCCGGAGCCACAGCCAGCCCACGACGAGCACGGTGCCCAGGTATTCGATCAGCAGGGCGACGCCGACCGACAGGTGCTGGACGGCGTTGAAGAAAAAGACCTGGCCACCGGCCACCGCGACGAGACCGTAGACCGTTACGGAGCCGGCATTGCGCCATAGCGCCGGCCACCGACCCCGCATCGACAGGATCGCGGGCACGGCGAGCAACAAGGCGCCGACGCTGATCCGGACGGTCACCGCCGCCTCCGGCGACCAGCCGGCTTCGGTTAGTGACCGGGCGAGCGAACCGGAGGTGCTGAACGTCGCGGCCGAGAGCAGAGCCAGGGCGAGTCCGACGCCGGCGGTGCGCCGCTGAGCCATCGCGTCCTCCCGCAGGTCCGTGGTGTAATAAGCAAAAATCCCGTACGCTTATTACAATAGCTCCCGGCGGTGACAGGAGTCAAGATGGTTTTTGCTCATGACACGGAGGTGGCACTCGCGGCCGCCGCCGCGTTGGTCAACACCGCGGACGGCGCCGACGAGCTCCTTCCCGACGTCGCCGCCCTCGACGAATTCGTCCGCGCCTGGGGCTGGACGGGGCAACGCGACCGCGACGAGGCCGAGCTGCGCGCGGTGCGCGACCTGCGACCGCGGCTGCGCCGGCTGTGGGAGGTGGGTGAGCAGGAGGTCGTCGAGATCGTCAACGACCTGTTGCGCGAGGCGAACGCGCTGCCGCAGCTCGTCAAGCACGACGGGTGGGACTACCACCTGCACGCGACGCCTCCCGATGCGCCGCTCGCCACCCGGATGGCCGTGGAAGCCGCGATGGCGTTCGTCGACGTCGTACGCGCCAAGGAGCTCGGCCGGCTGCGCATCTGCAGGTACGCCGGCTGCGACAACGTCGTGGTGGACCTGTCCAAAAACAGGTCGAAGCAGTACTGCGAGAGCGGATGCGGCAACCGCGCCGCGGTCGCCGCATACCGGGCGCGCAAGGCGGCGGCGAAGTGACGGACTGACGACTATCCGTGCAGCTGAGCTGACGGAATCGCCGTCGAGCGGGCTAGCCTGATCCGAGGAGTACGGCCGGTCATGGCTCGGCGATCGAGAGGGCGATCCCGATGGAGCGCACCGTCGTTGACAATCCGGAGGCGGGCCGCTTCGAGATGTTCGTCGACAACAAGCGCGTCGGCTTCGTCGCGTACGACCGCGCCGGTGAGACCATCGCCCTGACCGATGTCGAGACGGATCTCCGCCTCGCGGGGCAGGGACTTGGCCTGATGCTGGTCCGCCACGCGCTGGACGCGGCCGGCGCCGCGGGCTGGTCGGTGCTGCCGGTCTCCTCGTTCGTCCGCGACTTCATCGAACGACACCCCGTCTACCTGGACCTCGTGCCGCTGGGAGAGCGCGCCCGGTTCGACCTACCTCAGTAGCTGGTCGTCGTCGCCGCTCGTACCGCGGCCTGACGCCCCCAGTGGGAGCCCCGACGGGTGCACAATCAACCCCGTCGGCGCTGTCGAGGGAGGCACGCATGCCGCACGCGGAGGGTTCCACAGTGATCGCGGGCCGGCGGCCCGACGAGGTCTTCGACTTCCTTGCCGACGGCGCCAATAACCCTCGGTGGCGGGTCGGCGTCGCGGACATCAGCCGGGAGACGGGCGCGGCGGTCGGTCTCGGCACGGTCTATCGGCAGGGGATGCGTGGGCCGATGGGTCGCCGTATCGCGGCGGATTACCGAATCACCGAGTACGACCCCGGGCGCGCGCTCGGCTTCGAGGTCATCGCCGGCCCGGCCCGCCCGACCGGCCGGTACGAGTTGACGCCCACACAGAGCGGCACCGCGGTCCGATTCACGCTGGACTGGCGGCCAACGGGCTTGGCCAGGCTCCTCGCTCCGGCCGTGGCCCGGCAGATGCCGCGCGAGGTCGCCGCGCTGGGTCGGCTCAAGCAGGTCATGGAGGCCGGGCCGGCCTAGGTCACGGCGCCACGTCCACGGGGCCCTGGCCGGCGTTGTCGGCGGGGACGAGCACAATGAGCGGGTGCGTCTACCCGTGATGCCCCCGGTCGCCCCGATGCTGGCCAAGCCGGTCGGCGAGATCCCGCCCGGCCAGCTGTACGAACCGAAGTGGGATGGGTTCCGGTCGATCATCTTCCGCGACGGCGACGAGGTGGAGATCGGCAGCCGGAACGAGCGGCCGATGACCCGGTACTTCCCGGAGGTCGTCGCGGCGGTGCGGGCCACCTTCCCGCGCCGCGCGGTGATCGACGGGGAGATCGTCGTGGCGGACACCGCTCGCAACAGCCTCGACTTCGAGGCGCTGCAGCAGCGGATCCACCCGGCAGTGAGCCGGGTCACGCTGCTCGCGGAGCAGACCCCGGCCAGCTTCATCGCGTTCGACCTGCTCGCGCTCGACGACACCGATCTCACTGAGGAGCCGTTGATCGAGCGGCGCGAGACGCTCGAACGGGTGCTCGCCGGTCCCCGACCGCCGATCTATCTCACCCCGGCCACGCGGGACCTCGCCACCGCCCGCCGGTGGTTCGAGCAGTTCGAGGGCGCCGGACTCGATGGGCTGATCGCCAAGGGGCTGGAGCTGACCTACCAACCCGACAAGCGGGTGATGAGCAAGGTCAAGCACGTCCGCACCGCCGACTGCGTCGTCGCCGGCTACCGCTTGCACAAGTCGGGCCCGAACGCGATCGGCTCGCTCCTGCTCGGGCTGTACGACGAACGTGGCGTGCTCGCCTCGGTCGGCGTGGTCGGGGCCTTCCCGATGGCGACCCGCAAGAGCCTGTTTGCCGAGCTGCAGCCGCTGGTCACGACATTCGACGGTCACCCGTGGGACTGGGCGGCCCACCTCGAGGGGGAGCGCACACCCCGAAAGAATGAGGGCAGCCGGTGGAACGCCGGCAAGGACCTGTCGTTCGTGCCGCTGAGGCCCGAGCGGGTCGTGGAGGTGCGATACGACTACATGGAGGGCGACCGGTTCCGGCACACGACCCAGTTCGTCCGCTGGCGTCCCGACCGCGAGCCGAGCTCCTGCACGTACGACCAGCTGGAACGGCCGGTCCGGTTCAATCTCGCGGATGTCCTGACCGGCGGTTGACGCAATCCGCCGAGGGGCGCCGCGCGGCCGTCCGTTCACCCCGTTACCCTCCTAGCCCATGACGGGGTGGCGCTGGTGACGGGTCGGCGCCTGCTCGCAGCCTTGGCCGGTGCGGTGTTGGCCGTGCCGGCCGTGGCCGTGCTTCCCGCCGCCGTCACCGCCGGCGCACCCCGGCCCTCGACCCCCACGGCGGCGAGGGCGCCCGGTGAGCCGTGTCCGGCACCCGCGCCGCCGCCGACGCCGGCAAATCGGCCGCCGGCGCCGTCACCCCCGGCCGGCGACCCCGTCCTCCGCACGGTGGGCGGTCTGTCGCTGGCGACCTCGGGGCTGGTCGTTCCGCCCGGAGCGCCACGACCGCCGGCCGTCTCGGCGACCTCGTGGCTGGTGGCCGACCTCGACAGCGGGGCGGTCCTCGGCGGCTGCGGCCCGCACGAGTACGGGATCCCGGCCAGTGTCCAGAAGCTGCTGCTGGCCGCCACCCTGCTCCCTAGGCTGGACCCACGGCAGATCGTCACGGTGACCCGGGCCGACATGGCGTTCGAGTCGGGCAGCTCAGCGGTCGGTCTGTTGGTCAACGGACACTACTCGGTCGAGACCCTGTGGCTCGGCCTGCTGCTCAACTCGGGCAACGACGCGGCCAACGTGCTGGCCCGCGTCGGCGGCGGCACCGCGGGCATGGCCGGCACGGTCCAGGCCATGAACGAAGAAGCGCAGCGCCTGGGTGCCTTTCAGACACGCGCGGTGACGCCGTCCGGCCTCGATGCACCGGGTCAGTTCACCAGCGCGTACGACCTCGCGCTGATCGCCCGGGTGTGCTTCGCCAACGCCGCCTTCCGCAAGTACGCGGCGACCGAACGAGCACAGATACCGGCCCAGCCGCCCGCAGACAAGAGGGGCTTCCAGATCCAGAACGAGAACCAGCTCCTCTTCCGCTATCCCGGTGCGCTGGGCGGCAAGACCGGCTTCACGAACGTGGCCCGGCACACCTATGTCGGTGCCGCCGAACGGAACGGCCGTCGGCTGGTCGTCACGCTGCTCGGGGCGGAGGCCAGGCCGCTGCGCGGCTGGCAGCAGGGCGCCGCGCTGCTCGACTGGGGCTTCGCGCTGCCCCGTGACGCATCGGTCGGCCGGCTCGTCACGCCGGGGGAGGCGACCCCGGCCGATCCCGCATCGACCCCGACCGGTGTCGCGGCGATCGGCGGCGCGCCGGGCGACCAGTCACCGAGCGCTCCCGCCGCTGGCCTGGCCGGGGTCCGGTCGACGACCGCGTGGCCCGTGATCGCCGTCGGCCTGATGGTGGCCGGGACCGCCCTGATCCCGATCATCGCGCTGCGACGCCGGCGTCGGCGCGCCGAACGACGTCGCACGCGGCAGCTGGCGTCCCGGCGGCCGGGGGCGCGGTTGCGCTAGGCGTTCGCTCCGGTCGACGCGGCCTGGGGCGCGGCGAACTCGACACAGCACCCGCCGGGCCGGGGAGCCAACCGGGCCTCGAGTCCACCGGCGCCGAACTCCTCGACGAGCCCGGCGAGGAACGCGTGGTTGAGCCCGCAGACCAGCGCGGTGTGGCGGGTGGCCAGGGACCGGAATGGACAGTTGTCGAGCAGTACCCGACCGTCGGTGTCGCGCCGCGGTTCGAACCCGAGTCCCTCCAGCGCGGCGCCGACCTCGAGACCGCGGCCAGACATGTCCGCGCCGATCTCCCGGCCGCGTCGGCGCGCCTGTCGCCGAGCCGCGGTGTCCGCATGGCTGGGATCCTCGGCCACGGCGTCGGCGAGGATCTCGGCCATCAGCTCGTAGCGGCGTTCCGGGATGGTGACCCGCACGCCATCACCGGCCAGCTCGTAGACCTTCGGCGCCCGGCCTCGGC
This sequence comes from Micromonosporaceae bacterium, assembly GCA_036506795.1. Lineage (GTDB taxonomy): Bacteria > Actinomycetota > Actinomycetes > Mycobacteriales > Micromonosporaceae > DASXRC01. The sequence goes on from DASXRC010000037.1 coordinate 21,064, forward strand.
TCCGGGGTTGATCGGGTGGCGCCGCGTACCGGGCCCGCAACAGGCCGGCGTCGACGAGCTTGTCCAGGTGGAAGGCGGCCAGGCCGCGAGACATGCCGGCGGCGCCGGCCGCCTCCTCCCGGCTGACGGCATGGTCCTGGCGTCGCACGTAGTCGTACAACGCCCGCCGCGAACGGTCGGCGAGCGTGACCACGGCTCTCCAGCGGTCTGCCACGTTCCTGAGATTATCACCAGCGCATGCTGTTGAAATTCCGACGCGCGGGGTACAGCATGAGCAATAGCGGCAACAGCGGTTGGTGAAAAAGCGATTGGGGTGATCCGGTGCAACCCAGGAAGCAGGCCAAACACCCGGTGACGGTGCTGGCAGGTCCGTACGGACACCCGCTGCACCCCGCCCTAGTGGCGGTTCCGATCGGCGCGTGGATCGCGAGCTTCGTCTTCGACGTCGCCTCGCGCATCGTCGACGACGGCCGCTTCCTCGCGGAGGGTTCGCGATGGCTGATCGGCCTCGGCGTGGTCGGAGCGCTCGCGGCGGCCTCGGTCGGATTCCTCGACCTGTTGGCCATCCCCACGGGCACCCGGGCGTTTCGCACGGCCCTGGTTCACATGAGCATCAACCTGACGGTCACCGCGGCGTACGTAGTGGGGTTCGTGATCCGCGGGACCCACCCGGAGTCGCCGGTGCCGTGGGGACCATTCGCCCTCTCCGCCGTCGCCCTGGCCGCGTTGACGGTCTCCGGCTATCTCGGCGGTGAGCTCGCGTACCACTATGGCGTGCGGGTCGCCGACGAGGGCACGCAGGCCGCGGGGTACCAGACCGGTTCATCCCCCAACCCGGAAGAGAGGTCCTGATGGCCGTCGTCTCGCTTCCCCGTGCCCGTCGTGGCCGGCCATGGCCTGCTGGCCGCGACCACGCTGGTGCTCGTGCTGCTCACCGCGCTCGGGGTCGGGGAGAGCTGACGTGACGGTCACGCCGTTGAGGGTGGCGCAGCGCCGGCCACGCAGGGACGTCGCCGCGGCGGAACGGGCCGCCGCCGCATTCCTCACCGCCCTCGGAGTCGACCTCGATTCCGAGGGCCTGGCGGACACCCCGGGCCGGATGGCCAAGGCGTACGCCGACCTGCTCACTCCGCGCGACTTCAGACTGACCACTTTCGCCAACAGCGAGGGCTACGACGAGCTGGTCCTGGCCCGGGACATCCCGATCCGATCGGTCTGTGAACACCACCTGCTGCCATTCATCGGCGTCGCTCATGTCGGTTACCTCCCCGGCGAACGCATCCTCGGACTGTCCAAGCTCGCCCGGGTCGTCGAGCTGTTCGCGCACGGCCCGCAGGTCCAGGAGCGTCTCACGAAGCAGATCGCCGACTGGCTGACGACCCACCTCGGGCCGAAGGGCGTTGGCGTGGTCGTCGAGGCCGAACACCTGTGCATGACCCTGCGCGGGGTCCAGGCGGTCGGCGCCACGACCATCACCTCGACGATGCTCGGCGCGTTGCGCGACGACGCCCGTTCGCGGGTGGAGTTCTTTGCGCTGGCAGGTCTCGGCAATCGAGCATGATAATCGCTTGTGACTGAGTCCTCGGACCAACGTTGGTTGAGCGCGGCGTGGCCACTCGTACGCGGGCACCTGCCGCCGCCACCCGCGCCGGTGCTCGATGTTGGCTGTGGACCGCTCGGTGGGTTCGTCCCGGCGCTGCGGGCCGCGGGCTACGACGCCGAAGGCATCGACCCCGAGGCGCCGGATGACCCGCACTACCGTCGGATCGAGTTCGAAGAGTACGCGGCGACCCGCCCGGTCGCCGCCGTCGTGGCGTCCACGTCGCTGCACCACGTGGCCGATCTCGACGCCGTGGCCGACCGCATCGCGACGATCCTGACGCCCGATGGCGTACTGGTGGTGCTGGAGTGGGCGTGGGAACGTTTCGACGAGGCCACCGCACGTTGGTGTTTCGCGCGTCTCGCGGAGGACGAAGCGGGCTGGCTGCACCGGCACCGCGACAATTGGATCGCCTCCGGCCGGTCGTGGGAGTCCTACCTTCGCACGTGGGCGGAGAGCGAGGGGCTGCACACCGGTGCGGAGGTCATGCGCGTGCTCGCCAGCCGTTTCGAGACGCAGCAGGTCGCCGCCGGGCCGTACCTCTTCGCCGATCTCGACGGCGTCGCGCCCACCGACGAGCAGGCGGCCGTTGACGCCGGCCGGATCCGTCCCGTCGGCATCACCTACGTGGGCCGGCCACGGGTCGCCGGCTCGGCGCGTCGGACCGGCTCGAACGGCCTGCCGAGCAGGTGACGGCTCCCAACAAGCGCCAGGGTCACCCGCGCGGCTCGCTCGGCCGCCAGCTCGACGGCCTGCTCTCCGTGGCCGAAGTCGCCGTCGAGGAGCAGCAGGGCGTGCCCGTGAGCGGCGGCCTCGACGGCCCCGGAGAGCTCCTCGGATGCGGCGTCGCCGCCGGCCAGCGCTTGCACGCAGTCCAGCACGGCGTCGGTGACGGGCCGCTCGGCATCCTTGACCTCGGGGTGGCGAACCTTGTCAATTCCCGCCCCAAAGATCACATCGAAGAGCGGCCTGTGCGTGCCGGCGAAACGCACGTAGGCCCGGGCGATGGCGGCCAGCCGACGGGCGGGCGCCCGGAACCGAGTCAGCTGCGGTCGGAGCTCCGCGACGAAGACCTCGTACGCATGCACGGCGACCGCCGCCAACAGCTCCTCGCGGTCGGCGAAGTGTGCGTACGGGGCGCTGACCGCGACGCCCAGGCGCCGGCTCGCCTCGGCGACGGAGAAGCCGCGCACGCCGCGCTCATCGATGAGTTCGATGGCGGTGTCTATCAGCGCCGTCCTGAGGTCGCCGTGGTGGTAACGGCCACGCCTGCCGCCGGCGGTCACGATGTCTCCGTGGGGGCGAGGGGAGCCGCGGGCAGACCGTACGACGCGCCGGTCAGCCGTGCGGAGGTCACCCGGACCGGGTGGCCGGCGTACGGCAGCCTCCCGCTCGGACCGTAGTAATCGCCGCCGCGAACGGACGGGTCGAGCGCCGCCCGCAGCGTCGCCAGGGCGGCCATCGCGGCCGCCGTCCACGGGTGCGTCAGCACGACGCTCCTATCTGATCGCCGCTCAGAATCTGATGATTACTAAGATAGACGACCGTGACGTCGCGTCAAGTGTTCGACGGTGTATGTGCGCCGTTTCCACGCCTCTGCAGATGTGCGGACGCCCGCACGGATGTGGAAGTAAACGCACTACGTTGCTGTCTGGACGTCGCTTCCCGCGCCTATCCTGCCGAGTTCGACACCCGTCGCAGGACCACAACCGGGATTTCGCGGCCGGCCCGTCGCTGGTATCGGTCGTAGTCCGGCCACATGTCGGCCATCATGCGCCAAAGCCGTTTCCCTTCCCGTCCGGTTGCCGTGCTGGCCCGCGCCGGGAACTTCTGCGCGCCGACCTGCACGTACACCTCGGGGTTGGCGCGCAGGTTGAGGTACCAGCTCGGGTGGCGGGATTCGCCGCCGCCGGAGGCCACCACAACGTAGCGGCCCCGATCGCGGCCGTAGATAAGCGCGGTCCGGCGGAGGATGCCCGACCTTCGACCGCGCGTGGTGAGTAGGAGGTTCGTGACTCCCCACCGGCGGTGACCCTGACGGCCATCGGTCGCGACATACCGGCGGATGTGGTTCGCCACCCACCCGATCGGGCTGTCGGAGATCTCTTCGTCCGGGCTAAAGGGTGATCACGCCCGCGTGGTCGTCGATCTGGTCCGCGGAGTGGTCGTCGAACCATACGCCGCCGGTTGCGAGGTAGCGGAACCGGTGCTCGCCCGACGGCAGGGTGATTGAGACGCTGCGGGTCCCGTTGCGGCGGGGGAGGAGCCGGTGCCGGCCCGGCGTCCAGTCGTTGAAGGTGCCGACGACGCTGACGTCGCCGGGCGGCTGGTCGGTAGGCAGGGCAAACGTCACCCGGGTCTTGGCACCGAACAGGCGCGACCGCTTGATCATCTCCGTGCTCCTCGCGACGTGAGCCTCCAGCATGTCCGCGGGCCGCGTCGACGCACCGCGCGACACGCCCGACGGGCCGTGCCAACCCGTGCCGCCGCTGGGTTGACGTGATCGTTCACAATCAATGTTCGTCCGGGCGGCCGCCGCAGGCCGTCGCGGCACATCGAAAGAGAGGTTCTATGGTCGCAGATCTCGAACGAAACAGCCGTACGCGCCGAGGCATCGGAGTGGTGCTGCTCGCGACCGTCAGTGGTCTGCTCGTGTCCGCCGCCCCGGCGTACGCGGCCGACCAGGCGGCGTCGCGGGTGGCACGGGCCGCGACCACGCTGCAGGAGTCCGCCGTCACGGCGACGGTCCGGCCCGTACTTCGGCTGGGTTCGCGCGGCTCGGCCGTGACGATGCTGCAACAACGGTTGACCACGCTGCACTACGACGTCGGCCCGATCGATGGGGACTTCGGGTCCCAGACCTACCACGGGGTCGTCGCGTTTCAGAAGGTCAACAATCTGACCCGCGACGGGATCGTTGGGCCGATCACGTGGGCGGCACTCGATCGACCGCTGATCCCGCGGCCGAAGCACTGGCACTCGGCGTACTCCGTCGAGGTCAACCTCACCAAACAGGTGGTGTACCTCGCCCGTCAGGGCGCCGTGATGCGCATCCTCGACGCCTCGAGCGGCAAGGCCAGCACGCCGACGCCGACGGGTTCCTTCGGGGTGTACCGCCGCATCGACGGCTGGCGGGAGAGCTCGCTCGGCCTCCTGTGGCGGCCGAACTACTTCTACCGCGGCTATGCCGTGCACGGCTCCACGTCGGTTCCAACGTACCCAGCCAGCCACGGCTGCGTACGGGTGACGATCCAGGCCATGAACCGGCTGTGGTCAATCCTGCGGATCGGTACGCCGGTGCACATCTACCGCTGACCGCGCTCATGACCGTGGCCCCCCGGGTTTCCCCGGGGGGGGCCACGTCCGTGTGGCACCTGCGTCGCGGGGTGGCCTTCCCGGCCCCGGGGCGGTACCGTGCCGCACCGGTGATCTACTAGCCGGCTGGCGAGCAATCGGAGGAGCGAGCATGGAGCTGATGCTGCGAAACGCGGTCGCCGAGGCGATCGGGGTATTCGCGCTGTGTTTTGTCGGGATCCTCGCGATCAGCGCGGTGCAGTCCGGCGGGCTGACCGGCATCGCGCTGGCCCACGGCCTGGCGATCGCTGTGATGGTCGGCGCCCTCGGGCACGTCTCCGGCGGCCACTTCAACCCGGCCGTCACCCTCGGGCTGCTGATCGGCCGCAGGATCAACCCGGTGACGGCCGCGTGGTACTGGCTCGCGCAGCTTGCCGGTGGGCTCCTCGCGGCGCTGCTCCTCGCGGGCCTCGCCTCCCGCGGGGTGGTGGCCGCGGGCACGCCGACGCTCGCCTCCGGCGTGGGCGTGGGCAGGGGCATCCTGTACGAGGCGGTCGCCACCTTCTTCCTGGTGCTGGTGGTCTTCGGCACCGCGGTGGACCGGCGCGCACCCGGGTCGGTCTATCCATTCGCCATCGGGCTGACCATCACGGCGGGCATCCTGGCGATCGGGCCGCTGACCGGCGGCGCGCTCAACCCCGCGCGCGGCTTCGGACCGGCGCTGGTCGGCGGCGAGTGGGGCGGCTGGGCCGCGTGGCTCATCGGGCCGCTCGCCGGGGGCGCGCTCGCGGCGCTGGTGCACGACTACGTGTTCGCCCCGCCGCCGGCCGACGAGGCGGTCGTGGAGTCGGGTCAGCGTCCGGGCTGACGTCGGTGGGTCAGGCCCGGGCGTAGCGCCCGACCAGCCGACCCTGGGCGAGGACGAGTCCGGAAATCGCCCGCTTGAGGTCGTTCGCCGAGGCGCCCGGCCGCAGGTCGAGGCGCGCGGACAGGGCGTACGCGGTGAACATGTACCGGTGGGCCGGGCCTTTGGGCGGGCATGGTCCGCCGTACCCTTGCTTGCCGAATCCGTTGGTTCCGGCACCCGGCGGCGCCTCGCCCTCGCCCAACGCGGCGGTGCCTGGATCGATGCCCCACGCGACCCAGTGGACGAACGTCCCGCTCGGCGCGTCCGGGTCGTCCACGAGCAGCGCCAACTCGGCGGTGCCGGACGGCAGCGAGCCGAACCGCACGGGCGGCGAGACGTCCTCGCCGTCGCATGTGTAGCGCCGCGGGATCTCGCCCTGGTCGGCGAACGCGGTGCTCGTCACCGCGATCGTCGCGGGCGCAGGAGACACCTCCACCTCGGGCTCCTTTCCGCCGCATCCGGCCATCAGGAAAGCGATCAACGCCAGCACGCCGAGCCGCACCATGCCACGCTAACCCGTGGATGGCGCGCGGGCGCGTCAGGGACGGGAGCCGACGGCGCGGGTCGACCGATCGGGTCTGGCCGAGCGGAGCAGGGCCGTCATCTCCTCGGCGCTCTGCGGCCGGGCGAAGAGCCAACCCTGCGCGGTGTCGCACCTCAGCGCCCGCAGCTGATCGGCCTGGCTCTGCGTCTCGATGCCCTCGACCGTGACGGTGAGGCCGAGCGCATGGGCGAGCCGGACGATCGTGTTCACGATCTCCTCGTGGACGAGGTCTACCCGGTCGGCGTCGCGCAGGCCGTCGATGAAAGAACCGGCGAGCTTCAGGGTCTGCACGGGCAGGCGACCGAGGTACGCGAGGTTGGAGTACCCCGTACCGAAGTCGTCGATGGCCGTGCGCACACCCCGCGCGGTCAAGGTGTGCATCGCGTCCAGCGGCGCGCCGTTGGTGTCCATGATGGCGCTCTCGGTCAGCTCCAGCTGAAGCAGCGCGGGGTCGAGCCCGGTTTGGTCGAGCGCCGCCACCACGTCGTCTACAAACGTCGGCTCCTGTGCCTGCCCGGCGGCGATGTTCACGCTGACGAACATCTCCGAGCCCGGCAGGTCTTCGCTCCACGCCGCGGCCTGGCGGCACGCGGTCTCGAGCACCCAACGGCCGAGCGGGACGATCAGGCCGGTCTCCTCGGCCAGCGCGACGAACTCGTCGGGCAGCAGCAGCCCGAGCCGCGGGTGACGCCAGCGCAGCAGGGCCTCGACGCCGCGGATGGCGCCGTCGTCGAGGGAGACGATGGGTTGGTACGCCAGCGTGAAGTCGCCGCGGTCGAGCGCGTCCGGCAGAGCGGCGGCCAGCTCGTACCGGGCGACCTCCCGGGCACTGCGCTCGGCGTCGTACATCGCCCAGCGCCCACGCCCGTCGGACTTGGCCCGGTAGAGGGTGACGTCGGCGGCCTTCAGAAGGTCGGCGGGACTGGTCTGGTCGACCCGGCGGTCGACGACGCCGATGCTCACCGAGACGCGGAGCCGGTGCCGATCCACCCAGAACGGGCGGCTCACCGCGTCGAGCGTCGCCTGCGCCAGCTCGGCCACCTGCTCCGCCCCCGGCGACGGCTCGACCAGCAGGACGAACTCGTCGCCGCCCATCCTGGCCAGCAGTCGACCGGGTCCGGACAGCCGCTCGTCGAGCCGCCGGGCCACCGCGGCCAGCAACTGGTCGCCGATGTCGTGCCCCAGCGTGTCGTTGACCCGCTTGAAGCCGTCGAGGTCGAGGTAGCACAGCCCCACCCGCGCGTCGGGAGCGCGCTCGGCGAAGATTTCGGCGAGCCGATCGGTGAACAGCGTCCGATTGGGCAGGCCGGTCAGCGGGTCGTGCAACGCCTGGTGGCGCAGGCGTTGTTCGAGCATGCGGCGGTCGGTCACGTCCTCGACCATCGCCACGGTGAAGCTCGGCTCGCCGGCTTCGTCGCGGATGAGCGACACCGACAGGTCAGTCCAGACGACGCCGCCGTCCTTGCGGAAGTACGCCTTGTCCAACCGGACGTGATCCCGCGCACCGCTGACCATGTCGGCGTACAGCTGCCACATGCTGGGCGGGTCGTCCGGGTGGGTCAGGTCCGTCACGTTGAGCCGGCACATCTCGTCGACGCGGTACCCCAGCAGGTCGGCGAACGCGGAGTTGACCTGCAGGATCCGGCCGTCCATGTCGGCGATGCCGATCCCGATCGCCGCGCCGGCGAAGATGGCCCGGAACCGCGCCTCGCTGTCGCGCAGGGCCTTCTCGATGCTGGCGTTCGCGTCCACGATGGCTCTACCGAGCCGCTCCTGTTCGGCCATCGTCGTGTCGCGAAGCGCCCGCGCGTACCCCGCGGCCAGCGCCGCCTCGAGCCCGGCCACTCGGTCGGCCAGCTCTTCGGCACCAATGCCGTTGGCCGCCAGCGCCGCTGGCAACTCCGCGCGCATGACGGTGAGCGTCGCGTCGAGCACCGCCGGATCCGTCAGGTGCGACGCCACCAGCGCGACGCCCGCGTCGTAGCCGGGCCGCGCGACGAAGCGTTCGGCCAGCACGGCGTTCGCGAGCGAACGGCTCAGCGCCAGCAGCCGCCGGTCCAGCTCCGCGGCCGACATCGGCACGAACCCGATGGGCACGATCGCGCGCGCCCAGGCGCGGGCGAACCGGCGCAGGGCGTGCGCGGTGGAGTGACTCATCGGGGGATCCGTCGCGGGTCAGTCCTTTCGGCCGACGCCGGCGTAGGCGCCGACACGTTCGGGGTGCTCGTCCGCCGGCTGGTCCGGATCCGGACGCCATTCCGGGATGAACACCAGGCCCGGCTCCACGAGCGTGAAGCCGTCGAAGTACGCGGCGATCTCCGACCGCGAGCGCAGATGGATCTCGGTTGCGGTGCGGGCGGACAGCCGCTGCGCCTCGATCACCTCGGCCGGCTGTTCGTCGGCGGTCGCGTGCGAAATCAGCAGGTAGCTGCCGTCGACGACCGCCTCGCGCAGCGTCCCGACGATGGTGGCCGGATCGTCCGCGTCCGGCACGAAGTGGAGGACGCCGGCGAGCAGCACGGCGACGGGCTGGCCGAAGTCGAGCAGCTTCAACGCGTACGCGTCGGCCAGGATCCGGTCCGGTTCGCGCACGTCGGCCCGGAGCACGCCGGTCCGCTCGTTGCCCTCCAGGATCGCGCGGCTGTGCTCCACGGCGACCGGGTCGATGTCGACGTAGATAACCCTCGAGTCGGGCGCGGCATCCTGCGCGACTTCGTGCACGTTGCCGGCCGTGGGGATGCCGGAACCGAGGTCGAGGAACTGCCGCACACCCTCGCCGACGAGGTAGCGGACGGCCCGGCGCAGGAAGGCGCGGTTGGAGCGCATGGTCTCGCCGATGTTGGGCGTACGGGCGGCGATCTGCTCGGCTAGCTCGCGGTCCACCGCGTAGTTGTGGGCACCGCCCAGGAAGTAGTCGTACACCCGGGCCGCGCTCGGTCTGGTCAGGTCGATGCCGGCCGGAACCTGCTTCGCGGCGTCCACGCCCGCCACCTCCGTCTGTCAGGATGCCCGCCCATCGACTGATCGTCGACGGCTCGCCCCTGTCTATCGCCTGGTGCGGGCCGTGGCAACAGCCGAGCCCGATCTGCCAGCGCCGCTCAGCCGCCTCGCTGCCGCGCAACTCCGACAGAGTTGGGCATCCGCGGGCCGCCAACTGCCCAACTCTGACGGAGTTGGCCGTACGGACGCACGCTGACTGCCCAACCCTGACGGAGTTGGGTTCGGCCTTCTTCGCGGCCAGCGGCGGTTATCTCCGCACGGACACGCCTCCGCGCCCGCGTCGATCATGGACTTTCGCGTCGATCATGGCCCTGTTGTCGTGCCGCGGCGATCGACTCACGGCAACAATTCCATGATCGACGCGAAAGGGTGGACCGCCGCGCCATCCGGACTAGAGTCTCGGCGCATGGAACGGACGTCCGTCACGCTCGCCGTCGTCGGCGCCGGCAATCGCGGCATTTCGTACGGCCGCGCCGCGGTCGCGTCCGGTCGCGGACGGATCGTGGCCGTCGCCGAGCCGGATCCCGTCCGGCGCGCGGCCTTCGCGGCCGAGTTCGGCGTACCCCCGGCGGCAGTCTTCGACGACTGGACGGAGCTGGTCGGGGCCGGCCGGCTCGCGGACGCGGCCATCATCGCGACCCTGGACCGGCTGCACGTCGGCCCCGCGGTGGCGCTGCTCGGGCAGGGCTGGCACGTACTGCTCGAGAAGCCGATGGCGCCCAATGAGCACGACGCGCGGCGCATCGCGGACGCGGCGACGGCGGCCGGCACCATCTTCGCGGTCTGCCACGTGCTGCGATACACGCCGTACACCCGGGCGCTCAAGCGGCTGCTCGGCGATGGCCGCGTCGGGCGGGTCGTGAGCGTGCAGCACCTGGAGCCGGTCGGCTGGTGGCATCAGGCACACGCGTTCGTCCGGGGCAACTGGCGGCGAGAGGACGAGTCCGGCCCGATGCTGCTGACCAAGTCGTGCCACGACATCGACTGGCTCATGGACGTCGTCGGCCAGCCGGTGCGCCGGGTGTCCAGCTTCGGCGGCCTCAGCCACCTGCGTCCGGAGCAGCGACCCGAGGGCGCCGCCGACCGCTGCCTGGACTGCGCGGTCGAACCCGAGTGTCCGTACTCCGCGGTCCGGCTCTACCTGGGCTGCCTGGACGACCCGGAGAAGAGGTTCTGGCCGCTGAGCACGATCACCCACGACCTGACCGAGGACGGCGTACGCACCGCGCTGCGCGAGGGGCCGTACGGGCGCTGCGTGTACGCGTGCGACAACGACGTCGTGGACCACCAAGTGGTCAACCTGGAGTTCGCCGACGGTGCCACCGCCGCGTTCACGATGACGGCGTTCGCCCGGATGGCGCCCAGACAGACGCGGATCTTCGGCACCCACGGCAGCATCGAGGGGGACGGGGTCCGGCTGCGCCTCACCGACTTCCGGGACGGATCGGTCGAGGTGGTCGACACGGCGACCGGGCACGACGGCTCCGCCGCGTCCGGTCACGGCGGCGGCGACGCCGGACTGATGGCGGACTTCCTGGCCGCCGTGGCGGCCGGCGACCCGTCACTGGTGGGCTCGAACGCCGCCGAGAGCCTGGCCGGTCACCTCGTCGTCTGGGCCGCCGAGCGGGCCCGGCGCAGCGGCAGCGTGGTCACCGTGTGACCGTCGCGGTACTAGCCTGAACGGCGGGGAGGTGTGCCGTGATGACTGCACCCCAGCCGTCGTACGCCAGCGGGATCTCGGACACCGAGCTGTCCGGTGACACGATCGGCGCAAACCTCGACCGGGCGGTGGCCGCGTACCCCGACCGGGAGGCGCTGGTCGACTGCCCGAGCGGACGCCGCTGGACGTACGCCGAGCTGGCGGACGCGGTGAACCGGCTCGCCGCGGGCCTGCTGGCCGACGGGGTGGCCAAGGGCGACCGGGTCGGAATCTGGGCCCCCAACTGCCCCGAGTGGGTGCTCGTGCAGTACGCCACGGCCCGGGTCGGCGCGATCCTGGTCAATATCAACCCGGCGTACCGGGTGCACGAGCTCGAGTACGCGCTGCGGCAGTCCGGGATCAGCGTGCTGATCTCCTTCACCGCGTACAAGACGAGCGACTACCGGCAGATGGTCGAGCGGGTCCGCGGGGCGTGCCCGGACCTGCGTACGGTCGTCTACATCGGTGAGCCGTCCTGGGAGCGAGTGGCCGCGGCGACCGCGCCGGGACCGGACCTGGCGGCGCGCGCGGCGGAGCTGTCCTGCGACGACCCGATCAACATCCAGTACACGTCGGGCACGACCGGGTTCCCTAAGGGCGCCACGCTCTCCCACCACAACATCCTGAACAACGGCTTCTTCGTCGGCGAGCTGCTGCGCTACACCGAGCGGGACCGGATCTGCCTCCCGGTGCCGTTCTACCACTGCTTCGGCATGGTGATGGGTAATCTCGGCGCCACGAGCCACGGCGCGTGCGTCGTCATACCGGCGCCGACGTTCGACCCGGCGGCGACGCTCCGCGCCGTGGCCACCGAGCGGGCGACGTCGCTCTACGGCGTACCGACGATGTTCATCGCTGAGCTCGGCCTGCCGGACTTCGCGGAGTACGACCTGTCCAGCCTGCGCACCGGGGTGATGGCCGGGTCGCCTTGCCCAGTCGAGATCATGAAGCGGGTCATCGCGGAGATGAACATGGCCGAGGTGGCCATCTGCTACGGGATGACGGAGACGTCGCCGGTCTCCACCCAGACCCGCGCCGACGACGACGTCGAGCGCCGGACGGCGACGGTGGGCCGCGTGATGCCGTACGTCGAGGTCAAGATTGTCGACCCGGCGGGGTTGACCGTCGCACGCGGCGAACCCGGGGAGCTGTGCACCCGGGGCTACTCGGTCATGCTCGGCTACTGGAACGAGCCCGACAAGACCGCCGAGGCGATCGACGCGGCGCGCTGGATGCACACCGGCGACCTCGCGGTCATGCGCGACGACGGCTACCTGAACATCGTCGGCCGGATCAAGGACATGATCATCCGCGGCGGCGAGAACGTGTACCCGCGCGAGATCGAGGAGTTCCTGTACGCGCACCCGAAGATCTCCGACGTGCAGGTCGTCGGCGTGCCCGACGAGAAGTACGGCGAGCAGATCCTGGCGTACGTCATCCTGGCCGACCCGGCGGGCACGCTGACCCAGGAGGAGGTCGCGGAGTTCTGCCGCGGCCGCCTGGCGCACTTCAAGATCCCAAGGTACGTCCGGGTCGTGGACGCATTCCCGATGACGGTCAGCGGCAAGGTCCGCAAGGTCGAGCTCCGGTCGCGTGCGATCGAGGAGCTGGGCCTCCGCGGAGCCGCCGCCCACGCCTAGGAGCCGCTGTGCACATCGCGGGCGCGGTGGCCCTGGTCACCGGGGCGTCGTCGGGGATCGGCCGCGCCACCGCCGAGTCTCTGGCGGCCGCCGGCGCGCGCCTCATCGTGCACGGGCGGGACGAGGCCGCCCTGGATGAGCTGGCTCGTCGGCTCGGCGGGGTATCCCTGCCCGCGGACCTAGAGGCGGTGGGTGCGCCCGACCGCCTCGCGGCGCGGGCGCTCGACGCAGCCGGCCGGGTGGACATCCTCGTCGGCAACGCGGGGATCGGCTGGGCGGGCCCGTTCGCCGAGATGCCGGCCGGCGACATCGAGCGACTCGTGGCGGTCAACCTGTCCGCGCCCATCCTGCTGGCCCGCGCCCTGCTGCCCGCCATGCGGGCGCGCGGCGGCGGCTACCTCGCGTTCGTCACCTCGATCGCCGGGCGGCTCGGCGTGGCCGGCGAGGCGGTGTACGCCGCCACCAAGTCGGGCCTCGACGCCTTCGCGGAGAGCCTGCGGCTGGAGCTGCGCGGTACCGGAGTGGGCGTCGGCGTCCTCGTTCCCGGCGTGGTCGCGACCCGGTTCTTCGAGCGCCGCGGGCGCGCGTACGGCCGCAGCCGACCCCGTCCGCTCGCGGCCGGGCCGGTGGCCGACGCGCTCGTGCACATGATCGAGTCCGGGGGAGCGGAGGCGTACCGGCCGCGCTGGCTACGGCTGCCGGTCGCGATCCGGGGGGCCGCGCCCGGGGCCTACCGCGGCCTCGCTAGACGGTTCGGCGGCAGCTGACCGAATGTGCAGTGACCGGATGGGTCCGCGCTGCCCGCACCCGGACGGGCAATGACGGGCCCGCCTGTGCAAAGATCGATTGGTAACGGTCCAGACGTAGGGAGCGATCGTGCTCTTGGCTGTCGGCTTCGGGGTGCTGGCGGCATTTCTGTTCGCCGGTTCGGCATCGCTGCAGCAGCATGCGGCGCAGCGCGACGAGTACCGGCGTGCGGCGACCACCCGTGCGGCGGGTCGCACGGCGATCGTCGGGGCGCTCCTCCACCTGGTCCGTCGGCTCGTCCGCCGGCGTCTGTGGCTGATCGGTTGGGTGACCAACCTGGTCGGCTTCGTCGTCGTGGCGGTGGCGCTGTACTTCGGCTCGGTGGCGCTGGTCCAGCCGCTGATGGTGCTGCAGCTGTTCTTCGCGCTGCCCATGGCGCTGGCGTGGCGGCGCCGCTGGCCGCAGTGGCGCGACTGGCTGGCGGCCGGGCTGGTCAGCGGCGGGCTCGCGGTGTTTCTCGCCGTCCGCGACGTGGCTCCGCGGACCGACGAGCCCGACCGGGCGCGCCTCATCGTCGCCATCCTGGCCATCGCGGGCGCGGTTGGGGTGCTCGTGTTGGGGGCGGTGGGACGGCCGATCCTCGTGCACGCGACCCTCATCGCGATCGCGGCCGGCCTCTGCTTCGCGTGCACCGCCGTGACGATCAAGCTGACGTCCGAGGACCTGGTCATGCACGGCGTCGCCGCCACCGCCCGGGACTGGCCCGGGTACGCGCTGGCGGCAGCCACGCTCGGCGGCCTGATCCTGGAGCAGGGCGCCTTCGCGACCGGCTCGCTGCCCTCCGCGGTGGCGGCCATGAACATCACCAACGCGGTGGCCGGCTACCTCGTGGGCATCTTCGCCTTCAACGTCGCGGTGCCGACGCGTGTCGACTCACTCGCCGCAGTGGCCGGCGCCGCCGTGCTCATCTCAGCGGGCGCGGTCGGGCTGGCGAACTCGTCCATCGTGCGAGCGGATCTTCCCGAAGAGCCGGGTCCGCCCACCGCCGCACCGGGCCGGCCGACCGCCGCGCCACCCGTGGCGGCCGGCAAGCCGCGGGTTCGGTGATGGCTAGGGTGGTCACCGGGCTTTCCGACCCGCCCGGGGCGCTCGAGCCGCCCCGGTCGGGCCGCGCGCCGACGCCGGCCCGGGGCCGCCGGGAGGTCGCCCTCGGGCTGGGGGTGTTCGCCGTGTACGCGGTCGTCGCCGCGACCGTGGGCGACCGGAACGGCTCGGCCGAGCGGCACGGGCAGGACATCCTCGACGTCGAGCGCGCGATGCACCTCGCCGCGGAGGAACCGCTGAACGCGTGGCTCGCGCCGCATCGGGTGCTGTCCACGGTCGCCAACTACGAGTATGCGTACGGCTACCTGGTCACGGCCGCGGCGCTGCTCATCTGGCTCTACCTGCGCAGGCCCGACGAGTACCGCTGGGCCCGCACCTTGTTCCTCGTGCTGAACGGCATCGGGATCGCCTGTTTCGCACTGTATCCGGTGACGCCGCCGCGGCTGCTGCCCGACGCGGGCTTCGTCGACACCGTGCGGGCCGGCCACACGTTCGGCTCCTGGGGATCACCGATGCTGGACCCCGCGAACCACGTCGCGGCCATGCCATCCCTGCACGTCGCCTGGGGCGTGTTTGTCGTCACCGTGCTGATCTGCGTGTCGAGCCCCCGGTGGCTGTGGCTCGCCGCGGCGGGCCACGTGGCGATCACCACGCTCGTCATCATGGCCACGGCGAACCACTACCTGCTGGACGCCGTTGGCGGCGCGGTGGCCGTCGCCCTGGCGTACGGCCTGGTGGCCTGGGCGACGGATCGGCCCGGTGTGGTCGCGCCCAGGATCGCTGCCGCGGACGCGTTCTTCCTCTACGCCGAGTCGGCCGCCGCGCCGCAGCACGTCTGTGGGCTCATTGTCATGCGGGACACGCCAGGTGGCACGCCGTACGCCGATCGGCTGCGAGCCCGGATGGAGTCGAACCTCGCCCGCCTCCCTCGGCTGCTGCAGCGCCCGTCCGCGCCGTCGCGGTGGCGCCGGCCGCGCTGGGTCCCGGCGGACGGCCTGGACTGGGCGTGGCACCTGCCCGTCGTGGACCTCGCCGGCCCCGACGGCCAACCGGCTGGCCCCGCCGCGCTGCGGGCATTGGTCGCCGAGGTGCAGGCCGCCCGGCTGCCGCGCGACCGGCCGCTGTGGCGCGTCATCACGGTCACCGGCGTGGCCGAGGGCGAGCCCGCCGCGCTCCTCGTGGTGCACCACGCGGTTGGGGATGCCACGGGTGTGCTCGACATCGCGAGCGGCCTGCTCGACCCGGCCCCCGTGTGGCGGTCCGGCGGGTCCACCGAGCCGGGCGCGTTGCGCAGGGCGATCGGCGTGGCGACCGGCCTGGTTCAGCTGGCTGGGGAGGGCACGCGTCCGCCGCGACTGCCGTCCGGGCCGGCCCCGACCCGCCGGGTCGGCACCAGCGCCGTGCCGTTGGGAACGGTACGACGAGTCGCCGCGGCGCACGGCGTACACGTCAGCGACGTGTTGCTGTCCGCCGTCGCGGGCGCCGCGCGCCGGGTGTTGCCCGGGTCGGCCACGCGCCGCGGGCTGCGCGTGTCGGTGCCGCTGACGATGCGTCCGCCGGCGGGCGGGCAGCTGGGCAACGTGACCGCCGGCGTCATGGTGGACCTGCCGCTGGCGCCGATGCGCGAGGTCGAGCGCCTCGCCGAGACCAACCGACGGACCAGGCGGCTGCGCAGCGGCTCCCGGGCTTTCGCCGCGCGCTTCGTGGTCGCCACCGCGATCGGGGTCCTGCCCGCCCCGGTGCAGGCGTGGTTCGCTCGCACGGTGTACGGCCACCGTTTCTTCCAGGCCATCGTCTCGAACATGCCGGGGCCCGTCGGGTCGTACCGCTTCGCCGGCGCTCCGGTGCGGCAGGTGTACCCGATCGTGCCGCTCGCCGAGGGCGCCCCGCTCGCGGTCGGCGTGCTCGGCTGGGACTCGGACCTGTTCGTTGGCGTCAGCGTCGATCCGACCCTGGTCGAGGACGCGGACCGCCTCGCCGCGGAGGTGCGCGCCGTCGTCGACGAGCTGGCGCAGACCGCCGCATCCGGGCGACCCGAGCCGGGCCAGGCGGCCCCAGCCGGCCAGGCTAGCGCAGAGGCTCGCTGATCGCCGCCGCGGCCTGCCGTCGCGCGCCGGCGCCGGCCGATGCCCGGGCGGGGGCTGGACGGTTCCACACCAGGGCCAGCGTGAGCCGGGCCCGTTCCGCCGGGTCGTCGAGGGCCGCTCCGAACAGGTCGTGCAGCTGGGCCATGCGGTACCGGACGGTCTGCGGGTGCACGTGCAGCTCGGCGGCCATCGCCTTCCGGTCGCCGAAATGGCGCAGCCAGCACGCGAGCGTGCTGGTCAGCCGCTCCCGGACGGCAACGGGATGTCCGTCGAGCGGGGCGAGGACGGTGCGGCGCAGCGCGTCGAGCAGCCGCGGGTCGCGGTGCACAATGATCGCGTCCAGGTGTTCGTCCGCGAAGACCGGGTCCTCCTCCAGCACGCCGGCCCGCTGGAGCGCCGCGGCGACCTCGGCGATGTGCACGCTCGCGGGCAGGTGCTGCAACGGCACCGGGTGTCCGACGACGGCGCCGGCGCCGGCGAGCGCGTCGACCAAGCGCTGGCGGCGGCCGGGCCCCACCGGGTCCGGCACGATGGCGCCGATCAGCGTACGCCGCCTGATGAGCAGCCACGAGCTGTCCAATCGCGACACGATGGCCTGACCGGCGTCGTTGTTTGGGTCGACCAGGATCACGGCGGCCTCGCGGGGGAGCGGCCAGCCGGCGCGGGCGGCCGCCGCGCGCAACAGCTCGGTGTCGCAGCGGTCGGACAGCAGCATCTCTACCAGATCGTCCCGCAGCCGTTCACGCTCGACGGCGGCCCGCGACTGCTCCAGCACGAACCCCCGCGCGGAGGCCGATGACAGCTGGTCGATGAAGATGAACACGGCCTCGGCGAGCGCCGCGAGCCCCGTCGGAGGTACGCCGAACTCGAGCGCCGCCGATGAAACGTGCCGCCACGCCACCCGGGCGCCGACCTGGTACGCCGACAGCAGGGTGGTCAGCTCGCGACCCTCCCGCCACTGGACTCGGCCGATCTCCTCGAAGAGCGCGACCTGCGGTTCGGACTCGTTCTCGCGTGGCAGGACCCCCGGCCGCTCGGCGATCTCGACCAACCACCGCGTGAACGCCTTCGCCGCGATCGCCACGTCGTCCTGCTCGTGCGCCAGGAACTCGGCGTAGTCGGGCCAGTCGACGCTGAACAGGGCACGCACCTCGGTGAGGATGTCGGGCAGCCGCGCCTCGAGGGCCGGGACGAGCCACTCCAGCTCCGATTGCTTGTGTGTGACGTCCACAGGTACACGTCTACCGGATACGAGGCCATCAGCGCACGCGCCTGGCCAGTTTGTACGCGAGTGACAACTCGACACACCGAGATCTACACGCTGAGATGCAGCACCCGGACCCGGAGAAGGCGCAACATCTGCACGTGGGGACACGGGTGGGGGGCCCCGGCGACATCGCGGGGGTCGATGCGGCTTCGGATTCCATCGCACGCACCGGTGGTCGGGGCGACGCCTACCTGCGTAAACGCGAGCGGAGTGAGAATTTTCCGGTCGCGCTGCGCGTGCTACCCCGCGACCGCCGCCGGCACCTCGCGGCGGTGTACGACGTGGCCCGGGTGATCGACGATCTCGGTGACGACGCGCCGGGTGACCGCCGGGTACTGCTGCGCGAGTTCGCCGACGATCTCTGCACCATCTGGGATGGCGGCGCGCCCCGGGCCCCAGTGCTGCGGCGGCTCGCCGACACCGTGACGGCCTGCGGCCTCGGCGCGCGGCCGTTCCTCGATCTGATCGAGGCCAACCTGCAGGACCAGGAGGTCACCGCGTACTCCACGTACGCCGACCTGACCGGCTACTGCGCGCTCTCCGCCAACCCGGTGGGCAGGATCGTGCTCGCGGTATTCGGCGCAGCCACGCCGGAGCGGGAGGAGCTGTCGGATCGGATCTGCACCGGTCTGCAGATCATCGAGCACTGCCAGGACGTCGCCGAGGATCGGCGGGCCGGCCGCGTCTACCTGCCGCTAGAGGACCTGGACCGGTTCGGGGTGCGGCCCGCGGACCTCGACGCCCGGCAGGCTAGCCCTGCCCTGCGGCGGCTGGTCGCCTTCGAGGCCGGGCGAGCCGTCGCCCTGGTCGACGACGGACTGCCGTTGCTACGCCAGCTCCGCGGCTGGGCCCGGCTCGCCGTCACCGGGTACGCCGCGGGCGGCCGGGCGGCCGTAGCGGCGCTCCGGCGCGCCGACTGGGACGTGGTCACCGGGCGCCCCCGGGCGGGCCGTCGGGAGCTGATCGCGCAGCTCATCGCCGTGACGGCGGGCAGGAGGTTCCCGTCGGATGGGTAGCGTCGGCGACGCGTACGCGGTGTGCGAATCCATCACGCGGCGGCAGGCCCGCAACTTCTACTACGGGATTCGGCTGCTGCCGGCGGCGAAGCGGAGTGCCCTCTGCGCCGTGTACGCGCTCGCCCGGCGGATCGACGACATCGGCGACGGCGACCTGCCCTCGGCCGACAAGGCCGCGGCGCTGGCGGACGTGCGTACCTCGCTGAAGGACATCGACGCCGGCACGGACCCCGTGCTCGTGGCGGTCGCCGATGCCGCGCGGCGGCTCCCGATCCCGTTGGGCGCGTTCGACGAGCTCGTCGACGGCGTCGAGATGGACGTGTCCGGACGGCGCTACGACGACTTCGAGGAGCTCGTCGGCTACTGCCGGTGCGTGGCCGGCTCGGTGGGGCGGCTGTGCCTCGGGGTGTTCGGCTCCCGCCCGGATCCACTCGCCGCCGAGTACGCCGACGCCCTCGGCATCGCGCTCCAGCAGATCAACATCCTCCGGGACATTCGGGAGGACTTCGCCAACGGCCGGGTGTACCTGCCCCGTGCGGACCTGGACCGGTTCGGGGTGCGGCTCCAGCTCGACGAGCGGCGGGTCCTCACCGACCGCGACGGGAACCTGGCGCGGCTGATCACGTTCGCCGCCGGGCGCGCGCGGACCTGGCACGACCGCGGGCTGCGCCTGCTGCCGCTGATCGACCGCCGCAGCGCGGCCTGCACGGCGGCGATGTCCGGCATCTACGGGCGGCTGCTCGAGCGCATCGTCGACGATCCGACCGCCGTGTACGACCGACGACTATCCCTGTCCGGCTGGCAGAAGGCGACGGTGGCCGTCCGCGCACTGGGCGGAGCAGCGTCATGAACCGGGGCGGCGTCGCCGTCATCGGTGGTGGGCTCGCCGGCATCGCGGCCGCGCTGCGCTGTGCGGACGCCGGTTACCCGGTCACCCTCCTCGAGGCTCGGCCGTGGCTGGGCGGCCTGACCTACTCGTTCCGGCGCGGCGATCTCGACGTCGACAACGGCCAGCACGTGTTCCTGCGCTGCTGCACCGCGTACCGCGGACTGCTGGCCCGGCTCGGCGTCGCCGACCAGGTCCACCTGCAGGGGCGGCTGGACATTCCGGTGCGCTCGCCGCACGCGGCGCCCACCCGGCTGCGCCGGAATCGCCTGCCCGCGCCGCTGCACCTCGGCGGGGGCCTGCTGCGGTACCGGCTGCTCGGCCCCGCGCAGCGGCTGCGGTTCATCCGCGCGGCACTGGCCATGCGCCGCGTCGACCGCACGGATCCGGCGGTCGACCGCCGGACCTTCGGCACGTGGCTGCGAGAGACTGGGCAGGACGCTGGCACCGTGCAGGCGCTGTGGGACCTGGTCGGGCTGGCGACGCTCAACGCCCGGGCGGACGAGGCGTCGCTGGCCCTGGCCGCGATGGTCTTCCAGGTCGGGCTCCTGACCGAAGCCGGCGCCGCGGACATCGGATGGTCCCGTGTACCGCTGCGCAAGCTACACGGGGACGCGGCCGCGCGCCGGCTGGCCGAGATCGGCGCCACGGTCCGCACCGGCGCCCGGGTCCATGCCGTGGAGTGGCGGGACCACGGCTGGGCCGTCGGCGTGGGGGAGGAGGAATTCGTGGTCGATCACGTGGTGCTGGCGGTGCCGCCACCGGCCGCCGAGCGGCTGGCACCGCCCGGCGGCATCCCGCTGGCGGATGGCTGGTCTGCCAGGCTGGGCAGCTCGCCGATCATCAACGCGCACGTCGTGCTCGATCGCCGGGTGATGGCCGAGGCGTTCGTGGCCGGCGTCGGCACGCCGATCCAATGGGTCTTCGACCGCACCGACCAGTCCGGCTTGGACGGCAACGGCCAGTACCTCGCGGTCTCCGTGTCGGCCGCCGACGAGCTGGTCGACCTGTCGGTCAACGAGCTGCGCGAGCGGTTGCTGCCGGCGCTCCACGCGCTGCTGCCGGAGGTCGCCCGCGCGCGGGTGACCGACTTCTTCATCACCAGGGAACGGCACGCGACGTTCCGGCCGGCGCCGGGCAGCGGCGCCCTGCGACCGCCCGCGGTGACGGGGATCCCGGGGCTCTACCTCGCCGGCGCCTGGACCGACACGGGGTGGCCCGCGACCATGGAGGGCGCGGTACGCAGCGGCGAGTCGGCCGCCGTCGCCGTGATGGCGGGGACCGCCGGGTCCAGCCGGACCCGAACGAAGGTGTCAGCATGACGGCGACCCTCAGCGCGCTGCACCGCAGCCGCGACCAGCTGGCGCCGGCGATGCGGGCCGCGGTGGATCGCCTCGACCCGGCCAGCCGGCTCACCGCCGCGTACCACCTCGGCTGGTGCGACGCGCGCGGCACGCCGGCGGACGCGGGTGGGGGCAAGGCGATCCGGCCGACGCTGGCGCTGCTGTCGGCCGAGGCGGCCGGCGCGTCGCCGGAGGTGGCGCTGCCCGGCGCCGTCGCCGTCGAGCTGGTGCACAACTTCTCGCTGCTGCACGACGACCTGATGGACCACGACGTCGAGCGGCGCCACCGGCGCACGGTGTGGGCGATCTGGGGCTCGTCGACGGCGATCCTGACCGGCGACGCGTTGCTGGCGCTGGCCCAGGAGGTGTTGCTGGAGTCCGAGTCGCCCGCCGCCGGCCGGGCCGCCCTACTGCTCGCCGCCGCCACCCGCGAGCTGACCCGGGGCCAGGTCCAGGACCTGGCGTTCGAGACCCGGCACGACGTGACGCTCGAAGAGTGCCTGGACATGGCCGGCAGCAAGACCGGCTCGCTGCTGTCCGTGAGCGCTGCCATCGGCGCCGTCCTGGCCGAGGCACCGCAGGCGATCGAGTCCGCGCTGGCCGCGTTCGGCGCCCACGTCGGCCTCGCATTCCAGCTGGTCGACGACGTGCTCGGCATTTGGGGCGACCCCGAGGTGACGGGCAAGCCCGTCCACTCCGACCTGCGCTCGCGCAAGAAGTCGCTGCCCGTCACGTACGCCATCGCCCAGCCCGAGCAGGGGCCGGAGCTGGCCGCCTGGCTGGCGGCGACCGACGAACCCGCGGATGCCGACGTGCGGCGAGTCGCCGACCTGGTGGACGCGGCCGGCGGCCGGGAGTGGGCGCTCTCCGAGGCCCGCAGCCGGCTGGCGCTCGCCGAGGAGGTGCTGTCCGCGGTGGACCTCTGGCCACGCCCCCGCGAGGAGATGCTCGCGCTGGCCCGGTATGTCGTGGACCGGGACTCGTGACCCGCGCGGTCGACGCCGACGCGCCCACCCGGCCCGGGGCCGGCGACGGAGCGGCCGAGGCCCTCGCCGCGGCCGTCGCGCACCTGCGCGGTCGGCAGGACCCGGCCGGCTGGTGGAAGGGCGAGCTGGCCACCAACGTGACGATGGACGCCGAGGACCTGCTCCTCCGCGAGTTTCTGGGTGTCCGGACCGGCCCGCAGACCGAGGAGGCGGCTCGGTGGATCCGCTCCCAGCAGCGGGCGGACGGCACCTGGGCGACCTTCGATGGCGGCCCGGCCGACCTGAATACCACCGTCGAGGCGTGGGTGGCGCTGCGGCTGGCCGGGGACCCGGCGGACGCTCCGCACATGGCGCGGGCCGCCGAGTTCGTCCGGGCGGCCGGCGGGCTGGAAGGCACGCGGGTGTTCACCCGGATCTGGATGGCGCTGTTCGGCCTGTGGTCGTGGGACGACCTGCCCGAGCTGCCGCCGGAAATGATCTTCTTGCCATTGTGGTTCCCGTTCAACGTCTACGACTGGGCCTGCTGGGCGCGCCAGACCGTCGTGCCGCTGACGATCGTCGTTAGCCTCCGGCCCGTACGCCCGCTTCCGTTCGGCATCGACGAGCTACGCACGGGGGCCCGGCCGCCGCGCCGCGCCGCGCCGTGGACCTGGGCCGGCCTCTTCCAGCTCCTGGACCGGGTGCTGCACCGGTACGCCAGGCGCCCCATCCGGCCGCTGCGGAGGCTCGCCCGACGGCGTGCGGCCGAGTGGATCATCGCCCGACAGGAGGCGGATGGCTCGTGGGGGGGCATCCAACCGCCCTGGGTGTACTCGTTGCTCGCCCTCCATCTGCTCGGCTACCCACTGGAGCACCCGGTGCTCGCGGCCGGCATCGCCGGACTCGACGGGTTCACCATCCGCGAGCGCACCGCCGACGGGTGGGTGCGCCGCCTCGAGGCGTGCCAGTCGCCGGTCTGGGACACCGGGCTGGCGCTGATCGCGCTGCTCGACGCCGGCGTCCCTGCCCACGATGACGCCGTACGCCGGGCCACCGCCTGGCTACTCGGCGAGGAGATCAGGGTGCCCGGGGACTGGTCCGTACGCCGGCCGAAGCTCGCGCCGGGCGGCTGGGCGTTCGAGTTCGCCAACGACGGGTACCCGGACATCGACGACACCGCCGAGGTCGTTCTCGGGCTGCGCCGCGTCGCCCGAGCGGCGCCCGACCCGGACGCCGTGCGTGCCGCTGTGGATCGCGGCGTGGCGTGGACCATCGGCATGCAATCGACTGACGGCGGCTGGGGCGCGTTCGACGCGGACAACACCCGGGCGCTCGCCAGGAAGCTCCCGTTCTGCGACTTCGGCGAGGTGATCGACCCGCCGTCGGCGGACGTCACCGCGCACGTGGTGGAGGCGCTCGCGGCCGAGGGTCGCGCCGACGAACCGGCCGGCCTGCAGGGCATCGCGTGGCTGCTGGACAACCAGGAGCCGGACGGCTCCTGGTTCGGCCGGTGGGGCGCCAACTACGTGTACGGCACCGGCTCGGTCGTGCCGGCGCTCGTCGCGGCGGGCATCGATCCGGGCGCCGAGTCGATCCGCCGGGCGGTGCGCTGGCTGACCGACCACCAGAACCCGGACGGCGGCTGGGGCGAGGACCTGCGCTCGTACGACGACCCGGCGGTGTGGGCGGGCCGTGGGGCGTCGACCGCCTCACAGACCGCATGGGCCCTGCTCGCGCTGCTCGCGGCCGGGCAGCGGGGCGAGCCGGTCCGTCGCGGCGTCGGCTTCCTCGTCGACACGCAGCGCCCGGACGGCGGCTGGGACGAGGACGCCTACACCGGCACGGGGTTCCCCGGCGCCTTCTACATCAACTACCACCTATACCGGGTGATCTTCCCGGTCACGGCGCTGGGCCGCTACCTGGCGGTGGCCACATGACCGCCGGGACCGGGGCCGTGGTGTGCGCGGCCCTGCACGTCGAGCGGGTGGCGCTGCGCCGGGCCCGGACTCCGGTGGTCCGCACGGGCCTGGGTCCGCGCCGTGCGGCGCGGGCGGCGGCCCTGCTCGCCGGCCGGCCGATCCTCGTCGCGGGCGTCGGCGGCGGCCTCGGTGCGGACGTGCGCCCCGGCGATCTGGTCGTCGCCACCGAAGTACGCGGACCCGACGGCGCCCGGTGGCCGTGCCCGTCCGCGCCACTGCTGGCCGCGGAGCTGCGCCGGCACGGCCTGACCGTCCACCTCGGACCGATCGCGTCCCGTCCCCGGGTCGTCGATGGCCCGACCCGACGGGAGCTGGCCGCCACCGGCGCGCTCGCCGTCGACAACGAGTCGTCCTGGCTCGCCGAACGAGCCGGTCCGCTCGCGGTCGTCCGCGCGATCGTCGACACCGAGCGGGCGCCCCTTCGGCACCCGGGCACGGCGCTCCGCGGCATCCGCGCGCTGCGAGTGCTCGCTCAGGCGGCACCCGCGATCGACGCGTGGGCCGCGGCCGCACACCCGCGCCGCGTGCTGCTGGCCAACCCGCGGTCGTTCTGCGCCGGCGTGGAGCGCGCGATCGAGGTCGTCGAGCGCGCCCTCGACAAACACGGCCCGCCAATCTACGTGCGGCGGCAGATCGTCCACAATGCTCACGTCGTGCGCGACCTTGAACGGCGTGGCGCGGTCTTCGTCGGCGAGGTGGACGAGGTGCCGGCCGGCAGCGTCCTCGTGTTCGCCGCGCACGGCGTGTCACCGGCGGTCCGGGCCGCGGCCTGCGGCCGGAGCCTGTCCGTCATCGACGCCACCTGCCCGCTCGTGGCCAAGGTGCACGCCGAGGTCCGTCGGCACACCGGGCGGGGCCGCACCGTCTTCCTGATCGGCCACGCCGACCACGAGGAGGTCGAGGGCACCCTCGGCGAGGCGCCGGACGGCGTCGCTGTGGTCGGCGACGCCGACGCGGCGGCGCGGGTGGTGCCGCGCGACCCGCAGCGGGTGGCGTACGCCATGCAGACGACGCTCGCCGTCGACGAGGCGGGACGGGTCGCGGACGTGCTCCGCGCACGCTTCCCGGCGCTGCAGGCGCCGGCGAGCGACGACATCTGCTACGCCACGACCAACCGCCAGCAGGCGGTCCGAGACATCGCGGGCGCCTGCGACCTGATGCTGGTCCTGGGCTCCGCGAACTCGTCGAACTCGGTGCGCCTCGTCGAGGTCGCCGAGCGCGCCGGCGTGCCCGCCCGGCTCGTCGACGACGCCGGGGACGTCGATCTGGGCCTGCTGTCGGGTGCGGACCGGGTCGGCATCACGGCGGGCGCATCCGCACCGCCGGACCTCGTCAACCAGCTGGTGAGCTGCCTGAACGGGCTCGGCCCGGTGACCGTCGAGGAGTCCACGGCCCGCCCGGAGACCATGCGTTTCGCACTGCCTAAGGAGGTGACCTGAGCCATGGCCATGCCATTGCGGCAGAGCATCCGGCTCGGCCGATATCTGATCAAACAGAAGCTCCTGCGCAGGGAGAAGTTCGCCCTGCTCGTGGAGCTGGAGCCCCTATTCGCCTGCAATCTCAAGTGCGCGGGCTGTGGCAAGATCGCTCAGCCGGCCTCCCTGCTCAAGCAGCGAATGCCGGTCGAGCAGGCGGTGGCGGCGATCGAGGAGAGCGGCGCGCCGATGGTGTCCATCGCCGGCGGCGAACCGCTGATGCACCCGCAGATCGACGAGATCGTCCGCCAGCTGCTCGCCCGTAAGAAGATCGTCTTTCTGTGCACGAACGCGTTGCTGCTCCCGAAGCACCTGCACCGCTTCACGCCGCACCGCGACTTCGCCTGGATGGTGCACATCGACGGCCTGCGCGAGCGGCACGACGAGTCGGTCAACAAGCTGGGCGGGTTCGACGCGGCGGTCGACGCCATCAAGCAGGCGCAGGCGGCCGGCTTCCGGGTGATGACCAACACCACGTTCTTCAACACCGACGGTCCGGGCGACGTGATCGGCGTGCTCGACTACCTCAACGACGAGATCAAGGTCGACAACATGCAGATCTCGCCGGGGTACGCCTATGAGAAGGCGCCCGACCAGGAGCACTGGCTGGGGGTCTCGGAGACGCGGGAGCTGTTCGCCAAGGCGTTCGCGGACGGCCGGCGCCGGCGCTGGCGGCTGAACCACTCCCCGATCTTCCTCGACTTCCTGGAGGGCAAGAGGGAGCTCGCGTGCACCGCCTGGGGCATCCCGTCGTACTCCCTGCTCGGCTGGCAGCGGCCCTGCTACCTGCTCGACGACGGGTACGCAGCGACGTACCGCGAGCTGATCGAGGAGACCGACTGGAACGCGTTCGGCCGCGGCAAGGATCCGCGCTGCGCGAACTGCATGGCCCACTGCGGGTACGAGCCGACCGCGGTCATCGCCACGATCGGTTCGCTGAAGGAGACGCTCCGCGCCGCGGTCGGGGGGTGACCGACATGGCCCTGCTGGACACGGTCGCCTGCCCTGCCGACCTGCGGGCGCTGCCCGAGTCGGCGCTGCCGGCGCTGGCCGCGGAGATCCGCGAACGGCTCATCGAGTCCGTGCTGCGCACCGGCGGGCACCTCGGACCGAACCTGGGCATCGTCGAGCTGACCATCGCGCTCCACCGGGTCTTCGACTCGCCACGCGACGCGATCGTCTGGGACACCGGTCACCAGGCGTACGTGCATAAGATGCTGACCGGCCGCGCCGAGCGGCTGGACGGCCTGCGTCAAGGCGGTGGGCTGTCCGGCTACCCCAGCCGCGCGGAGAGCGAACACGACCTCATCGAGAACTCGCACGCCTCGACCGCGCTGTCTTATCTGGACGGTCTGGCGAAGGCGTTCGCGCTGGGTGGGCACTCCGACCGGGCCGCGGTCGCCGTCGTCGGCGACGGGGCGCTCACCGGCGGAATGTGCTGGGAGGCGCTGAACAACATCGCCGCGGCACCGCATCGCCCGGTCGTGATCGTGCTCAACGACAACGGCCGGTCGTACGCGCCGACCGCGGGCGCCCTCGCCCGTCACCTCGGCGAGCTGCGCGCCGGGGCAGACCTTTCCCTGTTCGAGCAGCTCGGGATCCACTACCTCGGGCCGGTCGACGGACATGACACGGCGGCCGTCGAGGCCGCGCTACGCAAGGCGCGCGACCTGGCCACGCCGACGGTCGTGCACTGCGTGACCCGCAAGGGCTTCGGCCATCCACCGGCCGAGGCCGACGAGGCGGACCGCATGCACTCCATAGGACCGGCCGCGCCGGCGGGGGGAGCGAGGCCCAGGAGCTGGACCGAGGTCTTCGCGGCGGAGCTGGTGGCGATCGGAGCCGAGCGGCCGGACGTCGTGGCGCTCAGCGCGGCCATGCTCGGTCCGACTGGACTGCAGGCGTTCGCCGATCGGTACCCCGAGCGCGTGTTCGACGTGGGCATCGCCGAGCAGCACGCCGTCACGTCCGCTGCGGGCCTGGCCATGGGCGGCCTGCACCCGGTGGTCTGCATCTACTCGACGTTCCTCAACCGCGCGCTCGACCAGGTGCTGATGGACGTGGCGCTGCACGGCCTGCCCGTCACGTTTGTGCTGGACCGGGCCGGCATCACCGGCAGCGACGGCCCCTCGCACCACGGCATGTGGGACCTGTCCCTGCTGGGGATGGTGCCCGGCATGCGGGTGGCCGCCCCGCGGGACGGTAACCAGCTGCGGCTCCAACTCCGGGAAGCGATCGACCACGTCGACGGCCCCAGCGCCCTGCGCTTCCCGAAGGCCGACGTCGGCCCCGAGCTGCCCGCGGTCGGGCGGCTGGGCTCCGCCGACGTGCTGTGCCGCGCCGACGCCGCCGACCTGCTGCTGATCGCGGCCGGTGCGACGGCCACCCCCGCGCTCGCCGCCGCCGAGGAGCTGCGCCGGGCCGGCCACGCCGCGACGGTCGTGGATCCCCGCTGGCTGCTGCCCGTGGACCCCGCCCTGGTGGCGGCCGCGGCCGGCCACGAGCACGTCGTCACGGTCG
Source organism: Micromonosporaceae bacterium (assembly GCA_036506795.1). Taxonomy (GTDB): domain Bacteria; phylum Actinomycetota; class Actinomycetes; order Mycobacteriales; family Micromonosporaceae; genus DASXRC01. The sequence goes on from DASXRC010000037.1 coordinate 49,137, forward strand.
AGGACAACGGCGAGCACGGCGGGTACGGGGACGCGTTCGCGCGGGCGGTCCGGGCCGCGGGCGCCACGGTGCCGATGCGGACGCTGGCCCTGCCGCAGCGCTTCCTGGCACACGGCTCGCGGGGCGGGATCCTGAGCGGCCAGGGATTGGACGGCCCCGGAATCGCCGCCGCTGTGCTCGGAGCGCTGACAGTGCCGGCGCCGGCGTAGCGAGCGGGCTCAGCTTGCCCACCGGCGGCCGATCCGCCACGCCGCCTCCATGAGCACGATCCCGACCGCGGCGCTGACCACGGCGATCATCGTGAACCGCGGGTTGCTCGGGTCTAGATCGAAGATTTGTTGCGTCAGCGGCGCCGTGAACATCACCGTTGTCAGCGCCGCCATGGCCGCGATCAGGGCGATCTTCCACCAGGTGTACGGCCGCGCCACGATCGCGAGCAGCCAGAGGGCCATCGTGTTCAGGGTGATCAGCGCGCTGGTGCTGGCCTGGATCTTGTCCTGGTCGCTGGCGAGGTTTCCCGGGTAGACCATGATGTAGCAGACGAAGCACGCCACCGAGATCACGATGCCGGCCGGGAGAGCAGCGTGCATCACCCTGCCGACGAAGCCTGATCGGGCGCGCTCCGCGTTCGGGGCGAGGGACAGGACGAACGCCGGCAGCCCGATGGTGAACCATCCGGTGATCGTGACGTGCCGGGGAAGAAACGGGTACGGGAGCGCGTCGAGGCCGATCAGGCCCGGGATTCCGACCATGAGCGCGAGCAGGACCGAGTACATCGTCTTGGTGAGGAAGAGCGTGGACACCCGCTCGATGTTGCCGATGACCCGGCGGCCCTCCGCCACGACGTGGGGGAGGGTGGCGAATCGGTTGTCCAGCAACACGATCTGCGCCACCGTGCGCGCCGCCGGACTGCCGGAGCCCATCGCCACCCCGATGTCCGCGTCCTTCAGCGCGAGCACGTCGTTGACGCCGTCGCCGGTCATCGCGACGGTGTGGCCGTTCCTGTGCAGCGCGTGGACCATCGAACGCTTCTGCGCGGGCGTAACCCGGCCGAACACGGTGCGGTCCTCCAGTGCGGCGGCCAGGCGCTCGGGATCCTCCGGCAGGGATCGGGCGTCCACGGGGTTATCCGCTCCCGGCAGGTCGAGGGACGTGGCTACCGCGCCAACCGCACGGGCGCTGTCGCCGGAGATCACCTTCACGGCCACGTCCTGGCTGGCGAAGTAGTCCAGCGTCCGTCGAGCGTCCGGGCGAACACGCTGCTCCAGCGCGACGAGGGCCGCCGGCTCGACGGAGCCGGGCGCGCCGGGTGCGTCGACCGCCCGGTCGGCGCGGCCGAGCACGAGCACCCGCAGCCCGCGGGCCGCGGCCTGCTCGGCGTCCGCCCGCGTGGCGCTGCCGGCCGGCAGCAGCACATCGGGCGCACCGAGCACCCAGTCACCCTGGCCGTCGAAGCGCGCGCCGCTCCACTTGCGCGCCGAGGAGAACGGCGCGACCGCCCGGGCTCGCCAGCCGGGGCCGCTCGGGTACGCGTCGCGGATCGCCTGCAGTGTGGCGTTCGGGTGGGCGTCCACCCCGGCGATTGCGGCCAACGCTTGCCTCACCGGTTGCCCGTCGTCGCCGGTCGGGCGCACCTCCGCGATACGCATCGCGTTGTCGGTGAGCGTGCCGGTCTTGTCGGCGCACACCACGTCGACCCGGGCCAGCCCCTCGATCGCCGGTAGCTCGTTGACGAGGCACTGGCGCCGGCCGAGCCGGATGACGCCCACCGCGAACGCGACCGCCGTCAGCAGGATCAGCCCCTCGGGCACCATCGGGACCAGCGCGGCGACCATGCCCCGCAGCGCCTCCTGCAGCGGCTGGTCGCCCGCGAGCTGGTTGTAGATCGACAGCGCTCCGGCCGGGATCAGGAGGTACGTGATGAACCGCAGGATGCGGTTGATGCCGTTGCGTAGGTCTGAGTTGACCAGGGTGAACTTGCTCGCCTCGGCCGCGAGTTGCGCCGCGTACGCCTGGCGCCCCACCCGCGTCGCGACGTAGAGCCCGCTGCCCGCGTCCACGAAGCTGCCCGAGAGGACCCGGTCGCCGCGGTTCTTCACGACGGGATCTGGCTCGCCGGTCAGCAGCGACTCGTCGACCTCGAGCGCCTCGGCAGCGAACACCTCGCCGTCGACGACGATCTGGTCCCCCGCGCCCACCTCGATGACGTCGTCCGCGACGACCTCGTTCGGCGCGAGCTGACGGGTCTGGCCGTCGCGACGCACCCGAGGCCTGGCCTGACCGATGATGGACAACCGGTCGAGCGTGCGCTTCGCACGCACCTCCTGGACGATGCCGATCGCGCTGTTGGCGATGATCAGGCCACCGAACAGGCCGTCCAACAGGTGTCCGGTGAACACGATGATGGCGAACAGCACCGCGAAGATCGCGTTGATCCGGGTGAGCACGTTGGCGCGGACGATCTCCCAGGTGCTGCGGCTGCTCCGGGTCGGAACGTCATTCGCGCGTCCGTCGGTACGACGGCGCGCCACCTGCTCCGCGGTCAGCCCGCGCTCGTCGACCCGGGCCAGCACCCGATCCTCAGTCGACACGTCGAGGCGTCCCCTCGCCGCGGGTCCGCGGGCGGTCGTGTGTGGTCATGGTCTCTTCGTACTACGTATCAGCCGGCTCTGACCCACCTCCGGCATGTTCGTACGCGTCCTACCTGACCACAACGAGCTAGCGGGTCAGTCCACCTCGGCGCTGCCGGTGAGCTGCAGCTTGCGCAGCGCCCGTTGGTAGAACGTGGTCCGGCCCAGCCGGACGACCCGGCCCGCCGACGGAACGGCGGTCGCCGTCAGCGAGTCGCCGGCGGACAGGTGCGTCGCGACGCCGCCGTCGACCTCGACGGCCACCTCTCCGCTGGCCGGAAGCAGCTCCAGGTGGACGGACTCGTGGCTGTTGAGGACGAGCGCGCGGTTGAACGCCGAGTGGGCCGCCGCGGGCACGACGAGGAAGCCCTCGACGGTCGGCGACACGATCGGGCCGCCGGCGGAGAAGCTGTACGCGGTCGAGCCGGTCGCCGTCGCGACGATGATCGCGTCGGCGGCGTAGCTGACGAACCGCTGATCGTCGACGGAGACCGCGACGGCGACGAGGCGATGCCCCGGGATTCGTACGAGGACGATGTCGTTGAACGCCGTCATCTCGGAGCCGTCGGGCAACCGCGTCGTCACCGCCGACCGAGGCTCCACTGTGTACCCTCCGGCGTCGATGGCCGAGAGTGCGGCCGGCAGGTCGTCGACGTCGATCTCGGCGAGGAACCCCAGCCGGCCGAGGTTGACGCCGAGCACCGGGGTCGCCTTGTCGGCCGCCAGCCGCATCGCGCGCAGCATCGTCCCGTCCCCGCCCAGGCTGACCATCAGGTCGGCCCGGGCGGCGAGCTCGGTGGCGTCGGCCGGATCTGCGCGGCAGTCGATCCGGTCGATCTCCTCGGGCAAGCCCAGCACCGTTATCGACCGCGCGGCCGCCCAGTCGACGACGGCCTCGATCGCCGGCTTGGAGTTCCGGGCGGGGTGCAGCACGAGGCCGACGGTCGTGATCACGCCCATGGCCCGCATTCTAGGTTATGCTCTTGGGCCCTAGATCCTTTGGCTCGCGCTTGAGAGAATCCCATATATGTCGACGGTCGTGCAGGCACCACGGGTGCGGCGGCTGCCTCAGGTGGACAACCTAAGGACGGTCATGGTCGCGTGGATCATCGCCGGCCACGCTCTGCTCGGCTACTCGGCGGTCGGCGGCTGGCCGTACGACGAGGTCAACGAGGTCACGCTCGACCGGCATTCGGAGCTGGTGCTCGCCATCGTGGTCGGTCCGTCGGGGTTGTTCGTTGTCGGCACGTTCTTCTTCCTGGCCGGACTGTTCGCACCGGGTTCCGTCGCTCGCCGGGGACCGGGTGGGTTCGCCGCGGACCGGCTGCTGCGCATCGGCGTACCGTGGCTGTGCTTCATGCTGTTGCTCTGGCCACTGTTCATGTGGTTCGCCTACCGCGCGGCCGGCCGGAACGTGTCGTATTGGTGGGAGTTCACCCACCGCCAGCCGTTCCTCGACTCCGGCCAGCTCTGGTTCGCCGAGGTCCTGCTCTACATCTCGCTGGGGTACGCCGCGTGGCGGTGGTTCGCGGCGAGGCTGGGGCGTACGCCCGACTCCACCCCTCAGCCGCTGGGTGGTGGTCACCTGGCAGCCCTCGCCGCCGGCGTCGCCCTCATGTCGTTCGTCGTCCGGCTGTGGTTTCCCGCGCGCAGCACCCAGATCCTGGACCTGCATCTGTGGCAGTGGCCGCAGAGCGTGGCGATGTTCGGGCTGGGCGTCGCGACCGCCCGGCGGGGTTGGGCCGCCACCGTGCCTGATCGGGTCCACCGCGCCTGCGGTCGAGCGGTGGTCGTCACCCTGGCCACCGTGCCGGCGCTGGCGATCGGCCTGCGCATCTCCGACGTTGCCAGGGACGCCTCCCCGTGGGTCGGCGGCTGGCATTGGCAGGCGCTGGTGCTGGCCTCGGTCGAGGCGTCGCTGGTGGTCGCGGGATCGGTGTGGGTGCTGGGCACGGCGCAGCGCCGCCTGGTCGGCGACGGCCGACTGTCGGCGACCTGGGGCCGCGGCGCGTTCGCCGCGTTCGTCCTGCAGGCGCCGGTGCTGCTGGCCCTCGCGATCGCCGCCCGGCCGCTGCCCCTGCCGGCCGAGGCCAAGGCGTTTCTGGTCGGGGCGCTCGCCATTCCGCTCAGTTTCTCGCTGGGCTGGCTGGTCGTCGACCAGACCCGCCTCGGTCGGCTGCTCTAGCGCCAACTCAGTGGCAGGACGCCGATCCCGCGTCGGTGAATGTGCCGCCGGCCGCCGGCAGGAACCGCCAGTCGTACCCGGTCGGACGCAGCGTGAGCCGCAGCACGCCGTTGCTGGTCGCGTTGCGCACCTCGCTGTTCGGCTTGCTGGCGCCGAACGCGTAGTGGCTGGCACCGCCGGTGCCGACGACGAACTCGCGCACGCCGCGGGCGGGATCAGCGGCGCCGTGCGGCGTCTGCGGCGCGAACCGTTCGTACTGGTGGTTGTGTCCGGACAGCACCACCTCGGCACCGGCGTCGTAGAGCGCCCGGAAGACGGGGCGCATCTCGGCGTCGTCGGGGTGCACGGCGCTCGACGTGAACAGCGGGTGGTGCCAGTACGCCAACGTGCACGCGCGCCGGGTCCGGGACAGGTCGGCGCGCAGCCAGCGCTCCTGAGCCGAACCCGCCTGGCAGCCGCCGACCGCGCCGCAGTTGGAGTTCACCACGACGATGTGCCAGTCGCCCAGGTCGTACGAGTAGTACCCGTTGGTCGGGTCGCCGGCGGCGGCCCCGAAGTAGTCGAAGTACCCGCGGGCGCCGGGAGTCTGGTACTCATGGTTGCCCGGTGTTGGTCGGGTCCGGTCGCGGAAGCGGCCCCAGGCCGGCGCGTAGCACCGGGCGAAGTCGGCCGCCGATCCGTTGGGGTACGCGATGTCGCCGAGCGCCGCGAACACGCCCGGCACGCGGGCAACCACCGCCGCCGTCGCCTCGTCACCAGTCGAGTCGCAGGCCCCGATGTCACCGACGGCGACGAGCGTGGCGGTCGAGGTCGACGACGGCGTCGGGGTGACGGTCATGGCGGTGGTGCCGCCCGGGCCGGCCGTCGGTCCCTGGTTGGTCGACGCCTGGCCGGCCGGTCCGTGGCCGGCCGGGGCCGGGCAGCCGGCCAGGACAAGCGCCGCGACCGCCAACCCCGCCGCTGCTCCGACGGCCCGCGTTCTCGAACCATGCGTCACGATCATCAAGCATGACCGCCCGCGTGGACGTCGGCCAACCTGGCCGTACGGCTCGTGCGGCGCGCTCGTCGCGAGCCGCGCACGGCTAGCATGGGCGCGCACCTTCTCGCTTCCCCCCGAGAGGAGCAGGCCGTGCGTCGAGAGGCGCTGCGCGTCGCGGCCACGCTCGCCGCCGCCATCTCCGTGACCGGCTGCAACACGGCGCCCGCGGCCCCCGAGCCGTTCGGGCTGAAACCGCCCACGCTGGCTCCTATCGCCCCGACGACGCCCAGCCCGAGTCCGAGCCCCTCGCCCGCCAAGCCGAGCCCGACCCCGACCGCCGCCCAGCTGCCGCTCGGCGGGCGCACTATCTTCCCGCGCTATCGGGTCGTCGCGTACTACGGCACCGCCGGGAACCCCGAGATGGGTGTGCTCGGCGAGGCCGACCCCGACGCCATCCTGCCGCGGCTGCGCGCGGCCGCCGCCCGCTTCGCCACTCCCGGCCGGCGGATCCAGGTCGCGTACGAGTTGATCGTCACGGTGGCTCTGGGCGGACCGGGTGCCGACGGGGACTACAGCCACACGATCGATCCGGCGAAGATCGAGGCGTACGTCGAGGCTGCCCGCAGGAACAAGGTCCTGCTCGTGCTCGACGTCCAACCAGGCCGGACCGACTTTCTCACCGAGGTGAAGAAGCTGCGCCCGTTCCTTGAGGAGCCCTATGTCGGCCTGGCCCTGGATCCGGAGTGGCGGGTCGCCGCCGGCCAGATCCCGGGCCGCGTCATCGGCTCGGTGCGGGCCGCGGAGGTGAACGCGGTCTCCAAGTACGTCGCCGACATCGTGCGCGAGCACAAGCTGCCCGAGAAGCTGTTCCTCCTGCACGAGTTCCGCTCGTCGATGATCCCCGACATAGCCGCCGTGCAGCGGCGTCCGGGGCTGGCTATGGTCCAGCACATCGACGGTTTCGGCACCCGCTCCCAGAAGGACGCCACGTTCGCCGCGTTACGCCGGCCGCAACAGTTCCACGTCGGCTACAAGCTCTTCTATGACGAGGACATCAACATGTTCGCACCGCGGGACGTGCTGAGGTTCCGCCCCACGCCGGAGTACATCAGCTACCAATAGGCGCGAACGGCCGCATCACATCCCGCCCGGTCTGGATGACGCCGTACGTCGATTCCGGAACCGCGTTCCAGGCACCCGGCAGGTCGCCGAGCGGCTCGGAGACGATCAGGCGGGCCTCGTCGGAGACCTGCTGCAGCGTCGGGTTGTCCGGGTGCAGTTGGCGCAGCGCACTCACGTCCGTGCTGTAGAACAGGGACCGCGACCGGTGCTCGGAGGAGTACCGGAACGCCCATACCCGGTCGCCGTCGGACGTCGCGACTGTCATCTGGACCGGGTTCTCGATCCCACGCCCGTGGCCGGTCGCCTCGATGAAGCCGACGGCGCGCTCGACCGCGCGCGGCGGGTCCTCCTCGAGGCCGAACGTGAGCGCGAGGAAGAACATCAGCTCCGAGTCGGTCGACCCCTCGATCGACGAGAACAGCTCGGGATCCACGGCCATGGCCAGGTCGCGCTTGACACGGTGGAACTCCGCGATGGACCCGTTGTGCATCCAGAGCCAACGCCCGTACCGAAACGGGTGGCAGTTGCTCTCCTGGACCGCCGTCCCGGTCGAGGCGCGGATGTGCGCCAGGAAGATCGGCGCCCGGATGTGTCCGGCGAGGTTGCGCAGGTTGCGGTCACTCCAGGCCGGGCCCGTCCCGCGAAAGACGCCGGGCGGCTCGCCCTCGGTGTACCAGCCGACTCCGAAGCCATCGCCGTTGGTCGTCTCGACACCCATCCGGGCGTGCCGGCTCTGGTCGATGAGGGAGTGCGCGGGCTTGTAGAGCAGGTCCTCGAGCGCGACGGGCGAGCCCGAGTACGCAAGCCATCGACACATGGTCGCCTCCAAGGGTGCTGCGTTGGTCAGTGGTGGAAGGACGACCCGGACTCCGCCGACTGAAGCGGACCGGGCTGATTCTCGAGTTCGGGCAACAACCGGTTCAGGTCGTCCAGCAGGAGGTCGGCCAAGTCCTGGGAGAGCCCATGGCGCACGACGACGCGCAGCACCGCCAGGTCCGTCCGGTTCTCTGGGAAGGTGTACGCGGGTACGAGCCAGCCGCGTTCGCGCAGGCGCCGGGAGACGTCGAAGACGTTGAAGCGGGTCACGTCGTCGTTCGTCGTGAACGCGAAGACCGGCAGCTGGTCGCCGCGGCTGAGCAGCCGGAACGGGCCGATAGCGGCGATCCGGCCGGACAGGTAGGTGGCGATGTCGCGGGAGACCTGCTGGACGACCCGGAACCCGCCGCGACCGAGCCGGAAGAACGTGTAGTACTGGGCGACGACCTCGGCGCCGGGGCGGGAGAAGTTCAGCGCGAACGTCGGCATGGTTCCACCGAGGTAGTTCACCTCGAAGACCAGCTCCTCGGGCAGCAGTCGCCGACCCCGCCACACCACCCAGCCCACGCCGGGATAGACCAGGCCGTACTTGTGCCCCGACGTGTTGATCGAGGCGACGCGCGGCAGCCGGAAGTCCCAGGGCAGGTCGGGATCCACGAACGGGGCGACCATCGCGCCGGACGCGCCGTCGACGTGCACCGGGATGTCCCACCCGGTACGCCCCTGTAGCTCGTCGAGGGCGGCCGCGATGTCGGCGACCGGCTCGTAGCTGCCGTCGAAGGTTGAGCCCAGGACGGCCACCACGCCGATGGTGTTCTCGTCACACCGCGCCACCGCCTCCTCGGCGGACAGGTGGTACCGGTCGCCGTCCATCGGCACCAGCCGCGGCTCCACCTCCCAGTAGTTGCAGAACTTTTCCCAGCACACCTGGACGTCGATGCCCATGACCAGGTTTGGCCGCGCGGTCGACCGGCCGGCGGAGGCGGCCGTGGCCGCCCAGCGGCGCTTGAGCGCCATGCCGGCCAGCATGCAGGCCTCGCTCGAGCCGGTCGTCGAGCAGCCAATGACGTTCGTGGGGTCGGGAGCGTGCCACAGGTCGGCGAGGATGCTCACACAGCGCCGCTCGAACTCGGCCGTCTGCGGGTACTCGTCCTTGTCAATCATGTTCTTGTCCACGCACTCGGCCATCAGCCGCTGGGCCTGAGGCTCCATCCACGTCGTCACGAATGTGGCCAGGTTCAGCCGGGCGTTGCCGTCCAGCATCAACTCGTCGTGGATGAGCTGATACGCGACGTCGGGCGGCACCGGATCATCGGGGAGCGCGTCGACCGGCGGCACAACCTCGCGACCGAGGTCCGGGTTCGCCGCGGTGGCCATCGTGTTGCCGGCGTGACGACCGGATCGGTCGCGGGCGGCCTCGCCCGTATGCAGCGGCATGCTCCGGTCCTCCTCACCGCTCCGGGCTCGCGTCCCGCGCCCCCAGGACCAGCCTAGAGACGGGTAAGCCGCTGGATGCCCAAACGCCCGCTACGCCGGCGCTACCCGGACATGATCCAGGCCGCGGTGTCCGCCGGCAGCAGGCCGTCGTCGAGCGGTCCGCTCGCGAGCACGACCCTGCCCTCCACCGGCAGGTCGACGGAGCGGTCGGACAGGTTGACCAGGCAGGTGAACGCCGCATCGGGACCGCGACTGAACGTCAGCACCGAGTCCGGCGCCGGCAGCCAGCAAAACTCACCGTCCCCCAGGGCCGGCTCCCGGCGGCGGTACGCCAGCGCGCGGCGGTACAGCGCCAGCATCGAGTCCGGGTCGCGCGCCTCCGCCTCGACGGTCCGGTCCCACCAGAATCGCGGCTGGGGCAGCCACGGCTGACGGTGGGCGCCGGCCGGACTGAAGCCGAACGGCGGCTCCTGACCCGACCACGGAATCGGCACCCGGCACCCGTCCCGGCCGAGGTTCGCGCCTCGGGTGCGGAAGAACATCGGATCCTGGCGCAGCGTGTCCGGGATATCCTCCACCTCCTCCAGGCCGAGCTCCTCGCCCTGGTAGACGTAGACGGATCCGGGCAGGGCCAGGGTGAGCAGCACGGCCGCGCGGGCGCGGCGCAGGCCGAGCGCCCGATCGGTCGGCACCCCGAGCTGCCGGTAGTCGAGGGTGAACGACGTATCGGCCCGACCGTACCGGGTGACGTGCCGCGGAACGTCGTGATTGGACAGTACCCAGGTGGCCGGCGCGCCGACGGGTGCGTGGATGGTCAGGGTGTCGTCGATGACCGCGCGGAGCGCGCCCGCATCCCAGGGACAGCCGAGGAACGCGAAGTTGAACGCCGTGTGGATCTCGTCGGGCCGCATGTACGCCGCGAACCGTTCGGCGTCGGGCAGCCACACCTCGCCGATCAGCGCGCGCGGCTCGGCGTAGCTGTCCGCGATGGCACGCCACGCCCGGTACACGTCGTGCACCTCGTCGCGATCGGAGTACGGATGGGGGACGGGCGGCCGGTCCGGGTCGAAGTCGGCCAGCTCGTGATCCTTCATCAGCAGCGCCGCGGAGTCGATGCGTACGCCATCGGCGCCGCGGTCGAACCAGAATCGCAGGACGTCCTCGAACTCCTCGCGGACCTTCGGGTTCTCCCAGTTCAGGTCGGGCTGCTCGGCGGCGAACAGATGCAGGTACCACTCACCGGGGGTGCCGTCCGGGTTGGTGGTCCTCGTCCAGGCCGGCCCGCCGAAGATGGACTGCCAGTCGTTGGGCGGCAGCTCGCCGTCCTCGCCCCGCCCGGGCCGGAACCAGAACAGGTCGCGCGCGGCCGACCCGGGGCCGGTGCGCAGCGCCTCCCGGAACCACGGGTGTGCGGCGGAGCAGTGATTCGGCACCACGTCGATGATGATGCGGATGCCCAGCCCGTGCGCCTCGCGGATCAGCTCCTCGGCCTCCGTCAGCGTGCCGAACACCGGGTCGATCTCGCGGTAGTCGGCGACGTCGTAGCCGGCGTCCGCCTGCGGCGAGGCGTACCACGGGCTGAACCAGATCGCGTCCACGCCGAGGTCGGCCAGGTGGTCCAGGTGCGCGCGGACGCCGCCGAGGTCGCCGATGCCGTCCCCGTTGCTGTCCGCGAAGCTGCGCGGATAGATCTGGTAGATGACGGCCGACCGCCACCATTGTTGGTCATCCACGTAGGCCTGCTTCCCTGGTCGACTGGTTTCTGGCATGGCTGCGCCCGCCGGACCGACACGGGAGGGCGTCGGCGCCGGTGCGCAGGATGGCTGGCTACCCCTTCAGGCTCCCGGTCGTGAGACCCGACATGATGTTCCTCTGGAAGATCAGGAAGAACACGATCGTGGGTATCGCGGCGATGACCGCGGCGGCGACCACCACGTTCATCGGGGTACCGCCGGCGAAGGCGTAGATGCCGACGCTGACCGTGCGCGTCTCGGGTGACGGCATGACCAGCTTCGGCCAGAGGAAGTCCTTCCAGACCGCGGTCACCGCGAAGATCGACACCACACCGAGGATCGGGCGTGAGATCGGCAGGATGATCGACCACAGCGTGCGCAACGGCGTCGCTCCGTCCACGATGGCCGCCGACATCAGCTCCTCCGGTATCGAGTCGAAGAACCGCTTGAGCAGGAAGATGTTGAACGCATTCGCGACCGTGGGCAGCCAGATGGCGAACGGCGAGTCGAGCAGTCCGATGTGGATGATCGGCAGATCGATCACCGTGACGTACTGCGGGATGATCAGCACCATCGCCGGGATCATCAGGGTCGCGAGCATCAGGCCCAGGATCAGGTTGCCCAGCGCGGGACGGAGCTTCGACAAGGCGTACGCCGCGGCCGTGTCGAGCACGAGCTGGAACAGCACCGCGCCGACCGCGTAGTAGAAGGTGTTGAACAGCAACTTGGCCAGGTTCAGCCGGCTCCATGCGTCGGTGTAGTTATGCCCTTGCGGGTGCGTCGGAAACAGCGTCGGCGGCGTCTGCGCGATCTCCTGCCCGGACTTGAGCGCGCCCGTGACCATCCAGTACAGCGGTCCGATGAAGATGAGCGTGAAGGCCACGAGCACGAGGACGAGGACGCCCCAGTAGATCGCCCTGCCGCGCCCGCGGGTGAGCTGGGCGTGGGAGATCAGCGTCCGGGTCCCGTAGTCCTTCGCCATGGCCGCCGCCCCTAAAGCTTCGAGTTCAGCCGGACGTAGACGGCGGAGAAGCCGCCCAGGACGATCAACATGATCACGCCGAGCGCCGCGGCGCCGTTCAGGTCGTTCTGGAAGAAGCCGTGTTGATAGATCAGGTACGCCACGGAGGTGGCCGAGTCCTGTGAACCCGCGCCATTGGCGAGGATCAAGGGCTCGATGAACAGCTGCATGGTCGCGACGATCTGCAGCATGGCCATCAGCGACAGGATCAGCTTGGTCTGAGGGACCGTCACGTGCCGGATTCGCCCCCAGACGCCGGCGCCGTCCAGCTCGGCTGCCTCGTACAGATCGCCGGGAATGTTCTGCAGCGCGGCCAGATAGATCAGGACGGCGCCGCCCATGTTCATCCAGGTCGACGCCAGCACCATCGCCGGCATCGTCATCCTCGGCGACTGCATCCACTGTGAGGTCGGCAGATGGAGCGCCTTCAGGATCGCGTTGAACAGGCCCGCGTCGCTGGGGTCGTACGCGTAGAACTTGAACAGGAACAGCGCCGAGGCGGGCGGGAGCATGACCGGTAGGTAGACCAGCGCCCGCAGGTACCCCTTTGCGTGCCGAAACTCGTTGAGCAGGATCGCCACGAAGAACGGCACCGCGTACCCGAAGATCAGGGCCAACACGGTGAAGTACGCCGTGTTCTTCCAGGCGGTCCAGAAGCTCGGGTCGTGGACGATCCGCTCGTAGTTGTCCCACCCGACCCACGTCGTCACCCCCCGCCGGGTCCGTTGGAAGCTCATGATGACGCCGCGGATCATCGGGTACCAGGCGAAGACGGCGAAGCACACCACGGCACCGGCCAGGAACGCGTACCCGGTCAGGCTGTCCCGCACCTTGCGGCCGCGCGCGGTGCGCGGACCGCGGACCGGCGGCGGCTGGGCGCGGCGCCGTTCGCCGGTCGTGCCGGGTACCGTGATGATCGCCATCTCGTCTCCCTGCGTTGCGGGGGCCAGCGGCGAGCCGGCCCCCGCAACGGGCATCATCCGTTGGACGTCAGGACCTGGTTGACCTTGTCCTCGGCCTTCTTGAGCTGTGCGCCGATGTCCGCCTTCGGGTCGGTCAGGACCGCCGACATCGCGCCGTCGAGGACCGCGTAGATGGCCTGGGCCTGCGGCGGCTCGAACTTGATCGGGACCGGGTTGTTCTCGAAGAGCGCGAAGTCGTCAACGTTAATGTTGGCGTTCGCCTTGCGCAGTTCGAGGTCCTGCTTCTGCGCCTCGCTGCCCACGGTGAACAGCTGCGGCTGCGGCAGGCCGACGGGCTGGTTCTCGGGCTTGGCGCGCACGTAGTCGAACTGGCCCTTGCCGGGCGTCAGCTTCTCGTACGCGAGCCACATCAGGCCGGCCTTGACCTGGTCGGGGGTGAGGCCCTTCTTGAAGAAGTAGCCCTCGCCGCCGCCCAGGGTGGCCTTCGCCGGGCCATCCTGACCAGGCATCGGACCCATCGCCCAGTCCTGGTACTTGCCCTGGAACTGGGTCACGATCGCGGTGGTGGTGTCCGGCGCGCCGACGAACATGCCGACCTTGCCGGCCGCCGCGTTGGTGAGCAGGTCCGGCCACTGCAGCAGCTGCTTGCTGCCCATGCTGTTGTCGCCGTACCGCATGTCCTTGAGGTTTTGCAGCACCTGCTTGCCCATGTCGTTGTTGAAGTCGGCCTTCTTGCCGTCGGTCGACACCATCTGGCCGCCGTGCGCGTACAGCTCGGCCGTGAAGTGCCAGCCGCCGGTGTTCGCGGCGCTGTAGTCCGAGTAGCCGGCAATCCCGTTACCGAGCGCCGAGATCTTCTTGGCCGCCGCCCGCACCTCGGCCCAGGTCTTGGGTGGGTTCTTGACGTCCAGGCCGGCCTGCTGGAACAGGTTCTTGTTGTAGACCAGGCCCATCGAGTAGTTCTTGGTTGGTATGCCCCACACCGCCCCGTTGTCGGAGAAGGCGGCCTTCGCACCCGCGTCGATGCTGTCCCACGTCGAGATCGTGTCCTTGTTGACGTACCGGGTGATCTCCATCGCCTGCCCAGAGTCGATCACCTGCTGCAGGTCGGTCATGTACCCGTAGAAGAGGTCGGTGACGGTCCCACCCTGGAGGCGGGCGGTGAAGTCCGGCGGGTTGTCGCACTGGGCGCCCACCGAGACACTCTTGATGGTGATGTTGGGGTGCAGCTTCTGGAACGCCACGACGTCGGCGTTCCAGTCCCGCAAAAGCTCGGCCTGAGCCCCGACCGGCTGGCAGTCGACCGTGATCGTAACCCTGCCGTCTGCTGCTCCCTTGTTGTCATTCTTCGTGGAGCACGCCGCGAGGCTGAGCCCCAGGCCGGCCGCGAGCGCGAACGCCGCGACCTTCCGGTACTGCGGTGCGGACATCGGTCCATCCCTTCGGGGGAACGGGCGGTTCATGATCGTACTGACCTGGCCGCGGCGCCCAGCGGATCAGGCCCTGGGTGGAGTCACTGTAGCGATGACGACTCATCTCAGCAAGAGACCGACTGCACTACGCAAAATTGCGACTCACAACTGTTATGAAGGACGGAACAGTCAGCCGGAGCCGCACTTCTGGGCGATATGGCGGGATGGCGCTGATTCCTTGGCACGACCGATGTCACAGAGCTGTCCTATTCTTGCGCCATGGTGCGCACTTCTACCCGACGACTTGCCGAGGTAGCCCAGAAGGTCGGGCTCAGCGAGGCCACTGTCAGCCGCGTGCTCAACGGCAAGAGCGGTGTCTCGGACGCCACCCGGGACGCCGTGCTGACCGCGCTGGACGTCCTGGGATACGAACGGCCGACGCAACTGCGGGGCGTGCGGGCCCGGCTGATCGGGCTGGTCCTGCCCGAACTGCAAAACCCGATCTTCCCGGCGCTCGCCGAGGTGGTCGGCGGGGGGCTGGCCCAGCGCGGGCTCACGCCGGTGCTGTGCACCCGCACCGCGGGCGGGCTGTCCGAGTCCGCCTACGTGAACATGCTTCTCGACCAGCAGGTGTCGGGCGTGGTATTCGCGGGCGGTCACTACGCCGAGGCAGACGCGCCGCACGAGCACTACGAGCGGCTGCGGCAGCGTGGGCTGCCGGCGGTGCTGTTCAACGCGGCCGTCGAGCACCTGGGGTATCCCCGGGTGTCTACCGACGACGCGGTCGCCGTCGAGCAGGCGTACGGGCACCTCGCCTCGCTCGGCCACGAGCGGATCGGCCTGGTCATCGGACCGCCGGATCACCTGCCGTCACAGCGCAAGCTCTCGGCGTACGCCGAGATGGTCAAGCGCAGTGGCGGCTCGCTGTACCCGGAGCTCGTCGAGCATGCGCTCTTCGCGCTCGAGGGTGGGCACGCCGCGGCCACCCGGATGCTCCGGCACGGAGTCACCGGGATCATCTGCGGCAGCGACCCGCTCGCGCTCGGCGCGGTCCGGGCCGCACGCCGCGCCGGACTGGCGGTGCCCAATGACGTCTCCGTGGTCGGGTTCGACGACTCGACGTTCATGAACTGCACGGACCCGCCGCTGACGACCGTGCGCCAGCCCATCGAGGCCCTCGGCCGGGCCGCGGTCACCCTGCTGGTCAAGCAGATCGACGGTGCGACCGTCACCGGCGACGAACTGCTCTTCGAGCCCGAGCTCGTGGTGCGCGGCTCGACCGGCCCGGCCGTCCGTCGCTGATCGACCTGAGGGCGTTCACGGCGAGCCGGTGGTGGCGATCGACCACAGCCGGGGGAACAGCCAGGGCGCGATGACCTGCTGCACGCCGTCGGGCGTGAAGTGGAGGCCGTCGCTGCGCACCCGCAGCCCATCGATGGACCACGTGAATCGCCCCTTCGGGCAGACCAGCGTGTTGAGATCGAGCACCGTCACCTGGTCGCGGTGCTGGGCGGCGTACTCGCGCAGCAGCCTATTCCAGGCATTGACGCGTTCGGGCCGGTCCTCGCCGTACAGCGAGCCGTCCGGGCGTTCGGCGCGGTGGGTGTACGGCGCGGTGAGGAGAACGACCCGCGCCCCCCGTGCACCGGCGATCGACACCGCCAGCCCAAGTTCGCTGGTGAGGTATGTGTCATAGGCGGGGTCGCCGACGTGTTGGTACACCCCGCCGAGCCGGCGGTCCATCAGCTCCCACCGGTCGAGCAGGATGACCGCCACGTCGGGGTCGTCGGTCTGCACGCCGCGGCGCCAGCGCTCGTCCCACCGGGTACAGCCGGGGTAGTTGGTGTGCGGCGCGTCAAGCTGGCGGATGTCCGGCAGGCGGGCGATCCCGCAGCCCTGCATCGCGCGCACCTTGACGTGGAGCTTGGGGTGCTGCGGCAGGTACTTGCCGAGTGTCCAGGCCACCGAGTCGCCGAACACGTCGATCCGCGGCTGGGCGCCGGGCCGGCGACCCGGCCGCGACATGGGCGCGGTGGCGGTGGGATAGGTCGCGGTCGGCGGCGGCGACAGCGTGATGCTCGCGGACCTCACCGCCTGCGGCCGGACGGGGGCCGTGCCGGCCAGCACCACGGCGGCGGTGCCGGCGACGGCCACCACGCCGACCATCGCCGCGGCGACCGGCACCGGCCGGGGTAGCCGGGCGCGCCAGCGACCGGTCCGGATGGGACGCTCAACGAGGACATACGACGCGATGGAGATCGCCAACAGCGCCGCGCACCGCAGGGCGAGGAGGTTGGCGCCACCGAGGCCGGTCCGCTCGGCGTCGAGGTACTGGAACAGCGGCCAGTGCCACAGGTACACGCCGTAGGAGATCTTGCCCAGCCAGACGATGGGGGCGAGCGAGAGCACCCGCGCGGTCACCGATGTCGGCGAGAGCACGGCGTGGGCTATGACGGCCGCGATTCCTACCGCACCGGCCGTCAGGCCGCCGCGGTAGAGCCAGCCGTCGGTGCCGCGCGCGTGAGTCCACAACCAGGCCGTGCCGAGCACCCCGACAAGGGCGGCGGCGCCGAACGCGACCGAGGCGACCCTCGACCGCGCAGCCGGTCGGTCCGCAGCCTGGGTGTTCGGCCGCCCGGCCAGCACCACGGCGACCGCGGCACCGATCAGCAACGCCTGGGCGCGCGTGTCGGTGCCGAAGTACGCGCGGTTGACGTCGTCCGCCCGGTACAGCACCGCGCCGGCGATGGCCGACTCGCCGGCTCCGACCAGGCACACCGTCAATAGCACCGGCCGTGACTGCTTCCAGGCACCGATGCCCAGCAACGCGAGCACCACCACGGGCCAGATCAGGTAGAACTGCTCCTCGATGCCGAGTGACCAGGTGTGCTGCAGCGGCGACGGTGCCGCGGATGCGGTGAAGTAGTCGCTGCCCCGGTAGATCATCCGCCAGTTCGCGACGTACCCGAGGGCTGCCAGCGCGTCGCCACGCAGCAGTCCCACCGAGACGTCGTCCCGCTGCAGGCCGCGGCCGAGCGTCACGACCACCAGCAGGACGATGAGCAGGGCCGGCAGGAGCCGGCGGGCGCGGCGGCCCCAGAACGCCACGAGGCGGATCGTTCCGGTGGCGGCGCGCTCCGCGAGCAGCAGGGAAGTGATCAGAAAGCCGGAGAGCACGAAGAACGCGTCGACGCCGAGAAAGCCGCCGGACAGCAGGCCGACACCGCCGTGGAACAGCACGACCGCGGCGACGGCGAACGCCCGTACACCGTCGAGGGCGGGCCGATAGCGCCACCCCGATCCCGCCGACCTCGCTCGTGGCGTCGCCACCCGGCCAGCCTCTCCGATCGCGCCCGCCGACGCCACATGAAACGCGGAAATGGCCGGCCCTCCGGTCACGGCCGGTACACAGGAGTCGCAGGGCCGGCGCACAGGACCCTGGTGAATCGTTGGTTCGACGGACCGACCGCGACGATCGCCTTCGGAGGCTCGACATGACCACCGACCCCCACGCCCACGACCACGGCGCGCACGAGCACGACCGCGGGCTGTCGCTCGACCTGCCGACCCTGCTCAGCCGGCGGCGGCTGCTCGGCATCCTCGGCGGCGTGGGCGCTGCGGCGGTGGCGGGCTGCGCTGCCACCGACGACGGCACGACCACCGCGGGCGGCACATCGACCGCAACCGCCAACGCGACGAGCGGTGCCACCGCCGCCGCCACCGCGACCGCCGGCACCCGGATCCCGGAGGAGACCGCCGGCCCCTATCCGGGGGACGGCTCGAACGGTGTCAACGTGCTGACCGACAGCGGCATCGTCCGCAGCGACATCGTGAAGAGCTTCGGCGCCTCGTCGGGCCAAGCCACCGGCGTACCGCTGACGATCGTGTTGACCGTGTTGGACACCGCTAGCGGCTCCGCGCCGCGGGCGGGCGCGGCCGTCTACGTCTGGCACTGCGACAGCGCCGGCCGCTACTCGCTGTACGACCGGGAGATCAGCGACGAGAACTACCTGCGCGGCGTCCAGGAGACCGACGCGCGCGGCAGCGTGAGGTTCACGAGCATCTTTCCCGCGGCGTACTCCGGGCGGTGGCCACACATCCACTTCGAGGTGTACCCGAGCCTAGCCAAGGCCACCACCGCCAGCGACAAGCTGCGCACCTCCCAGCTGGCGTTGCCGGAGGCGGCCTGCCGGCAGGTGTACGCCACCGCGGGGTACGAACAGAGCCTGCGCAACCTGGCCCAGACATCGCTAGCCACCGACAACGTGTTCCGTGATGGCCACTCCCTGCAGCTCGGCACGGTGACGGGCGACGTGTCCAACGGGATGACCGTGACGCTCAACGTACCGGTGTGACCGCGTCAGTACTCCAGCCTCGCGACGATCGGTAGGTGATCGGATGTGCCGTGCCGGGTCGTGCGGTCGAAGCCCCGGGGGCGCTTGGCGGGCGTGGCGACGCGGGGGTCGTCGATGATTCGCACGCTGGCCGGATCGAAGCGCGTGCCGGGCTCGGAGAGCAGGCCCCGCGAGACGACGAACTGGTCGAGGATCTGGTACCGGTTGGCGAATGCCTCGCTCGTGGTGCTGGCGAGGAAGAACGTGCCGCTCTGCTCGCCCGGCAGGAACGTCCACATAGGGTTGTAGAGGAAGATGTTCGCGCCGGTGTAGTCGGCCGGCTCGGTCGCGAAGCCGTCGATGTCATTGGTCGGGCCCGCCACCCGGTCGCGCTCGCTCGAGGCCTGCAGGTTGTTGACCACGCTGCGGTCGAGCGCTCGTCGTTGAAGTCGCCCATCAGCAGGATCGGCGTCTCCCACCGGCGCCGGACCGCGTCGAGGTCGTCGGCCTCCCGCAGCTGCAGGTACGTGGCGGCATCGAAGCGGAGGTGGTTACGGACCAGGTACGCCAGGTTCTCCGCGACGGCGATCCGCGACGGCTCGCTCTCGTACCGGCCCAGGCGCCGCGACGGCCAGTGACTGGCCAGCACCACCACGCGGTCGCCGGTCTCGTTGATGGTGAAAACGACCTCGAAGATGTCCCGGGTGGGGTAGCGCAGGTTGACCACATGTGAGCGCTGCTCCACGACCGTGAGCTTGCGCTGGTCGTACGCCACGGACACGTCGATGCCGCGCAGGTCGGCGGTGCCGCCTGGGTCGCGGACCACCCGCAGGTTGGGCTCGCCCACCTCGTCGAGCAGTTCCGTGAACACATCGTCGCCCTCGACCTCGGCCACGCCGAGCAGTTCGGGCGGTCCGTCGACGGTGAGCGCGCTCAGCACCGCGGCGAGGTTGGCCTTCTTGGCGGCGAACGCCTCGGGCGTCCAGCCCTTCTCGACGGTGAACTCCAGGTCCGCGGAGATCGGGTCGTCGTCGGTGTCGAACAGGTTCTGCAGGTTCCACCACGCCACGCGGATAGTGCCCATGCCCCAGGATCACAGCGCCGCTTCCGCCGGGCAGTCGGAGGGCCGACAGTAACCCGCGCTGGACGCGCGTTCGGCCCGCGGCGTTAGGTTGACGGCATGACGATCGAGACCCGGGTGGATCCGGAGACCGGCGAGTGGCGGCTCATCGCCCCGGCGCGCGCGACGCGGCCGGACGAGGCCCGCCCCAGTGGTACCGCTCCGGTGTGTCCGTTCTGCCCGGGCCACGAGTACATGACGCCGCCGGAGCGGATGCGGGTTCCGGCCGGCGCGCCGGACTGGCGGATCCGGGTGGTGCCCAACAAGTACGCCGTCGTCTCGCCGTCGTCGGAACGCCCGAACCACCGGGGCGCCGCCGACGCGTTCCCGGCGACCGGGGACCACGAGGTGCTCATCGAGTCGCCCCGGCACGACTGGGACCTGCGCGAGGCCGGGCCGGACGAGGCGTACGCGATCCTCGACGCCATGCGCGAGCGCTGCCGCGCGTTGGGCGCGGGGCGGCCCGCGGTGGTGGCGTTCCGCAACTACGGGAGGGCGGCCGGAGCCTCGCTGAGCCACCCGCACAGCCAGATCGTCGCGCTCGACGACGTCCCGCCGGGCCTGGCCGAGCGGTGGCGGCGCACCCGAGCCCATCACGAGTCTACCGGGCGGCGGTTGACGGACGACCTGGCGGACACGGAGCGTCGAGCGGGCGAGCGGGTGGTCGCCGACGAAGGAGACCTGCTCGTCGTCCAGCCGTACGCCGCCGGCGTACCGCATCACACGATGCTCGTGCCGCGCGACGGCCGAGCCGTCCCCGCGGCGGCCTCCGACGATGCGCTCGATGCCGTGGCCCGGACCCTGCCCCGGGTGCTCTCCGCGCTCGCGACCGTGCTGGACGATCCGGCGTACAACCTGGTCGTGCACGCGGGCCCGGCGGACGACGCGGACGCCGGCCGGTGGTACCAGTGGTACATCGGCATCTACCCACGGGTGACCACCATCGCCGGCCTCGAGCTCGGCACGGGTCTGACGGTCAACCCGAGGCCGCCCGAGGTGACGGCACCGGCGCTGCGCGCGGCTCTCCCGGTGCACGCGACCGAATAGAACCTGACCGGCATGAGCAGCGTTCCCATCGCCGCCCACGCCATGCTGTCGGACTGCCACTCCGCCGCCCTGGTGACCGCCGACGGGTCAGTGGACTGGCTGTGCTTCCCGCGGTTCGACAGCCCGTCGGTGTTCGGGCGGCTGCTGGACGACGCGGCCGGGCACTGGTCGATGCGGCCCGTGGGCGAGTACGCCGCGCGGCGCCGCTACGTGGATCGAACGCTCGTGCTCGAGACGACGTTCCGTACGCCGACCGGGACCCTGGTACTGACGGACGCGCTCGCGATGGTCCCCGACAACCTCGGCCACGCGCTCGGCAAGGGGGCACCCCGCCTGCTGATCCGATCGGCGGCGTGCACCGACGGTGCTGTCGAGATGGAGGTGTCGTACGCGCCGCGGCCGGAGTACGGCCTGCTCCGGCCGCTGCTATCGGTCGTCGACGGCGGGATAACCGCGCGCGGCGGCGCCGAGTGGCTCGTGTTGTCGACGCCGGTCGCGTGCGCCGTCGCCGCCTCGACTGCGACCGCCAGGATCACGTTGACCGCCGGGGAGACTGTCCACTTCGGACTGCACCGCTCGACCCTGGAGGAGCGGCCGGCTCGCGTGTGGGGCCAGGCCGAGCTCGCGGACCGGCTGGCGGGCACGGTGGCCGCGTGGGCTTCCTGGTCGCGGCTGCACCAGAACTACGAGGGTCCGTGGCGGGATCTCGTCCACCACAGCGGCCGGGTGCTGCGGGGCCTGACATTCCAGCCCAGCGGCGCCATCGTCGCCGCGGCGACCACGTCGCTGCCCGAGGACATCGGTGGGGAGCGCAACTGGGACTACCGGTACTCCTGGGTCCGCGACGCCAGCTTCACGATGGAGGCCCTGTGGGTGGCCGCCTGCCCGGACGAGGCCAGCGACTTCTTCGCGTTCATGACGACGGCGGTCGCCAGCGCCGTCGGCCCCGGCACGCCGCTGCAGATCATGTTTGGTGTCGCCGGCGAGCACGACCTGACCGAGCGGACTCTGCCGCACCTGCGTGGCTGGCGCGACAGCCGGCCGGTCCGGGTCGGCAACGCGGCCTGGCGCCAGCAGCAGATCGACGTGTACGGGGAGCTGCTCGGCGCAGCCCACCGGCTGGCCGATCAGATCACGACGGTCGACGACCAGATGCGCGCCCTGATGGTTGCCCTCGCCGACAGCGCCGCGGAGCGCTGGCGGGAGCCCGATCAAGGCATCTGGGAGGTACGCGGCGAGCCACGGCACTTCCTGTACTCGAAGGTGATGTGCTGGGTCGCGCTCGACCGAGCGATCAAGCTCGCGCCGAAGTTCCATGTGGCCGGCCGGATTAGCGGCTGGACGGCCGCCCGGGACGAGATCTGGGAGACCGTCGTTCGCGATGGGTGGAGCGACACCGCGGGCGCGTTCACCCAGACCTTCGGCGGCGCCGACCTGGACGCCGCGAACCTGATGATGCCGATCGTGGGGTTCCTGCCCGCCGACGACCCGCGGATGCTGGCCACCATCGAAGCCGTCGCCGACCGGCTCACCGACGCCCGCGGCCTGGTCTACCGGTACCGCACCGAGGCCGGGGTGGACGGGCTAGCCGGCCGGGAGGGCACGTTTCTGCTGTGCACGTTCTGGCTCGCCCAGGCGTTCGCGCAGGCGGGGCGGCTGTCGCAGGCTCGCGACGTCTTCGAGCGGGCCATCGCGTACGTCAACGACGTCGGGCTGCTCGCCGAGGAGGTCGACCCCGATAGCGGCGAGCTGCTGGGCAACTTCCCGCAGGCGTTCAGCCACATTGGACTCGTCAACGCCGCGTGGGCCATCGCGCAGGCCGAGCACAATCGTGAGCCCAGCGATTGACCGCCAGCAACGTAAGGACCTAGGCTGGCTCCACCAATGACACGGAAGGCGACCGCCCCACGCCTGGTCCGCTGATTTACGTCCCCTTATCCGCCTCTCACCTGCTCACCAAGCTCGGCGTGTTCGAGTGCGCCTGCGCGTGGGGCCGCCTGCGCAAGGGAAGGAGTACAGGTGAAGCGACCCCAAGCGCCCCGAAACACGGTGCGTCTGTTGACAGTCGCCGCGGCGCTGGCTCTCGCCGTAGTGACGGCACCGGCGCCCTCCTTCGCGGAGCCCGCCCCGGGCGACATCCCGGCGTGCGACGCCGACGATCCCGAGTTCGGCACCAACTGCGAGGAGGCCGAGGACGAGGGTGACATCCGCGATGCGTACCTCGATTCCCGGCAGATCCCGGGAGACGTGATCACGACGGGCGACCTCGAGCTCGCCGCGCAACAGGCGGCGGCCATCCCCCGGGATCTCACCGGGCTGGTGAATCCGAACTGGCGGTTCGTCGGACCGTCCAATGTGGGTGGCCGGGTGACCGACATCGCCCCGGACCCCACGCAGCCCGACACGGTCTACGTCGGGGTGTCGACCGCCGGCGTATGGAAGAGCACCGACGGCGGCGTGACGATGACCAAGGCCTGGCCGGACGACTTTCCCCAGTCGATCGGCGCGGTCACGGTCGCACCCAACGGTGACATCTGGGTGGGAACCGGCGAGGTGAACCCCGGTGGTGGGAGCCTGAGCTACGGCGGTGACGGGGTTTACCGCTCGACGGACGACGGCGTGACCTGGACCCGCGTGGGGCTGGCCGGCTCGAGCACGATCGGGGCCATCCGGTTCAACCCGCAGAATCCCAACGTCGTGTACGTCGCGTCCGGCGGCTCGCTGTTCGCCGCGGGCGGCGTCCGGGGCCTGTACAAGTCGACCGACTACGGCGCGACCTTCACGCGAATCCTCGCCGGCGCGAACGACTTCACCGGCGCGACGGACATCGCGATGGATCCGGCAAACCCGGACAAGCTGTTCGTGCCGATGTGGGATCACCACCGCGAGGCACTGTGCCGGTGCTACACGGGGCCGGGCACCGGGCTGTACCTCACCACCGACGGCGGGGCCAGCTGGACCAGGCTCGAGAATGACCGGATCACGTCGTTCACCCCGGGCGACACGATCGGCTTCGCATCGAGCACCAGCAACACCGTCGGGGCCCAGGCGCGCATGGCCGTCGCGATCGCGCCGAACGACCCGAACCGGGTGTACGTCACGACCGGCAACTGGTCGCAGACCGTGAACGGCGGCGGGCCTGACCAGCGCGGCTTCCGTGGCTACTACCGGTCCGACGACGGCGGCGCCACGTTCCAGACGATGACTGCCGCCAACCCCGGTGGCGACACGGTCTGGACCTCGAAGATCTGGATCGACCCCGTGAACGCCGACCGGCTGTTCATCGCCGGTGTCAGCCTGCGGGTCTCCGCGAACGGCGGCGCGACCTGGTCGAACGTCACCAGCCTGCATGTGGACCACCACGCGATGGCCTGGGACCCGACGACGCCGGGCCGGGTCTTCGAGGGCAACGACGGCGGGTTCTACTCGTCGACCGGAAACGGTGCCAACGGCACGTGGACAGAGGCCCTGAACGAGCCGTGGACCCAGTTCTACACCGTCGATGTCAGCGAACAGACGGCCGACCGGGTCGTCGGCGGCACCCAGGACAACGGCTGCCTGCGGTCGTGGAACTCGGCCGGTGTGGTGACCGGCGCCTGGGGCTCGTACGGCGGTTGCGGCGACGGCTTGTACACCCTGATCGACCCGAGCAACCAGAACAACGTGTACGCCTGCTCGCAGTTCGGGTTCTGCTCGCGCTCGGTCAACGCCGGCAACAACAGCACCGGATTCATCAACGCGACCACGTCGGACCGGCGCAACTGGCAGACGCCCGTCGTGCTCGACCCGAGCACGCCGTCGACCGTGTACTACGGCGGCAACATCCTCAACCGGTCCACCAACATGGCGGTGAGCTTCACGGCGATCAGCCCCAGCCTGAGCAACCCGGCTTCGGGCACCGACCCGTCGTACCCGTTCGGGACGCTCACCGCGGTGGCCGTCGCCAAGACCAACGCCAACGTCGTCTACGCGGGCACGGACGATGGCTGGCTGTGGGGGACCAAGAACCTCGGCGCGACGTGGACCAGGTTCACCGACCCGGCCCTGCCGATCCGCTGGGTCACCCACCTCGCGGTCGATCCGACAAACGCCGGCAAAGCGTATGTGACCTACTCAGGTCTCCGCAACGCCGACAACAACGCGCACGTGCTGCGCACGACCGACGGCGGCGCCCACTGGACGGACATCAGCGGCAACCTGCCGTTCGCGCCGACCCAGGACGTCGTCGTCGATCCGCTCAACCCGAACCGGATCTTCGTCGCGAGCGACCTCGGGGTCTTCACGGCAAACGTGGCGAAGGCCGGAAGCCAGAATCCAACCGTGACGTGGTACCGGCTCGGCATGGGGCTGCCCCGTGCACCCGTCGACGATCTGGAGTACCAGGCGAGCACCAACACGCTATACGCGGCGACCTACGGCCGCAGCATCTGGAGCATCCAGCTGGATCGCGACGATCAGTAGCGCCGGTTGGGTCGTGGAACGGACGTGGGCCGTTGAGCCCTCTTGAGTCCCATGACATCTGTCGCGGTTCATGTCCCGGTACATCTGTCACATGATCACAGTGGGGGCGGCCGGCTTGACTTTCCTACATGTCGAGCCGGCCGCTTACGGTGAAGGCGATGGATGCCCTGCTTCAGG
>DASXRC010000038.1:0-25296 GCA_036506795.1 Micromonosporaceae bacterium
TTGACGAAGTGGATCCGCTGACCGACCATCGCCGACTCCTCACCTCGTGGCCGGAGTTTGTCGATATGGTCGCACTGTTTGCGCAGCTAGGAAACCCGTTCCGCGGCGTCCACCCGGCTGACCTGCGGATACCTGAACGGCCGGAACCGTCCGGTGGCCCCGGCGTAGGTCCAGGGCCACCGGAAATCGCCCGGCTGCGTCAGAACACGGAGACGCCGTACTTGCTGAGGGCCTCGGTGACAGGCTGGAAGAACGTGGTGCCCCCGGTCCGGCAGTTGCCGCTGCCGCCCGAGGTCAGGCCGAGTGCGACCGTCTGGGCGTAGAGCGGGCCACCGCTATCGCCGGGCTCGGCGCAGACGTTGGTCTGGATCATCTGTCGTACGGTGCCGCCGCCGACGTAGTGGACGGTCACGTTCAGGGCCGTCACGGTGCCGGTGTGCACGCCCGTGGTGCTACCCCGCCGGGAGACCGCTTGGCCGACGAACGCGTTACCGGCCGACGTGATGTCCTGGCTGCCGACGGTGCCTGAGATGGACGAGATCGGATACGTGCTCAGGTAGCGGACGATGCCGTAGTCGTTGCCGGGGAAGCTGCTGCCGGTGCGGTCGCCCAGCTTGGTGGTGTGGTTGGCGTTGGAGAACCACTCGGTGGCCAGGTCCGTGCAGTGCCCGGCGGTCAGGAAGAAGTAGGTGCTGCCGCTGCGGACGTTGAACCCAAGCGAGCACCGGTACTGGCTGCCGTAGATGGCGTCGCCACCGGAGATGAGCGGGCGCAGCGCCTCGCGCAGGTACTCGATGCGGGCTGCCCCGCCGGAGCCTGCCACGGCGGCTCGGAGACCGGCGAGCGCGCTGCCGGACACGGTCGGATCCACCTGGACGAGGACCTGGTTGCCGACCGGATCGGCGGACCAGGCGGTGCCGGCGACGCCGGTGTCCAGGCGCGCCTGGAGCTGCGCGAGCTGGGCCGCGCTGCGGCTCACGAGCCGCGCCACGGCACCCGCGGCGCGTACCTTCGCGGCGGCGGCGGCGTCGGTGACGTTGATAATCATGCGACCGCCAGCGTCGCGATAGGCGCCGGCGGTGCGGGTGGTGCCGAGCGACTGGACGAGCGCTGCGGCCCCATCGGCGCCGAGGGGCGCGCGGGCGGCGTCCGCCGGCGTGACCGCCAGCGCGGTACCGACTGCGGAGACGGCGACCGCTACGAACACGGCGGACAGTCGAATGGTTCTCACGTGTTCCTCCCCCGGGGTCAAGGGAACAGGTCGGGCCCTACGCCTGGTGGGTATAGAACCATCGACATGTTTGCAGGGCGCCGGCAGCGGGGTCAATGATCGACAATGGTCGAAGCGCTCACCTGCGCCGCATCTCAGGGCAACCCCGGACACGGGGGGGTCGACAATCCTGCGTGAGGCGCCCAGCCTCCACATAGGTCGTGCTAGATTCCGGCGAGTCGCATGTGGACGCGGCACCGGACCGCAAAGATGGCAGCGGGCGCGGATCGACCGAACCCAGGAGGTATCTCATGGAACCAACGCCATACCCGGTTCAGTTCTCGGTGGACTACCCGGATCGCCCACTCAACCGACTGACCACCGGCTTCCGCATCTTCGTTGCGATTCCCATCCTGATTCTGCTGGGCACGGTCGCGGGTGGGACCTGGCAGACGTCGTACGGCGACAACTCGTCGGCCGTGGCGGCGGGCGCCGGCGGGCTGCTGTTCTTCGGGCCGCTCCTGATGATCCTCTTCCGGACCAAGTACCCCCGGTGGTGGTTCGACTGGAACCTCCAGCTACAGCGGTTCGGCAGCCGGGTCACCGCGTACCTGGCCCTGATGGACGACCGCTACCCGGCCACCGACGACGACCAGTCGGTCCACCTGGACTACCCGTACCCGGATGCCGCGCGGGACCTCAACCGGTGGCTGCCGCTCGTCAAGTGGCTGCTCGCGATCCCGCACTACATCGTGCTGTTCTTCTTGGATATCGGCGCCTTCGTGGCCGTCGTGGTGGCCTGGTTCGCAATCCTGTTCACCGGCAGGTATCCGCGTGGGCTGTTCGACTTCGTCGAGGGCGTCGTCCGCTGGCACAACCGCGTGATCGGCTACGCGCTCACCCTCGTCACCGACCGGTATCCGCCGTTCCGGCTCACGGCCTGAACGAACGCGGTTGGACGCCGGAGCGTCCTCGGGGCGGCGTCGGCGCTACCGGGTGGCGAGTCGGCGCACGGCACGGCCGACCGGCACGATGTGACCCGCGACCCCGAGGCCCCAGCCGAGGATCGGCCAGATCGGCCACGGGTACCAGGCGCCCGCGGCTATGCCGACAGCCAGCCAGATGCCGATCATCAGCGCGGAGCCGGCCAGGTACGCGGCCAGGTGCAGGCGCATGCCGAGCCGCGCGGCCGCGGCGTACCGCTCGTGGCGGCGGGTCCGGGCCCGCGCCCGGAGCCATGCGGGCGGCAGCTCGGCCAGGGCACGGTCGAGGTCGGCGCGGGTGCGGGCCGCGTACGCGGCCGCGGACCGCTCCGCGAACTCGTCGGTGTCCAGGTATCCCTCCGCCGCGGCGTCGGCGAGGACGGCGGCGGCCGCCTCCCGCTCGGCGGTACCCACGCGCTCCAGCTCGTCTGACATCGTGTGCCTCCTTAAGCCACCTCCCACATTGTCAGGTAATCTGGTCACTGTCAAGATAGGAGTGGCGTCGATCACGCGGCCGCCGCCCGGACCGCCGGCAGGACCTCCTCGGCGAGCCGCTCGACCTGCTCGCTCCCGCCCGGTCCGGAGGGCATCAGGTTCAGCGCACCGAAGCCGAGCGCGACGAGCGCGGCGAGTCGGTCGGCCACCGCGTCGGGCGATCCGGACACCACGGAGGCCCGCTCGGGCGGCCGCACATCGATGCGGACCTCCACGTTGTACGCGCAAGTGATCTTCTCCGGGTCGCGCCTGGCGGCGCGGGCGGCCGCCATGACCCTGTCGCGCATGCCGGTGACCTGTTCCGGCGGCGCGAATCCCAGCGACGGGATCCAGCCATCGGCGAGGCGCCCGGTCACCTCGAGCGCACGGCGACCATAGGTGCCGAGCCAGATCGGGATGCGGTGATCCGGCTTCGGCTCGACCTCCGCGGCCTCGGTGTGGAACCGCCGCCCGTGGTAGGTGAAGGCCCGCTCCGACCAGAGACCGCGGATGATCCGGATCGCGTCCTCGAGCCCGTCCACCTTGTCGCGTGGGGAGGGCACGCCCAGCCCGAACGCTCGGAACTCGTCGTCTGAGAACCCGCCGCCCAGCCCGAGAATTAGCCGGCCGCCCGACAGCCGGTCGAGCGTTTCGGCCATCTTGGCGACGATGGGCGGGGGCCGGTACGGGACTCCCAGCACCCGGGTGGCTACGCGGATGCGAGAAGTGGCCGCGGCCACCCACGACAGCATCGTCCAGGTCTCGAACGAGGGGTGCGTGCCGCACGGGTGGTCGGACGATGACACGAAGTCGAATCCGAGGCGCTCGGCCCGCATCGCATCGGCGACCGGGTCGGCGCCCAGCGCCGCCGACGTCGACAGGTTGATCCCGATGAGCAGCTGTGCCATCTGCCTCCCTCATGGCCAGGCTAGTCTGCTTTGGACACCGACTCTGTCTGGGACGACCGACTGTGCCGTCCGGCGTACGTGCCGACCGGGAGGAGACTGCGCATGCTCGGATCCGCTACCCGCGTACGCCTCGGTGCTGCCGCGCTCGCCGTCGCTGGCGTGCTGTTCCTCCTGTATCCGACGGTGCGGCCATACCACAACGAGTCGACAGAGGACGGTGCGATCAGGTCGATGTCGTCCGGGGCCTGGGTGGCGGCCCACCTGTTCGCGATGATCGGCTTCATCCTGATCCCACTCGGTCTGCTCGCGCTGTGGTACGTGGTCGGCGGCACCCGGGTCGAGCGGGTGGCCTTCCTCGCGGTCGTCATCGCCTGGATCGGGTCCGGGCTGACCCTCCCGTACTACGGCGGCGAGGACTTCGCGCTGAACGCCATCGCGACGAAGGCCAAGACGGACCGGAACATCGACCTGGTCGAGCTCGCCGACGCGTTCCGGAGCCACCCGGTCGGCGCCACCGTCTTCGCGCTCGGCCTCGCGCTGCTCGGCGTCGGCGCCATCCTGGTCGCGATGGCGATCTGGCGCTCGGCGCTGCTGCCGCGCTACTGCGGAATTCCGTTCGCCGTGGGCATGGCCCTGTTCATCCCGCAGTTCTACACCCCGGCCGCCGTGCGCATCGTTCATGGCGTGCTGCTGGCATCGGGTCTGGTGTGGATCGGCGCGGTGCTCTGGCGAGAGGCCGGGCCCCGAACTCCGGGGTGATTGGCTCGGATGTTCACCGCCGCTAGGTCGACCGTCTGATTGATTCGGCGCCGCCTGGTGTCCGGCCGCTTTGCTGTCGCTATCCACTCCAGGATCAACCGTTTCGAGGATGGCGGAAACGTCTGGAAGTTGTGGCGGGCGGCCTCATTCCGGTCCAGCAGTTCCTGCAGGTCATCGGGGATGGCTGAGGTCTGCTCGTCGGGCAGGAGCTGCCACGTCCCGTTGGTCCGGGCCAGGTCGATCATCGCTTGACCGGGCTCGGTCATCAGGCCCAGCTCGATCATCTTCGCGGCGCGCTGCCGGTTCACCCGGCTCCATGTGCTATGCGGGCTGCGCGGGGTGAACCGGAGGCGGGAGCTGTCCGCGTCCCGTTTACGGGCCTGGCTGTCGATCCACCCGTAGCACAGCGCGTGCTCGATGGCCTCGTGGTACCGGACGCTCGGTGTGCCGCTGTCCTTGTGGTGGATGACCAGCCACACCTCCTTCTCGGACCGGCAATTCCGCGCCAGCCAAGCCCGCCAGTCGGCGATGGTGCTCGCGACGAAGGTGGTCACGTCACACCCCCGCCCGCGACCCGAGAATCTCCAGGTAGTGCTGGTTGTACATCACGCCGAGGATGTTCCCGAATGGATCGACCACGGATGCGGTCACAAATCCCGGTCCGCGTTCGGTCGGGTTCTCGTGCACCGTGGCGCCCATCGACAGCAGCCGTTCGAAGCTGGCCTGGACGTCGTCCACGTGCCAGTAGATCACCGCGCCTCCGGCCTTGTCCGACCGGGCGTGCGCGGCGAATCGGCTGTCGACGATGCCGAGCTCGTGCTGGTAGTCGCCGATGCGGAACTCGACGTACGCGGGCCGCCCCTCGATCTGGCGCACGAAGTACGGTTCGATGCCGAGCAGCTCGGAGTACCAGCCCTGGGCGGCGGCGATGTCGTCGGCGAAGAGGTTGACGGTGGCGAGTCCTCGCAACATTGGTGATTCCTTCCTCTGGTCGGTGACAGCCACCATTCTCTGCCCTAAAGTGCTCACCGACTGAGCACTTTGTGCGAGAAGCTGGGGACATGCGCGCCGACCGCCTCGTCGCTGCCCTCCTGCTCATGCAGGCCCGGGGCCGGGTAACCGCCGCGGAGCTGGCCTACGAGCTCGAGGTGTCCGTTGCCACCGCTCGCCGCGACCTGGAGGCGTTGTCCGCGGCGGGCATCCCGGTCTATCCGCAGCCCGGACGCCGCGGCGGGTGGTCGCTCATCGGGGGTGCCCGCACCGATCTCAGCGGCCTGTCCGCAACCGAAGCACAGGCGCTGTTCCTGCTCGTCGGCCCCGCAGCGGCCGTCTCGGGTGAGGCCAAGGCCGCGCTGCGCAAGCTCGTACGCGCGCTGCCGCAGACCTTCCGGGCCGAGGCCGCGGCCGCCGCCAGCGCCACAATGATCGACCCGACTCGCTGGGGCGAGCGTGACCGCCATCGGCCGGAGATGGTCGACCTGCTCCAGACCGCCGTCATCCGCCGGCGAAGAGTGCGCCTGACCTACACCAACAGCGCACGGGAGCAGACCGAACGCCTCGTCGACCCGTGGGGTCTCGTCGACAAGGACGACATCTGGTACCTGCTCGCCGGAACCGAACGAGGGCAGCGGACCTTCCGAGTCGACCGGATCACCGTGGCTGAGCCAACCGACCAGCAAGCCGAGCGCCCCGACGACTTCACGCTGGCCACCGCGTGGCAACAGGTCGTCGGTGAGGTGGAGCAGCGGCGCTCGCGCACCTGGGCGACCGTGCTCGTCGAGGCCAGGTTCGTGCCGGTCCTGCGAAGCCAGTTCGGTCGGCACTGCCACCCGGACGGCGAGCTCGACGACGGGCGTGCCCGCGTTCGCCTCGCCGCGCCGACCCCGTTGGACATCGCGCGGCACCTCGCCGGTTGGGGCGCGATGATCGAGGTCCTAGAACCGCCATCGGTCCAGGCCGAGCTGGCGCGCATCGGCGCCGAGCTTGCCGGTCGGTACGCCGGCGAACAGTGACGTCGAGAGCGTCAGCCGAGCAGCCAGCCCTGCTCGATCGCGACGCGAATCGCCTCGGCCCGCGTCCGCGCCCCGGTCTTGGCGATCGCGCTCGACAGGTAGTTGCGGACGGTGCCCTCCGACAGGTGCAGCTCGGCCGCCACGTCGGCGGCCGTCTTGCCGTCGGCCGCCGCGCGAAGCACGTCGCTCTCGCGCAGCGTGAGCGGAGACTCGCCGCGGGCCAGCGACTCGGCGGCCAGCGTTGGATCCACCACCCGAAGCCCACGATGGACGCGCCGGACGGCGTCGGCGAGCTGACGAGCGGGCGTGTCCTTGACCACGAAACCGCTGGCGCCGGCCGCCATGGCCTGGCGTAGGTAGCCCGGGCGACCGAACGTCGTCACCATCAGCACTCGACAGCCGGGCACCGCCGCCCGCAGCTCGCGGGTGGCGGCCACCCCGTCCAGGCCCGGCATCTCGATGTCGAGCAGCGCCACGTCCGCGTGGTTGGCGCGGGCGGCGTCCACCACCTGGTCGCCGCGGCCGACCTCCGCGACGACCTCAAGGTCCGGCTCGAGCTCAAGCAGGGCGGCCAGCGCGCCGCGGACGAGGGCCTGGTCGTCGGCGATCAGCAACCGGATCGAGGCCGCGGCGGCGTCGGTCATGCGGGCACCTCCACGTACACGCGGAAGCCCCCACCCTCCGGTCGGTCGCCGACCTCGATGCGGGCGCCCGCGGCTCTCGCCCGCTCCCGCAGCCCGTCGAGTCCCTGTCCGGTGTGGCCGGCCGTGGCCGACGGCCCGCGGCCGTTGTCGAGCACCTCGACGCTCCGCGGTGTGAGCCGCACGATGGCCCGGGAGGCGCCGCTGTGGCGTACCACATTGGTCACCGCCTCCCGGATCGTCCAGGCGAACAGCTCCCGCCACCGGCTCGGCACCTCGTCCGCGACGGACGGCAGATCGGCCTCGATCCCGGCCGCGTCGAGCGCCGCCCGGGCCGCGGCTATCTCGCCAGGCAGCGACACGCCGCGCAGGCCCATGGCGGTCGACCGCACGTCGGCGAGCGCGTCCCGGGACAGGTTCTCCAGGTCCTTCAGCTCGGTTCGCGTGCGGTCCAGGTTGACGTCGAGCAGCCGCCCGGCGAGCTCCGCCTTCATCGTGATCACGGTCAGCGAGTGACCGAGGATGTCGTGGAGGTCTGCCGCGATCCGCGACCGCTCCTCCTCGAGGGCGACGGCCGCCAGCCGGCGTTCGGCGTCGACCAGCCGCTGGTTCCGGTCGATAGCGGTGCGCAGTCCCCAGACCGCGAGTCCGGCGAGGGCAACCGCGAGGCCGTACCCGTTGTCGCGCCAGCCCGGGACGAAGTACGGCAGTGCCTCGGCGAGCGCGAAGATCGCGACGACCGTGACCGCCGCCTGCCGCATGGGCAGGCTCAGCGCGGCAGCCGCGGCGATGAACACGGCCGCCGCGAGCGCGTGGAACCGAGCGCCGGGGATCATCATGACGGTGAGCGCCGCAAGTCCGGCGAGGATGCTCCAGCGCTGCCGCAGCGGCGTCACCTGTCCGGTCAGCCGCCCCCGGCGGCCGCTGGAGACCCCGTAGAGGTAGAGCACGCAAAAGGCGGCGAGCGCGGCCAGCCCGAGCGCGCGCCGCCAACCCGTCGCCTCGCGCAGCATCGCTTGCAGGGTCTCGCTGAGATAGAACAGCCAGATCGCCGCGAACAGCCACATCGGCCCGGTGCGGGGCGCGTCCATGCGCCCCGCACCGGAAGTGGACCTGCTCACGCGACCAACGCTATCGTCGCGGGCGACTGGGGCCGCCGTCATACCCGCCTGGTGTCGCGGCGGAACCGCCAGGCTGCGCCGAGGCAGAACACCAGCGTCCAGACAACGACGTAAACGACGGCGACGCCGATCGACCCGTCGCCGGTCAGCGGGTACCGGGCGATCTCGCCGACGCCGTACGCCGGGGTGAACTTGGCAAGCGTCGCGAACGTGTGGCCCATCTGGTCGACCGGGACGAACAGTCCACCGGCGAACGCGAGCAACGCAAGGACCGGGCCCAGGATCTGCATCACGTTCTCGCCCGGTAGCAGGTAGCCCATGAACAGTCCGAACGCCGCGAACACCAACGCACACAGCCAGGCCAGCAGGCCGGTCTCGACCCAGGTGTACCAGGGCATGTGCGCACCGCTGGCCGACCCGACGGCGTAGGTCGCGACCACGGACATCAGGCCGAGGGCCATGGCAACGAGCAGCTTGACGCCGACGTACGCCACGGGCCGCAGCGGGGTCAGCCGCAGCTGGCGGCTCCAGCCGACCGCCCGTTCCAGCGACACCGACGCGCCGCCGCTCGTCGTCGCGAGCATCGCGCCGTAGATCGCCAGGCTGATCATCACGTACGCCGTGACGTTGCCGTGGCCGGCCGTCTCGGTCTTGTTGCTCGCGTTGGTGCCGAACAGCAGGAAGAACACCGGAGGCAGGACGAGGGTAAAGATCATCACCCGTCGGTTCCGGAGCAGACGCCGGAGCTCGAGACCCAGGAACGTCGCCGAGAAGCCACCCCAGCGGGGCAGGGTGCGGCCGTCGGTGGCGATGGCAGGAGCGGTCATCGGTCGCTCTCCTTCGTGTCGTCGTCGATCGTCAACGCGATGAACGCGTCCTCGATGTTGCGGGATGTGATCTCCAGGTCCCGGGCCGCCGTGGTGGTGAGCAGGTGCCGCGCGACCGAGTCCGAGTCGTACGCCTGCACGATCAGCGTGTCTCCGCGGACCTCGACCGAGCTGGCACCGGGGATGCCGGACAGGTCCCCGGCGGACACGCCGGCCAGGGTGGCCCGGACCGTACGCCCGCTGCCCAGGCTCTTGATCTGCGCCGGCGTGCCGTCGGCGACGACCTGGCCCTTGCGGATGAAGACGATCCGATCGGCGTGCTCATCCGCCTCGGCCAGGTAGTGGGTGGCGAAGACGACCGTGCGGCCGGCGGCCGCGTCCGCCCGGATGGCGGCCCAGAAGTCGCGGCGGCCCTCGACGTCCATGCCGGTGGTGGGCTCATCGAGGATGAGCAGGTCCGGGTTGGGTGCCAGCGCCATCGCGAACCGCAGCCGTTGCTGCTCGCCGCCGGAGCAGGCGCCGACGCGGCGATCCGCGATGTCCGCGATGCCGGCACGGTCCAGCAGCTCGTCGACTGGCCGGCCGGACGCGAACAGCGACGCAGTCAGCCGGACGGTCTCGGCCACCGTGTAGTCCTTGAGCAGCCCGCCCGTCTGCATGACCGCGGACACGAGGCCGCGGGCGACGGCGGCGCGCGGCGACATGCCGTACACCGAGACGGAGCCGTGTGTCGGCCTGGACAGGCCGAGGAGCATGTCGATCGTGGTGGTCTTGCCGGCACCGTTCGGTCCGAGCAGGGCGACGATCTCGCCGGGGTGGATCGACAGGGAGACGCCGTCGACGGCGACGACGCTGCCGAACGTCTTGACGACGTCCCGGATCTCGATCGCCGGGTACTGGTTGGCGACGGCGCGGGCCGCGGTGGCGTACCGGTTCTCGGTTTCTACGAAGGCCATGCGTCTACGGTGGCCGAGTGGCGGTGCGGCGACCCATGCCGCGCATCACCACCTACCCATGACAGATGTCACGGGAGCAGGCTCACCCCAGGTCGGCGTGGCCGACCAGCCGTAGGCTGCGTCGCCACAGCTCGGCCCGCGCGTCGGCGTCGTACGCCTGCGCGTTCGCCCTCGCCTCCCGGGTGCGGTCGAAGAACCGGCCCGTGGTGGTGGCGAGTGCGGGATCCGCGACCAGCCGGTGGGTGGCGGCCACGCCGTCCTCGATGCTGTCGATGCTCTGCCCGATCTCGCGCAGCACCATCTTGGTGGGCATGTAGGTGGCGGGGTGCAGGCTGTTGACCGTCATCTCGCCTGCCGGCACGCGGCCGGCGAGTTCAAATCCGGACATGACCTGGGCCAGCTTGCTCTGGCCGTACGCCCGGCCGCCGGTGTAACCATGTTCGATCATGAGGTCATCGAAGTCGATCGGGTACTGCCCGATGGACGCGACGTTGACGATCCTGGCCGGCGCGGACCGGCGCAGCATCGGAAGTAGCTCGAGCGTGAGCAGAAATCCGGCGAGGTAGTTGACGGCGAAGCGCAGCTCGTAACCGTCCACACTGGCCCTTCGGTTCCGCCCGTCGGGCTCACCGGAACCGATCCCGGCGTTGCTGACGAACACGTCAAGCCGGTCCGTGGCGTCGCGCACGTCAGCGGCGAGGCGCCGAACCTGCGCCAGCTCGGCCAGGTCCGCCAGCACCGTGCGTGGCCGCGGAACCCCGTGCTTGCCTTGGATCCCGTCCGCGGCGCGGTCGAGCCGGCCGGCGTCCCGGCCGTGCAGGATCAGGCTGACGCCGTCCGCGGCGAGCCGGTCCGCGAGCGCGCGGCCGAGGCCGTCGGTGGCGCCGGTGATGAACACGATCATTGGTCGACGTTATCTCGGCTGTCCGCCGAAGAACTCGGTCAGCACGGGGGCGAGGTCCGCGGCGGGTACGTCGTGGAACTGGCCCTTCAGGCTGAGGTGCCGGCCGTTCGGCAGGGCATCCGCCACCGCCTCCGCGGCGCCTCGCAGTCCGCCGGTGCTGTCGGCGCTGTCGATGACCAGAGCCGGCGTTTCGATCGCGGCCAGCCGCGCGACCGGCATCGACGCGGAGATGGTCGTGTCGTAGACGAGCGTCGGCGCGATCGCCTCCAGCGCGGGCCGGAACGGCGCGTTCCGCATGCCCTCGACCGCCTCGGCCGGGATGCCGATCGAGCGCTGGAAGTGCTCGACGGCGTCCCCACGGCGGCCGGCCCCAACGAGCTCGGCCAGCTCGGCGCGGAGCATCGAGGGCTGCACGCCGATCGGCGGCTCGAACAGGCCCAGCATTGGCAGGTCCACACCGCGCTCCGCCGCCAGCAGGGCCAGGATCGCACCGGAGGAGACCCCGTAGGCGTACGCGGAGCCGCCGGCCGCCTCGACCAGTGCGGCCAGGTCGTCCACCTCGCGCTCGATGGCGTACGGCTGGGTGTCTGTGCTCTGCCCGCGCCCGCGACGGTCGTACGTGAACACGGTGAAGTCGTCGACTAGCAGCGCGGCGAGCGGCCCCATCGGCCCGAAGCCTCGGAAGCACATCGCGCCGTCCACGAGGACGACCGCCGGTCCGGTGCCCGTCCACTCGAAGGCGATCGACGTGCCGTCGGTGGAGCGCAGAGTTTCGATGGTCATGAGAGCCTCCTCGGCTGGGTGAGCCGCCAGTGGTTGCCGAACGGGTCGCGGAAGGCCGCATCGATGCCGTAGAACCGCTCACTCGGCTCCTCGATGAACTCGACGCCCCTGGCGAGCAGGTCCTTGTACGTCGCCCGGCAGTCGTCCGTGGCCAGGGCGCCGGGACCGAGATACCCGGTGGCGAGCAGTTCGTGCATCTGCTTGGCCGTTGCCGCATCCATCAGGGGCGGCTCGGGGACGACGAGCATGATTGGCACCTCCGGCTGCGCCGGCGAGTGCACCACGAGCCAGCGGCCGCCGCCCTCCATGGGCGCGTCCATGCCGACCTGGAGCCCGAGCGTGTTGACGTAGAAGTCGTACGCCAGGTCGTAGTCGCCGACGTACACGCAGACGAGTGCGACACCTGTGATCATGAAAACCTCCGTGATCTTCTGCCTGTGACCAGCGTAGGAAGGCCGGCGTGGCCCCGGCTGCTCGAAAAGGCTCAAAGGGTCGGGCGAGTGAACATCCGCACGTAGCAGCTCGGTATCCGCTCCAGGTCCCCGGGCGCCGCGGCGTGCCGCTTGGCATACCCGCTCGGGCTGTCCCCGACGAACCGGCGGAACTGCGCGCTGAACGAGCCCAGGCTGGTGAAACCGACCGCGAGGCAGACCTCGGTGACGGACAGCTGTCCGGCACGCAGCAGCGCCTTGGCGCGCTCGAGCCGGCGGGTCATCAGGTAGCGGTGCGGGGACTCTCCGAACGCGTCCTTGAAGGTTCGGATGAAGTGCGCCCGCGACAGGTGTGCCCGGCGGGCCATCGCCGCGACGTCCAGCGGCTCGGCGTACGCGCGGTCCATCAGGTCGCGCACGCGCAGGAGGTGTCGCGTCATCGGCACGGCGGGGCGGGTCACGACTGCCATTCTCCCTCGTGGGATACGGACAACTCAGCTCGTCTTGACAAGTATTTCTGTCCGTGGCACCGTGGAGCGGGTCACCCGCGATTGGAGGAGTCACGATGAGGAAGATCGTCGCGTCGGAGTTCATGTCACTCGACGGCGTCATCGAGTCGCCGGAGAAGTGGCACTTCCCGTACTTCAACGAGGAGATGGCGCAGGCCGTCGGCGCACAACAGGCCGCCTCCGACGCCATGCTCCTGGGCCGGCAGACGTACCAGGAGTTCGCCGCCTTCTGGCCCAACCAGGAGGAGACAGAGGACGAGCCGGCGGGCTTCATGAACGACACGCCCAAGTACGTCGTCTCGACGTCTCTGGACAGCACCGACGAGTGGCAGAATTCGACCCTGATCAAGGGCAACGTCGCGGAGGAGCTGACCAGGCTCAAGCAGCAGCCGGGCAAGAACATCGCGATAATCGGCAGCGCCGCGCTCGTCCGGTCGCTGCTGCGAGACGGCCTGATCGACGAGCTTCAGCTGCTAGTGCACCCGATCGTCGTGGGTTCCGGCAAGCGCCTGTTCGCCGACAGCGAGCAGGTTCCGCTCAAACTCCTCGACGCGAAGCCGTTCAGCAACGGCGTGCTCCTGTTGACGTACGGGCCGGCCGAGAAGTAGCGGGGAGGCCGATCGTGGAACGGACGAGGGCCTGCCGGCCCTCGTCGGTTCCCCAACGAGCTGGCGTAGGCGGCGCCTGAACGCCCAGGGGGCGGTCGAACGCGACTACCAATCGGCGCTCGAGCGCCAGGCGGCGGGCGGGCGCTAGCGCGGGCGCTCGAACTCGGCTAACCACCGGTGCAGGTCTGGCTCGTTCGCGTCGGGGAACTCCTCGATCGACACGGTGCGCAGCCCGTCGGCCGCGAATGACTCGATCTCGGCCCGGGTCAGCGGCCATGGCGGTAGCTGGACCTGCTCTCCGTCCTCTCGGGCCGCGGCGATCACAATGAGCCTCCCGCCCGGAGCCACCAACCGTCCAATCTGGTCGATCGCCTGGCGATGAAGCTCCGGCGGCAAGGACTGGACGGTGATGCTCTCGACGACGAGGTCGAACTTTCCGCGCCACTCGGCGGGCAGGTCGAGGACGGTCGCCGTGACGTACTTGACGTCCGAATCCGGGAACCGGCGGCGAGTGGCGTCCACGGCGGTCTGTGAGATGTCGAACGCGACGGTGCGGAACCCGAGTCCGGCGATGTATTCGGCGTCGCGGCCGTACCCGCTGCCCACGACGACGGCCTTCCGCCCCTCCCCGACCAGGTCGCGGCCGGCCGCCCAGTCGACGAGCAACTGCTGCGGCGTCCATCTGTCCCACGGGACGACCGCGTCGCCCTGTTCGGCCGCGGCGTACAGGCGCTCGAACCAGCGCGTCGGATCGTCGTCGGCCAGGGACTCCGCGGCGATCCGTCGGCTGTGCTCGGCGGGGTCCGTTGAGGTCATGGTCCGAGAATAGGCACGCATCACCCGTCGGGACGACGGCCGAGGTAGAGCAGCACCGCGAGCCGCCGTTGACGCGCTGAGCGCGTCGGTCATACCCCGCGCCGCGGACGCAGCACGTGGACCCGGGTGAGTTCCGCGTCCGCGAACCCAGACTCCGTCGGCGCGGGGTAGCTGGCCACGACATCCAGCCGGTCGCGTGGCAGGAACGCTCGTCCCGGATCGCCGACGAGCACATCGCCACCCCGGGCGGCGACCCGGTCCACGAAAGCCCCGACCCGCTCGGCCATGGCCTGGCTGTAGAAGACGTCGCCGGCGAGCACGACCTCGGCGTCTCCGCCGGCGCCGTCGAGCAGGTCGCCACCGACCGCGATCACCCGCACGCCGTTCAGCTCGGCGTTGAGCCCGATGGCCGCGACCGCGTACGGGTCTATGTCGTTCGCGGTCACGAACGCGGCGCCCGCGCGGGCCGCGGCGATCGCCGCCAGACCCGAGCCGGACGCCAGGTCCAGCACCCGACGGCCGGCCACGGTGGCGGGATGGTCCAGCACGTACCGCGCGACCGCCTGGCCGCCGAACCATGCGGAGGCCCAGAACGGCGGCTCCAGCCGGGTGCCCGCCTCGGCCTCCAGCCGGGCCCACCACACGACCGCGTCCTCGGCGAGGTGCAACCGGATCTCGGGAACGAGTGGTCCGCGGGTGACGCGCAGGCCGTCGAGCACCCGTCGAGCATGCCGCACCCGGTGCCACCGCACGTGGAATTGCCCGCGTCCGGGGCCTCCGATCTTCGCGGCCCCCGGTCAGAGGCGCTTCTGCCAGGCGGTGCTGCGGGCGATCACACGGTAGCCGAGCAGCTCGTTGACCGCGATCATGTGGTCGTTCGAGGCAGCGTTCCACGTGTCGATCGTGTGCAGCTGGGGCTCCTCGGCCGCCAGCCACCGCAGCATCCCGATCTTCAAGAACAGGCCGAGCCGGTGGCCCCGGTGCGCCCTCAGCACACTGGTGTCGTACTGCGAGCCGAGCCACGGGCGCTCACCGTCCACGCCTACCATCGTG
The DNA here is from genome assembly GCA_036506795.1 of Micromonosporaceae bacterium. Classification (GTDB taxonomy): domain Bacteria; phylum Actinomycetota; class Actinomycetes; order Mycobacteriales; family Micromonosporaceae; genus DASXRC01. The sequence continues at coordinate 14,996 of DASXRC010000038.1, forward strand.
TGGCCGACGAGTTCGCCGGTGTCCCGGTGGCGGGCGATGAGCCGGTACGCCCGGCGCCCGTGGGCGGCCCGGGCGGCGTCGAACGCGCGGATCCGCTCGGGCGTGAAGACCTCGTCCTCCACGGCCAGGTCATCGATCGGCGCATCGTTGATCGCCGCCGTCATCCGGGCGACGTCCGGGAGCATCTCCTCCGGCGTCGGGCCCGAGACCCGGACCAGCTCGTAGTCGGTGGCCCGCTCGGCGGCCGCCGCGTACTCCCGGTCCAGGCGCTCCCAGTCCAGGCCGCGCACGTCCTGGCGGCGCTGGACTTCCTCGGACGCCCGGTCCAGCCCCATCGCCTTGGCGAATCCGGTCGTCGCCGGTTGATCGTGAGCGAACGCCAGCACGAGCGAGCGGCCTTCGGCCCGGATCCGGTCGAGCCCGGCCTCGAACAACGCCGTTCCGAGGCCTCGCCGGCGGGCGGCCGGATCGACCGTCGGCCAGACCGTGCCGAGGTGGGTGTTGTCCCAGGCGGGGAGCTGGATCTCCAGAACCCCGGTGACCCGGCCGCGGGCGTTCCGGGCGACCCCAACCAAAGACGGGGTGCCGTCCCAGCCGTGCCGCAGATCGGCGATGAACAAGGCGACGGTCTGGCTGGGCTCGTGCGGTGTGTCCACCTGCCGCGCCGCCTCCAGCACCCCGACCGCCTCGGCCACGTCGCGGGGGTCGAGGTGGTCCGGATCGAGCCAGGTCAGGTCCACCAGACCAGGAAACGCCGTCCGCCGGCGCCCCGCGACCGATTTTCGGCGCCGACTCCGTCAGAGGCGGCGGGCTTCGGGCGCAGCCAGGTCACACCCCGAGCCTAGGCTGCGGGGCATGGTCACCATCGACGATGTCCGCAGAGTCGCGCTGGCGCTCCCGCGCACGGAGGAACATCTGATCCGCGACCGGGTCAAGTTCCGGGTGGGCCGGCTGGTCTACGTCGCGTTCTCGCGGGACGAACGGTCAATGGGCTTCGGGTTCCCGAAGGCGGAACGGGCCGCGCTGGTCGCGGCCGAACCGGAGAAGTTCTTCCTGCCGGGCCCGTCCGACCTGCGATACCACTGGGTCGAGGCGTGGCTCGCCGCGCTCGACGAGACCGAGATGCGCGAACTGGTCACCGACGCCTGGCGCATGGTGGTCCCCAAGCGGGTGGCCGTCGAGCACCTCGGCGGCTAGCGCCCCAGCGATTGGACGATTGCGCCAGCCGCTGGTGACGGCGATCAGGCGGCCGTACGCTCGGCGAGCAGCCAGCGAACCGCCTCGCCCTGATTGAGCGGCTCGGCGAACAGGTGGCCCTGCCCGTACGGGCAGCCGATGCCCACCAGCATCGCCCGTTCCGCTGGCGACTCGATGCCCTCCGCGATGACGTCCAGCCCCAGCGTGCGTGCGAGCTGCACGATGCCTTCGACGAGGGCGCGTTGCTGCGGCGACGACGAGATCGTGCCGATGAACGAGCGATCGATCTTCACGACGTCCAGCGGCACCTGGCGGAGGTAGCTCAACGACGAGTAGCCGGTGCCGAAGTCGTCGATCGCCACGCGTACGCCGGCCTCCCGCAGCTCGGCGAGGTCGGCCCAGATCTGTTCGTCTTCACGCAGGAGCAGGCTCTCGGTGATCTCCAGCATCAGCTGTCCCTCGGGCAGACCGGTGCGCAACTGCCGGCGGACCGCGTCCACGAACCCGGGCGTTCGGAACTGCCGTGCGGAGACGTTGATGCTCACGTACGGCGCCGCAGCCCCCATCCGCCGGTGCCACTCGATGGCCGACCCCACCGCATCCTCGAGGACGAAGTTGCCGATCGGCACGATCAGCCCGGTCTCCTCGGCGACGTCGATGAACTCGCCGGGCAGCAACGGGCCGCGCGTCGGGTGATCCCAGCGGAGCAGCGCCTCGAACCCGACGGTGTCGCCGCCGACGAGGCCGACGATCGGCTGGTACCGCAGGCTGAAGGCGTTTGTCGCGACGGCCTGGTCGAGCTCGGTACGCAGCCGCAGCTTCTCCACGAGTACTGCGTGCAGCGCGCGCTGATAGCGGCGCCAGCGACCCTTGCCCGCGCCCTTCGCCACGTAGAGTGCCAGGTCGGCCTGCTTGAGCAGCTCGTCGGTGTCGTCGCCGTCGAGGGTCGTCGCGATGCCGACGCTGACCGCGCCGTTCACGACATGGTCGCCGATCGTGAACGGCGCGGAGAGCGCCGCGACGATGCGCTCGGCGATCAGTTCGATCGCCGCCGGGTCGTGAGCGTCTTCGATCAGCGCCGCGAACTCGTCGCCGCCGAGCCGTGCGGCGGTGTCCTCCGGGCGCAGCACGCCGGACAGCCGGGCGGCCGCGGCGACCAGCAGGTCATCGCCGGCGCCGTGGCCGAGCGTGTCGTTGACGACCTTGAAGTCGTCCAGATCCAGGAAGAGCACGCCCGCGACGGCGCCGCTTCGGCGGCTGCGCCGGACCGCCTGGGTGACCCGGTCGGTGAACAAGGTCCGGTTGACCAGGCCGGTCAAGTCGTCGTGATACGCGCGGTAGATCAGCTCGGCCTCCAGGCGCCGCCGCTCGGTGACGTCCCGGAGGGTAATCACCAGTCCGCGTACGGTTGGGTCGGCCCGCAGGTCGCGGCACGACACCTCGGCTTGGGCCCGGGCGCCGCCGGCGCCGATCACCGCCCAGTCGATGTCCTTTACCGGGGTGCCGGCGCGCACGCGGGCGAGCTGCCGCTCGACCGGCGGCCGCGCCGCCGGCTCGACGAGATCGAGCAGGTTAGTACCGGTCAGGTCGGGTTGGCCGAACACGTCCTCGGCGGACGGGCTGGCGAACCGGATCCGATCGTCGTCGTCCACGATCAGGATGACGTCCGCGGTGTTGAGCACCAGCGTGCGGAAGTACGCCTCGTTGTTGCGACGGTTGATCTCCTCGTTGAGGCGGATCCGCTCGAGCGCGAGCGCCGCCTGGACGACGAGCACGTTGACCGCGTCCTGGAGCGTGACGAGCACGCTGGCATCCGCGGCGATGAGCAGCACTCCGCCGTCCGCAGCGCCGTCCGCCCGGCCGCCGAGGGTCAGCTGGCTGCGCAGCACGACCTCGAAGTCCGCGAGCCGGCTCGCCTGCTCGGCGGGCAGGTCGCGCGTGTACCAGATCTCGGCCGGCCGCGCGCCCGCCGTCGCTCCGTCCGGCTTCACCGGGTCGGCCCGCGCACCATCCACGGTCGCGGCGTCCGGCCTGGCGCGGCGGTCGGTTCGGGTGACCGCGGCCGGGAGGGGGAGGGTGTACGGCCCGGGCCGCACCTGGGTCAGCACGATCCGGTGCCTGGTGTCGGGCGGCAGCAGCCGGCAAACCGCGCCCTGGATCGCCGCGGCCACTTGCCGCGGGTTGGTGGCGGCGACGAGCGACGCTCCGGCCTCGCGCAGACCGCGCTCCCGGCCGAGGGCGCGGCGATGGGTACGCATCGCGTCGTACAGCCGGATCAACACGAGCACGAACGTCACCGCCGACGCGACCGCGATGACGTCGCCATCGCTGACGGGTCCCGCTAGCGCCTGCACGAACAGCACGACGGGCGCCACCAGAGACGAGAGCGTCAGCAGCACGAGCCGGCGCGTGGAGAGCTCGCTCGGCCGGGCGACCCGGGGCTCGGTCAGCAGCGCCATGGACGGGTGCAGCGCGGCCGCGCCCCAGGTCCCGTAAAAGATCATCCAGGTCAGGTCCAGTGGACCTCCGGTCTGCCAGTCCCCGTTGAGCTTGGCGATGGTGTAGATCATGTCTCCGGCGAACAGCCAGGCGCCGCCGATCGCGAGCAGGATGACGGTCGGCGTCCACGGCGCGGCGGTGACCACCCGCGCGACCATCGCCAAGATCAAAACATCACCCAAGGGGTACGCCACCGAAGTGATCTTCTCGATCGTGGTGAGGTCCGGAACCTCCACGCGTGGATAGATCACGTAGATCCACGAGAGCAGGCCAACGCCCACGGTGAGCGTGACCGCGTCCAACACGCCCGCGCGATCCTCGGTAGGAGAGCGGGTCCGGGCGAGCAGGAACAGCCCACTGGTCAGCAACAGAAACGTCGCCAGGTAAAACAGGTCAACCATGATCGCCGGCACGAAGGGCCGGTTTCCGACGCCATACTTGATGTTGAGCCACATGCCCCAGGTGTCGCTCGCGGCGAAGACGAACAGGGCGATCGAGATCAGCAGCCACGGCAGGGGGTTCCGGGGGCGGTTGATCCACGTACCGACGGCGACCGCGGTGGCGCCCGTCGCGCCGATAATGGCCCACACGCCCACCTGCGATCCGGGCCGCGAGTAGTACGCGACGGCCAGCGCCACCCACCACGCTGCGTAACCGGCCATTAGGGTACGACGCGACACGGATCCTCCCTCCGTACGCGAGGGTGTCGTTGGCGCCGCTCGGCTGAATTGCGGCTATTGACCTATATTTCCACGAGGTTGGATCAAACCGTTCCCGTGCGGTTGAACCGTTTCTCGGATGGCGTACGTCGAATCGATCGGTAGTTTCCGATGCGGTGTGCCGGTGCTGCTCATGGGCACTACCGATCGACAAGGGGGAACCGAGTCATGGCGGTGACAGAGGGCCACGACAGGGTGGGCATGGGCCTCGCGTGCCGCGTCGGGGGAGGCGTGCTCGGCGGCCTGACCGGTGGCGTCGCGTTCGGGCTGATCATGCAGTGGCTCGGCTGGCTGCCAACCGTGGCCAAGCTCGCGGAGGGGAACTCGCTCTTCGTTGGCTGGTGCGTGCACATGGCGATCGCCGCGTTCGTCGGCGCCACGTACGCGGTCCTCTTCGGCTGGATGGCAGAGGCATTGGTGGCATCGGCGGTGCTCGGCGTCATGTACGGCGCCATCTGGTGGGTTCTCGGCGGGCTCACCCTCATGCCGTTGCGGCTGGGGTCGGGGCTGTTCGTCTTCAACACGGCCGCGTGGCAGAGCCTGGCCGGGCATCTCATCTACGGGCTGGTTCTCGGCATCGCGTACGTCCTGTTCATGCCCAATCACGCGCGGCACAGCCAGCCGGCACCGCAGCATCGCGCGTCCTCGGTCGACCGGGCCCGCACGTACTGACCCAGTTCGCCCGGTCAGTCACCGACCCTGGCGGCAACCATGGCGTACCGCGCCGGGTCGGCCCGCTGCAGCCGAGCCCTCCGCAGGTTCTCCCGGATGACCCAGCGCACGTCGTGGTCGTCGACGGCCGCCCACCGGTCGAGGCGATCGAATCCCGAGACTGGTAACGCCGCAACCGCGACACTCCAGCAGTAGCCCAGCGCCTGCCGCAGCGTGCGAACGTCGACGTCGCGGCGTGCGGCGGCAGGCACGCGGACGAGCCCCTCGGTGACGGCGTCGAGCACGTCGAGCGCGCGGTGTGCGCTTCGGGCGTCGGTGAGCAGGCGCGGCTCGCAGACGCCGGCGACCGCCGCCCGGCGTACAAGTGGATGAGGGTCGTCCGCCCAGGCCGCGACGACCCGCCGAAGGTCTGCGGGGTTGGTGTCTCCGAGGCGCTGCAACCCCATTGCCACCCCTTCGCGCACCCGCCACCGCGCGTCGGTCGCGAGGCGGCGCAACCGGGCGAGTGCGGCGCGGTCGCCCTCGGCGGCGAGCCGGCCGAGCCCGAATGCGCCGCACAGCGCGCGGTACTCGTCGTTCGAGTCCGCGTACCCGTAGAGCCGTTCCGCCGGACACTCCTCGGCGACGGCCGCGGCCAGCTCGAGATTGGCGCGCGGCCCGGGCAGCCCGGAGTGTTCGGCGAGATACGCGTCCCAGCCGCCCGTGGGCAGGTTCCTCAGCGCCCCGCGATAATCATCCGTCCTGGCCACTGCGCCGCCCTAACGATGCGCGCCCACGCGTCGTGATGTCGCTACCGTACGCGCGTGTGGGTTCTCATCGGGCTGGCCGTCGCCGGCGTGGCCCTCGTGACGGTCAGCGCGGACCACCTCGTCATCGGCGCCGGCCGGATCGCGGCCCAGCTCCAGGTGGCACCCGCCGTCGTCGGCGTCGTCCTCGGGTTGGGCACCGGTGCCCCGGAGTTCCTTGTTGCCGGAATCGCCTCGGCCGAGGGCGACGTCGAGTTGGCCACCGGCAGCCTAATCGGGTCGAACATCATCAACCTGACGCTGATCCTGGGGGTCACGGCGGTCGTTGCGCCGTTCATCGTGCGCTCCCCGGTGGTGCGCCGGGAGGCGCCGCTGTCCGTCGGCGCGGTGGTGCTCTTCGGCGTCATCGTCGCCTGGCGCCTCGACCCGCTGGCCGGTCTGGTCCTCGCGGTCGTCGCCGTCGGCGTGGTGGCGATGCTGATGCGGCTGGCGCGCGAGATCCCCGACCGGGTCCTCCCTGGCCAGGTCGGCGAGTTCCTCGAGGGCGGACCCCGACCCAAACCGGTGCGGGAGGGGGTCCGAACCGCCCTGGGTCTCGCCGGCACCTTCGCCGGTGCGCAGCTGCTCGTCGACAACGCCGCCGAGCTGGGGGTGCGGATGGGCGTACCACAGGTGGTGGTCGGCGCGACGGTGGCGGCGGTGGGCACCTCGCTACCCGAGCTCGTCACGTGCGTTCAGGCGCAGCGTCGCGGGGAGGCCGACCTGCTGGTGGGCAACCTGTTGGGCAGCAACCTGTTCGGCAGCCTCGGCGGGGGTGCGGTGGTCGGGCTCGCCGCAGGGTCGAGCAGGGCGGTACGCATCGACGCGGGCATCGTCACCGCGATGATCTTCGTCGCGTTGCTCTCCTGGGCGCTGCTGTTCCGGGGCCACCGGGTCGGACGCGGCGAGGGCGGGGTGCTGCTCGCGGCGTACCTCTTGACGCTCCCGATGCTGCTCTAGGCGCGCCGCCTCCGGGGACCCGCGGCGCGGGCCAGAATGGCGGCATGGACCACACATACCGGGTCACCGAGATTGTCGGCTCGTCGCCCGAGTCGACCGACCAGGCCATCCGTAACGCCATCTCGCGGGCCCGCCAGACCCTGCGGTACCTCGACTGGTTCGAGGTAACGGAGGTACGCGGCCACCTTGTCGACGGCGAGATCGGCCACTTCCAGGTCACCCTCAAGGTCGGCTTCCGGCTCGAGGACCACGGGGCGGGTTAGGACGCGCGGTCGGCCATCTCCCACGCGTGGTCAAGGACGTGCCACGCGATGCGGCGCAGGGCGTACCGGGCCGGCCAGCCATTCGGCGCCGGCGGCGTCCCGTCCGATGCTCGCTCGAGCACGGCGGCGATGGCGTCCCGTAACGCGCCGATCGCCGCGCGGTCGTCAATGGCGGGCTGGCGGTGCTTCACACCGACCTTGCGCGCGTACCCGGACTCCGCGCCCAGCACGTGGTCGATCATCTTCTCGCGGTCCCGGCCGCCGCCGCGTGGTCCCTTGCGTAGCTCGGCGGGTGACTCCGCGGCGGTGCGGTCGAACACGGTCCACGCGGCCCGCAGCAGCCGTACCTGCCGCCGCGCCTCGGCGGCGTCCATCGGTTCGGCGTCGCCGGGGGGCACGGCGCCGGGCGCGCCGAAGTCCGTCGTCGCTGAGCCGGGCACCGTCTCGACCACGTCGAACGCGTCGTCGGCGCCCGCGCGGAACGCGACGCCCGCCTCCTTGGCCACGACCGCGTAGCGGGGCGCATACCCCGCGAGCGCCTGCAGCGCCAGCTCCTCGGTCTTGCCGGAACGGCACCAGCCCGGCCAGTCGACCGAGCACGCAAACACCCTCTTCGCGCCGACCTCGAGGTACACCCGCGTCGCCATTCGGCGATCCTGCCATGACCGGCTAATCGGGTGGCGACCGCGGCGGACCGCGAGGCATCATCGGAGCATGCAGGACCTGGCGCGTCGATTTGCCCGCCCCCGGGTGACCGGAGGGCGGCTCTTGCCGCGCTGAGCGTGCGCACCTCGCAGGTGCGGAAACGCCCGCCCCGGTCACGGCCGGGGCGTCGTCGTCTCCGCCCCCTCTGTGGACTGCGAGGTCTTGCCATGTCCGCCACGATGACCGCCGATGAGCTGGCCCGCGCGCTGGCGCTGCGCGACCTGACCGATCCGTCCGCCGGGCCGCACGCCATCCAACTCGTCGTCGACCGTCTCGAACGCGCCCTCTCCGACGCCTGGGCGGTGCCGGTACGCCGTGACCCGGGCCCGCGCATCGTGACCGTCGCCGACAACTACGACCGGCTGCGGTACTCACCCGACGCGATCACCCGCGACCGGCGCTACAGCCGGTACGTCGGCGACGGGCGCATGCTGCGCTCGCATACCACGGCACGCATCCCGGCGCTGCTCGCCAGTTTGGACTCCGCGCCGCGGGCATCGGCAATGGACGTTGTCCTCAGCGTGCCCGGCATCTGCTACCGGCGGGACCTCATTGACCGGCGGCACGTCGGGGAGCCCCACCAGCTCGACCTGTGGCGGGTACGCGGCGACGGCCGGCCGCTGTCGTCGGACGACCTGGAGGCGATGGTCGGCCTCGTCGTCGCCGCGGTCCTGCCGGGCGTCCACTGGTGGACCGTGCCGGGACCGCATCCCTACACGCTCGCCGGCAGAGAGATCTACGTCCGCGTGGCGGGGGAGGAGGTCGAGGTCGGCGAGTGCGGTCTCGCTCACCCCTCGGTGCTGACCGCGTCGGGTCTTCCCGTTGGCGCCAGCGGACTCGCGATGGGTCTCGGCCTGGATCGGCTGGCGATGCTCGCCAAGGGCGTACCGGACATCCGGCTGCTGCGCTCCGCCGATCCGCGCATCGCCGCGCAGATGACGGACCTCTCGGCGTACCGCGAGGTGTCCCGCATGCCCGCGACGCACCGCGACCTGTCGGTCGCCGTTGCCGACGAGCTCGACCCGGAGTTGCTGGGCGACCGGGTCCGGGCGCTGCTGGGTCCGGACGCCGCCGCCGTCGAGGAGGTCGCCGTTCTGTCCGAGACCGCGTACGCCTTGCTGCCGCCCACGGCGCGGCTGCGGATGGGCGTGCGGCCGGGGCAGAAGAACGTGTTGCTGCGGGTCGCGCTGCGTGAACTGTCCCGCACGCTGACCTCGGCGGAGGCGAACGAGATCCGAGACCGGATCTATGCCGGACTGCACGAGGGCACGGCGCACGAATGGTCGGTCTCTACGCTCGCCATATGAGCTGGATCCTCCACGTGGACCTGGACCAGTTCATCGCCGCGGTCGAGGTGCTGCGGCGACCCGATCTGCGCGGTCGGCCGGTGATCGTGGGCGGCTCCGGCGACCCGACGAGGCGGCGTCAGGTCGTGGCCGGTGCGTCGTACGAGGCCCGCGCGTTCGGCGTACGGTCCGGCATGCCCGTGGTGACGGCGGCGCGACTGTGCCGTGACGCCGCCTTCCTGCCGTCCGACCGGCCGGCATACGAGGCGGCGTCCTCGCGCGTGATGGCCACGCTTCGCCGGTTTCCGGTAGCCGTCGAGGTGTGGGGCTGGGACGAGGCCTATCTGGGCGCCGACACGTCCGACCCCGAGGAGCTGGCGCGCTCGATTCAAGCCCTGGTTCGGTCGGAGACGGGCCTGTCGTGTTCGATCGGCATCGGGGACAACAAGTTGCGGGCGAAGATGGCCGTGCGGTACGCCAAGCCGGCCGGCGTTTACCGGCTGACCGCGGACAACTGGATGGAGCTGCTGGGTCCGCTGCCGGCCGAGACGCTGTGGGGCATCGGTGGCAAGACGGCTCGGAAGCTGGGCGAGCTCGGCCTGCACACGGTGGCCTCGCTCGCCGCCGCCGATCCCGCCTGGCTGGCCGAGCGGTTCGGCCCCACCACCGGTCCGTACCTCGTGGCGCTGGCCCGCGGCCTGGGGAGTACGGAGATCGAGACCGCGCCGCGGGTGCCGCGCTCCCGGAGTCGGGAGACGACGTACGCGTCGGACCTACCCGACAAGGCGGCCGTATCGGCCGCGCTCGTCATGCTGGCCGAGGAGCTGGCCCGGGAGGTATTCGCCGGCGGGCGGGTCGTGGCCCGGGTGGCGGTGAAGGTCCGGTACCCCTCGTTCTTCACCCAGACGCGGATCACGAAGTTGGCCGAGCCGACCACATCGGAGGGTGACGTCGTGCGGGCCGCGCTCAGGGTGCTCGACCGGTTCGAGCTCGACCGGCCGGTGCGGCTGCTCGGCGTACGGGTCGAGTTCGCTGACGGCTGACCCGGATCGTGGAACGGACGAGGTGCAGTCGGCCCTCTTGAGTCCCATGACATCTGTCGCGGTTCATGTCCCGGTACATCTGTCACATGATCACAGTGGGGGCGGCCGGCTTGACTTTCCTACATGTCGAGCCGGCCGCTTACGGTGAAGGCGATGGATGCCCTGCTTCAGG
>DASXRC010000039.1:0-33133 GCA_036506795.1 Micromonosporaceae bacterium
CGCTTATCACCGGGGCTGGGCCGATCGGTCTGCTCGCCGCGCTCCTGGCCATGCAGCGCGGCTTGGAGGTGCACGTGCTGGATCGGGCCACCGACGGGCCGAAGCCGTGGCTCGTCAGGGAGTTGGGCGCCGCGTACCACACGGGCACCGTCGCCGACCTCGACATCGACCCGGACATCGTCGTCGAGTGCACCGGCGCGCCGACGGTCGTGCTCGAAGTGATCGACAAGGTGGCGCCGGCGGGCGTCGTATGCCTGGCCGGGGTCTCCGCCATCGGCGGCGAGGCCGAGTACCCCGCGGGAGCGCTCAACCGCGAGGTGGTCCTGGAGAACAACGTCGTATTCGGGACGGTGAATGCAAACCGGAGCCACTGGATCGCGGCGGCCGGAGCGCTCGAGGTCGCGGACCCCAAATGGCTCGCCAAGCTGATCACCCGGCGGGTTCCGGTCGAGTCGTACGCCGACGCGTACGAGCGCCGCGACGACGACGTCAAGGTGGTCATGGAGTTCGCGCCGTCGACCTGAGCCGGCGCTGGTTACTGGGCGCGGTCCTCGTCGCGGTCTTCGATGTGCGGGTGCTGGTAGGTGATCTCGCCGGTTGCCAGCGGCAGCGAGCGGTCGTCCCCGAACGGCGCGCCCGCCCCGGCGCGATCCCCGGTGAACTCCGTGAGCGGCAGCTTCCCGTCGGCGCCGGTGGGCGCCGGCAGGGTAGGCCGCTCCGGCCACTCCCAGACCACTCCCTCGGGCACGACCACGCGCCTCCGGGCGCCACCGTTCGGCGGCATGACGACTGGTGCCGTCAGCTCGGCGGCGGACAGGGTCAGCGGGTCGGGCCGGGACACGCCACCAAGGCCGGCCTCCTCCCGCGCGATCTTCTCCTGCAGCCGGAGGATGCCGTGCAGCAGCGCCTCGGGGCGTGGCGGACAGCCGGGCACGTACACATCGACCGGGATCAGCTGGTCGACGCCCTTGGTGACCGAGTACGAGTCCCAGTACGGCCCGCCGCAGTTGGAGCACGCGCCGAATGAGATGACGTACTTCGGTTCCGGCATCTGGTCGTACAGGCGCTTGATCGCGGGGGCCATCTTGTCGGTCACGGTGCCCGACACGACCATGAGATCCGCCTGCCGGGGTCCGTGGGCGAACGGGATGACGCCGAGCCGGATGAAGTCATGCCGGCCCATGCTCGTCGCGATGAACTCGATCGCGCAGCAGGCCAGGCCGAAGTTGAACACCCACAGGGAGTAGCGCCGACCCCAGTTCAGTACGAACCGGATCGGCTCGCCGAGCACGCCTGGCAGCACACTTCACAGTCAACCACAGCGGACGCGCCGGTCGCCGCTCCCATGATCCCCGCATCCTTGCCGGCGCTGCGGTGTCAGCGCCGCGTAGCCACCCCCTCCCCCTCGCCGATCATGGGCTTGTGGCTGCATTTCGATCTCTGATCTACGGCAACAAGTCCTTGATCGACGAGCAAGTCCTTGATCGACGCGGAACGCGCTGTCGCAGGGCCGAAGGCGGGAAGACGTACTTCACCCCCCAAAGGTCGCGCGATAGCTCTACGCTGCGCCCGGTGAGCATTAGTGTCCTGCCGTCGGTGCCGAACCGGAGGACGGCGCCCGGTTCGGTCAGCGCTCCGGCACCGCCGAACGGATCCCGGCCTCGAAGGGAGGCGATGCGGGTGCCAGCAGGCGTCGCCGCCGGCCACCCGGCGACCGCCGAGGTGGGCCTGCGCATCCTCGCCGCCGGCGGGTCCGCCGCGGATGCGGCCGTCGCCGCGGTGCTCGTCAGCTGTGTCGCCGAGAGCGTGCTGACCGGCATCGGCGGTGGTGGCTTCGCCACGTACTACGACGCGGCGTCCCGCACGGTGACGTGTCTTGACTTCTTCTGCTCCGTACCCGGTCTCGACGCGGACGCGGTCCGCGGCCCGATGGTGCCCATCGAGGTGAACTTCGGCGGGGTTCCGCTGAGCTACTCGATCGGCGGCGCGAGCGTCGCAGTGCCCGGCGTGCCGGCCGGCTGCGGCGAGGTGCACCGGCGTTGGGGCCGGTTGCCGTGGCAGCGAGTGGTGGAGCCGGCGATCAGCCTCGCCCGCAGCGGGGTGCTCCTGCCCGCCGCGCAGGCCCGCACCCTGACCGAGGTCTATCCCGCGCTGGTGCCCGGCGACGGCGCAGCCATTTACCAACCCAACGGCCGACTGCTCGAGGGCGGCGACCTGCTGCTCCACCCCGGCTTGGACGTCGCACTCGCGAGGCTGGCCGAGGAGGGACCGACGGCGTTCTATACCGGCTCGTTCGGCGATCGACTGTGCGAGGCGGTCCGCGGTGCCGGGGGCACGATCGGCCCGGCCGACCTCGCCGCGTACCGGGTGCTCGAGCTGCCGGTCGCGGCCGCGCCGCTGGCCGACGCGACCGTGTTCGGGCGCACCGACCTGAACCGCACGATCCCCACGATCGCCGCCCTGCCGCCGAAGCTGGCCGTGATGCCGCGGCCCGAACGCGCGGTTGCGATCGCCGAAGCGCTGCGGGTGTACGGCCGCCAGAAGCTCGGCGACACCACGAACATCGCCGTCGTGGACGACGAGGGTGATGCCTGCGTGGTCACCACGACGCTCGGCATCGGCGCGGGCGTCTGGCTGCCCGGCCTGGGCGTACACCTCAACTCGATGCTCGGTGAGGGTGAGCTCCTGACCCCCGACCTCGCCCCGGGGCGACGGATGTCCTCGATGATGTGCCCGGTGGTTGTCGTCGACGACGACGGGGACCTCGTCGCTGCCGCCGGCTCGGCCGGGGCGTCACGGATCCGAACGGCGCTGCTCGACACGCTGATCGGCGTCCTCGTCGACGGTCTCGACATGCCCGCGGCGATCGCCCGGCCGCGGTTCCACGTGGTGGACGACGCCGTCCACGTCGAGCCGGGCTACCCGGAGGACGAGTTGACCGCGCTCGCGGACGCCGGGTACACCGTGAACCGTTGGGACCGCATCAGCCACTACTTCGGCGGCGTGAGCGGGGTCGGTCGCGCCGGCGCGGCGGGCGACCCCCGCCGGGGCGGCGTTGGCCTGTTGGCCTGACCACGCGGCGTCAGGTCGCGCCTCAGTCGCGCGTGTCCCCACGATCGGGGCGAAGGGGTGGCGCGTCGGGCCACCAGGCGTACCTCGACATCGACACCCGTGGGCCGTCGAAGCTGACGCCCTCGGCGATGAGTCGCGCCCGGGCCTCCACCTCGTGGTGGGGCACCAGCCGACCGTTGTTCGCCACCACCCGATGCCACGGCACCGACCCACCGTGCTTCGCCATGATCGTGCCCACCAGGCGGGCGGAGCTGCGCCCGGACGCCTCGGCCAGGTACTCGGCGATCGCCCCGTACGACATCACCCGGCCGGACGGGATGCGCTCCACGAGCGACAGCACCTCTTCGACGTACTCATCGGGCGTCACAAAGCGCCACGATATGGGAAGTCTCCGTGATCTTCCCAGCCCCACCGAGCAGAATGGTCGCGTGCGTGCCCAGGTAGCGACCGCGCGTCGGGTCGTCGTGAAGGTCGGCTCGTCCTCGCTGACTACCACCGCCGGCGGGCTCGACCTCGACCGCATCGACGCGCTGGTCGACGTGCTCGGCGGACTGTGTGCCGAGCGGCGCGAGGTCGTCCTGGTCTCGTCCGGCGCGATCGCCGCCGGGCTCGCGCCCCTCGCCCTGCCCAGGCGCCCGCGCGACCTCGCCACCCAGCAGGCCGCGGCGTCGGTGGGCCAGGGCCTTCTCATAGGCCGGTACGCGGCGAGCTTCGCCCGCCACGGACGAACGGTCGGCCAGGTGCTGCTCACGGTCGACGACGTGACCCGGCGGGCGCACTACCGCAACGCCTACCGGACCCTCCGCAAGCTGCTCGACCTGGGCACCGTGCCGATCGTCAACGAGAACGACACGGTCGCCACCGAGGAGATCCGGTTCGGAGACAACGACCGGCTCGCCGCGCTGGTCGCCGCCCTCGTGCACGCGGACCTGCTGCTGCTGCTCTCCGACGTGGATGCGCTCTACACCGGCCACCCGGCCCGGCCCGGCGCCAGCAGGGTCGACGAGGTGCGCGCCGAGGCGGACCTGGACCGGATGGTCATCGGCCGGGCGGGCCGCGCGGGGCTCGGGACCGGCGGGATGGTAACCAAGGTGGAGGCGGCCGGGATCGCCACCGGGTTCGGCATCCCCGTGGTGCTGACCTCTGCCGCGCTCGCGGCACCCGCCCTCGCCGGCGAACCGGTCGGCACGCTCTTCCACCCGACCCGGCAACGCCCGACGGCCCGCCTCTTCTGGCTCGCGCACGCCACGACGCCGCGTGGCCGGCTGCACCTGGACGCGGGCGCCGTGCAGGCCGTCGTGGCGCGACGCAAGTCGCTGCTGCCGGCGGGCATCACGGCGGTCGACGGCGCGTTCACGGCGGGCGACCCCGTCGACCTCGTCGACGCGGGCTCCGGCACGGCGGTCGCCCGTGGGCTGGTCAACTACGACGCGGTCGAGCTGCCCGGGCTGCTTGGACGGTCCACCGCCGAGCTCGCCGCCGCGCTCGGCCCCGGTTACGAACGCGAGGTGGTCCACCGCGACGACCTCGTGCTGCTGTAGAAGCGAGGCACAATGTCCACAATGGAGATGGCCCGCCGGGCGCGGGTTGCGGCGAACGAGCTGGCGCTCGCCACGCGTACGGCCAAGGATGGCGCATTGCAGGCGATGGCCGATGCGCTCGCCCGGCGTACGCCCGAAATCCTGGCGGCTAACGCCGCGGACGTCGAGGCCGGCCGCGGCGCTGGCATGGCCGCGGCGCTGCTCGACCGGCTCGCGCTCAGCGAGGCGCGGGTGGCCGGCATGGCCGGTGGGCTGCGCCAAATGGCGGCGCTGCCCGACCCGGTTGGCGAGGTGGTTCGCGGGTTCGTGCTGCCCAACGGGCTGGAGCTGCGGCAGATCCGGGTGCCGTTCGGCGTGGTCGGCATCGTCTACGAGGCGCGCCCGAACGTCACGGCCGACGCGGCCGGCATCTGCCTGAAGTCGGGCAATGCCGTGTTGCTGCGCGGCTCCTCGTCGGCGGCCAGGTCCAACGCGGCGATCGTCGCCGTGCTGCGCACGGCGGTCGAGTCCGCGGGCCTGCCGGCCGACGCGGTCCAGCTGCTCGACACGTCCACCCGCGACTCGGTCAAGGAGCTGATGCGGGCGCGCGGCCTGGTGGATGTGCTGATCCCGCGCGGCGGCGCGTCGCTGATCAAGTCGGTGGTCGAGGAGTCCACCGTGCCGGTGATAGAGACCGGCGTCGGCAACTGCCACGTGTACGTCGACGCGTCGGCCGACCTGGACGAGGCCCTCGCCATCCTGCTCAACGCCAAGGTGCAGCGGCCGTCGGTGTGCAACGCGGCCGAGTCGCTGCTGGTGCACAGCGAGGTGGTCTCATCGTTCCTGCCGCGCGCGCTCGCGGCGCTCGCCGCGGCCGGGGTGACCGTGCACGGCGACCCCGCCGTCGCGGCATTCTCGCCGGACGTGGTGCCCGCGACGGATGAGGACCACGCCGCGGAGTACCTGTCGCTCGATATCTCCGCCGCCGTCGTGCCGTCGCTCGACGCCGCGGTCGAGCACATCCGGCGGTACGGCACGGGGCACTCCGAGGCCATCGTCACCTCGTCGTTGGACTCTGCGCGCGAGTTCGTGGCCCGGGTGGACGCGGCCGTCGTTCTCGTCAACGCGTCGAGCCGGTTCACCGACGGCGGCGAGTTCGGGTTCGGCGCGGAGATAGGCATCTCGACACAGAAACTGCATGCCCGCGGTCCGATGGGCCTGCCGGAGCTGACGTCGACGAAGTACGTGGTCACCGGGACGGGCCAGGTCCGCGACTGAGCGCGACCGAATGCCACCGGATCGGCGGCTCTCGCTCCTGGGCCGGCCCATCGGCCCATCATGTCCGGCCCATCCGGCTCCGCCGCAGGTGCCCGCGCACCGGTACATTTCGGGGCGTGGTGGACCTGGACGCCGCGATCGGCTTCGTGGTGGCGAGGGGCGACCCCGTGGAGCGGGCGCGCCTGGCGTGGCTGCGCAACGGAACCGAGCCCTCCGCCGACGTGCTCCACCACGTGGAGTTCGGCCAGCTGCACGAGGGTGGTTGGCCGCCCCAGGTCGGCGGGCCGGTGCCATCCGTCGACGCCACCTGCTTCCGCCTCGCGGAACTCGACGACCTCGGAGCCCTCGGGCGGCCCGCCGCCCGCCGCGCGCTGGACTGGCTCGCGATCCGGCAGCAGGCCGACGGGACGTGGGAGGAGGATCCGGCGCTCGCGGACGAGGCGCCGCCCTGGGCGACCCCGGGCGACCCCGAGGCGCGGCTGTTTGTCACCGCGAACGCGGCATTCTGGCTGACCGTTGCCGGGCGCGACGCACGTGCGGCGGGCCCGCTCGACGCCCGGGTCGGTGGGGTGTACGCCGGCGTCGTGACCGCCGGCGCCCGCGCCATCGCGACGAGCCTGTATGAGGACGGCACCTGGCCGTCGTTTCTCATCACGGGCTTCCTCGGCGCCGCCGTGCTCTACCGACAGGACATGTTCTACGACGCCGCCCGAATGCAGAGGGTCCTCAACGACCGCCTGCCCGAGATGTCACCGGCCGACGTGGCGTGGTTGGCGGCGACCCTGCGCCGGGTCGACGTCTCCGAGGACGACTGGCTGTTGATCGCCGCCCGTCGCCGGCTCACCGAGACCCAGCGCAGCGACGGCGGCTGGCCCAGCGACGACGGCGAGGCGTTCGACGTCCACACGACGCTGCGCGCGATCCGCGCCTGCCGCTGAGGCCGGCCCAGGTCGTCGCAACCGCATGGAGGCTGGGATGTCCGGCGCGGGCGGAAGGGCGCACCTCAGGGTAGTAGTGGCAACCCGTGCGACCCATCCGCGGCGGCCGGCCGCCGCCCAGTCCTCGCCGATCAGGGACTTCTTCGCCGATCATGGACTTGTTGTCGTCGATCAGAGATCAAGTAGCGGCAACAAGTCCATGATCGGCGACAAGGGGGCCGGGCCGGGGACGGGCGGCGGGCGGCGGGGTCGGTCAGTACGCCGGGAGCGACGGGTCGACCTGCTTGATCCAGGCGAGTACGCCTCCCTGGACGTGCACGGCGTCGCGGAACCCGGCCGCCTTCAAGGCCGCGAGCGCCTCCGCGGAGCGAGCACCGGACTTGCAGTGCAGCACGATCTGGCGGTCCTGCGGGAAACGCGAGAGCGCCTCGCCGGACAGGATGTCGCCCTTGGGGATCAGCACGGAACCCGGGATTTTGACGATCTCGTACTCGGCCGGCTCACGCACGTCCACCAGCAGGAAGTCCTTGCCGGCGTCCTGCCACTCCTTGAGCTCGGTCGCCGTGATCGTGGAGTTCAGGGTGGCGGCCGCCGCTTCCTCCGACACCGCGCCGCAGAAGTCCTCGTAGTCCTCGAGCAGCTCGGTCATCGTGGCGTCTGGTCCGCAGAGGACACAGTTCGGGTCCTTGCGGACCTTGACCGCGCGGTACGCCATCTCCAGCGCGTCGTAGACCATGAGGCGGCCGACGAGCGGCTCGCCGATGCCGGTCAACAGTTTGATGGCCTCGGTGACCTGGATGGAGCCGACCGAGGCGCAGAGCACGCCAAGTACCCCGCCCTCCGCGCAGGACGGCACCATGCCCGGCGGGGGCGGCTCGGGGTAGAGGCAGCGGTAGCACGGGCCGTGGTCGGCCCAGAACACGCTGGCCTGCCCGTCGAATCGGTAAATCGAACCCCATACGTACGGCTTGCCGAGCAGCACGGCCGCGTCGTTGACCAGGTAACGGGTGGCGAAGTTGTCGGTGCCATCGACGATCAGGTCGTACTCGCGGAAGATGTCGAAGACGTTGTCCCGGTCCAGTGCGGTGTTGTGGATCACCACGTGGACGTATGGGTTGATCTCTCGGATGCTCGCGGCGGCCGACTCGGCCTTCGGCCGGCCCAGGTCAGAGACGCCGTGGATGATCTGGCGTTGGAGATTCGACTCGTCCACGGTGTCGAAGTCGACGATGCCGAGCGTGCCGACGCCCGCCGCGGCCAGGTACATCAGGGCCGGCGACCCGAGACCGCCCGCGCCGACGACCAGCACCCGGGCGTTCTTCAGCCGCTTCTGCCCGGCCATGCCGACGTCCGGAATGATCAAGTGGCGCGAGTAGCGACGGACCTCGTCGACGGTCAGCTCGGTTGCGGGCTCGACGAGCGGGGGAAACGACACGGTGGACTCCCCGGAAGGGTTGATGTCTGTCTCAACGTGCCATTGTTGCTCGCCGACGCCGACGGCCGTCGTGAGGTCGGCCACCCTCCGCATCACGGGATGGGCGGCCCGGCGTACCGGCGGCCGTTGAGGAACGGCCAGGCGTTGGCAACGCACCCTTTCAGTCCGAGCGTCTGCTGCTGCATCACGGGCGCCGGTTGGCCCGGACCCGGGCACGCCTCGTGGCCGTACCCAAGCTCGTGCCCGACCTCGTGGTTGATCGCGTACGTCTGGTAATCGGCGAGCGGGACTCCGTAGCCCGGCACTGACTCCAGGTAGCGCGCGACATTGATGACCACCTGACCGGGCGTCCGGCAGGACGTGTAGCGCTGTGTATGGATGCCGCCCTCGGCACACATCTTCTCGGAGGTGCCCGGGGTGGCCAGGTAGATGGTGAAGTCCGCGGCCGCGCCCTTCGGCACGCGCTGCAGGCGCAGCTGCCGGGACGCGGTCCAGCCGCGCGGGTCGCCGAAGATCGCCTCCACCCGGGCGGCGAAGGGGACCACGCTCTGCCCCATGCCGTTCTCGACCGCCACCCGGAAGGTGCGGAGCCTCCCGGCCGTACCGAGCACGGGTCCCTGGCCACCGGCGTACGCCCAGGTGCCAGGCCCGGTGGCCGGGTAGCTGGGCCCCGACTGCGCGGTCGCGTCCATGGCCGGCGTCATCGTCCCGGTCGCGGCGGTCGGTGCGGGCGGCCGCGGAAGCGTGGTCGGCCGCGAGTTGGCGCGGCGGAGGAGGTCGGCGCCGACGAGCCCGACGGCCACCAGCAGGAGGATCAGCACCATGACGCGTCGCCGGCTCTGGCGCCGGGCTCGCGCGATGCGCCGCGTCTCGAGACGTGACCGGCGCTCGCCTCCCGGGTCGGTGCCTGGCCCATCGTAGAGCCCGCCGCGCGGCGCCTTCGACGTGCCGCCGGACAATGTCGGCGAGCGCCGGTCCGGCGCATCCGCGGCGCACCGGGAGCGATCCGAGGCGTACCGGGAGCGAGGAGTGCGGGTCGTCGGCCTTGCCATGGCCCACACAGGGTGCCACGCCGTCCGGCGATGGCGCGCGCTGCACCCATCGGCATGCCGGGATTACCCGAGATTCATCCGATAGGGCTGGCCACGCTCCAGCTCGCGGCCGGCGCTCGACCATTCACCCGTCCGTGGTCGCCGGGGCCGCTCGCGCCGGCCTCCTCGAGCAGTGCGACGACCGCACGGGCGACCGTGCGCGGCACTTCCATCTGCGCCACGTGGCCTACGCCGTCGAGAATGAGCAGGCGGCTGTCCGGCACGGCCCTGGCGACCTGCGGCGCAACTCGGACATCCACCACCCGGTCCTGGCGCCCGCCGATGACCAGAGTCGGCGTGGTCACGTCGCGCGCGAGCCGCCACAGCGAGCCCGGGCCGGGCAGGTACGCCCGCACGAAGCTGGAGATCAGGCCTCGCATCGTACGCAGGTACGCGTCCACGTAGTGGTCCGCGGTGTAGCGCAGCTTCGCCTCCTCGATCGCCTCGAGCAACCGCTGCTCGGCGAGCCGTCCCGGGTCCGCGAAACACGCCTTGAGCACCATTTGGACCAGCTCGGCCGGCTCGAACTGGGAAAGCCGCCGAGCGGCGACCCGGTTCGACCCGGGCATCGCGAGCAGCGGAAGCATCCTGCTCTGCAGCGAGCGGCGCGGGTCGAGGAACGGCATCGCCGGCGAGATGAGCGTGAGCGTGCGGACCAGGTCCGGTCGCTTCCCCGCGACGCGCACCGCGATGGCGCCGCCGAGCGAGTTGCCGAACAGGTGCACGGGGCCGCGGTCGGCGTACTCGATCCATCGAACGATGCGGTCCGCGAACGCCGCGATCGTGTAGCTGCGCGCGGGCTCGCTGAGCCCGAATCCCGGCAGGTCGATGGATTGCCCGTCGAGGCGGTCGGCGAGCAGCCCAGCGAGGTCGGTCCAGTTTTGGGAGGAGCCACCGAGGCCGTGCACAAATAGCGCGGGCTCGGCCTGAAGGCCGACGGACGGCGTATCCCGCACGTACGTCGCGAAGCCGTCGAGGACCACCGAACGGCCCGGCCACGGCGGCGGGAGCGGCACGTCGGGGACGGCCTCATCGGGCGCGAGCGCGGCGCGTTTCATCTGCCAAGTGTGCCTGATTCACGAATCGTTCGTTTTCGATCGTCCCCACGCGGGTAGCCCTGGGTGGTACGGCGTGGCCGCGACGAGGTTGGTCGCTGCCCAGGGCGGACTCGAGTGAGGAGTGGGGAATGCGAACTTCGGCAATCGCCGCAGTGACAATCGCCACGCTTGCGCTGGCGCTCGGTGGGTGTAGCGACAATCCAGTCGTCACGACACCGAGCACCCCCGGTGGCACCGGTACGGCCTCGGCACCGGCGGCGGGACAGGTCGCCCAGTGCGTGGTCGGCAACTGGCGTAGCACGGGCGCCAACGCCCTGGCCCGCAGTGGCGGGGCGAGCGCGACGCTCACCGGTGGCGCCGGGGTGGCCGTGGCCATCAGCGAAAGCGGCGCCGTCACCATCGACTTTTCGAACATGCAGCCGACCGAGTTCGCCGTCCAGGTCGCCGGGGCACAGGTGCGCGGGAAGTTCGTGTACGGCGGCCGGGCCACGGGCACCATCCGGACCGGCGAGGCCGCGTCGCCGAGCGCGTCCGCTACCGGCTCACCCGGTGTCACAACCGGCCCAACGCCGACGTCGCCGGCCCTTACCCCGGGCGATACCAGCGTGACGTCCGGCACCTGGGAGCCCGTTCCGCCGATCGACTGGGGCGACGTGCGGGTGACGGTGGATCTCACCCAACCCGTGAAGGGCCGCCCGTTCGACAATGTGCGGATAGCCGAGGTGATCGGTAACGGTGTCCAGCAGACCGGCGGCGTCGTCGACGTGAACCCGGTGTTCGGCAAGGGCGGCTATGAGTGCCGTGGCGACACCCTCGTGATCACCCCGGAGGCCCAGGGCAGCATCGGCTGGACGCTCGCCCGCGCCTGACGGCGTGCCAGCTCAGCCGAGCAGCGCATCCAGACGGCGGTTGACCGCGGCGAGGGTCGCGCGGACGACGGCCTGCCGCGGGTCGCCGGCGACCACCGTGGAGCCGGCGAGCTGTTCGACCCAGCCGCCGCACACCAGCAGCACCACGACCACCGCGACGTCGCACCCCCCGAGCGGCACCACGGTCGCGTGCTCGAGGAAGCAGCGGCCCAGGTCGCCGGCGGGGTCGGCGTCGCGCAGCAGCTGGTCGATCGCGGACGCCGCGGACGCCGCGCAGAGCCGCAGGATGTACCCCGCGGTCGCCGGCCCCTCGGCCAACCCGACCGCCTGCTTGTCTCCGGCTCGGAGGCGGACCTCGACGTTCCCGTCGAGCCCGAACGTCGTCACCTGAACGTGGTCGATCACGACCCGGGGGCCCGGGCGTCCGTCGCGATTGAGCGGGCCGGGCCGCGGGGCCTGCTCGGTCGGAGCGGACGGCTCGGGGTACGCGCTGCCGGCCGAGACCGGATAGGGCTTGGCGCGGCCACGGGCGACGGTCGGCTGCGGCCACCGGCGAGTCTGGGCCACCGGCTCGAGGTGGCGGCCCGGCGACTCCATCGGTTCGCCGTCCGCGGCTCGATGGTCACCGGCCGGCCGGGACTCCCTGCGCGGCTCGGCGGCCAGCCCCATGCGTTCCTGCAGCAGCCTGGCCACGACGCGGCTGATCTGGGCGGGGTCGGCACCCTCGGCCAGGTCCAGCCGCAGAGTGTGCCCGCCGCCGGGGTTGGTGCGCAGCGAGGCATCCCGAACCCCAGCGACGCCGCGGACCGCGGCCAGGATGGCGGCCACGTCGAAGCCCGCCGGCCGCTCCGCGTCGTGCGGCGGCACGTCGTCTCGGCGTAGGTGGGTGGCTATTCGGGCGAGTTCGGGCGTCTCCGCGGGCGACTCGGGCGCGGGCGGCTCCGGGACGGTGGGCACGTCCGGCTCGGCGGGGACGCGCTGGGGCAGAACGTTCGCCGGCGGCGGCTCGAAGTCGGCGGGCGGCGCGGCCGGGGCAGTGGACTGACCGGCGGCGTCCAATGCGCTCGGCGCCGCGGCCGGCGAGGGCGTCGCAGAGAGCGGCTCACGGGCGTACGGGTCGGCGGCCGGCCGCCGTGGACGGAAGCCGGGCGGCACGGCGTACCCCTGCGGCATCGGCTCTGCGTACCCCGGTGATGGCGGCTCGGCGTACGCCTGAGGTGCGGTCGCGTGGCCCGGCGCCGCGCTGGTCGCCGGCGGTGCGGACGCCGTCTCCCACCTGGGCGGATAGATCATTGGCGAGCCCTCGGCCGGCGTGGCCTCGGTGAGGCCGGCGTGGCGGGGCGGCTCCTCGAATGCCGGCGCGCCACGCTCAGCCGGCGGCGCCGACCGAGGGGCGGGGATATCTGGGTACTCGGGCCGCCAGGCGATCGGTGCCGCGGCCGGAGCGCCGGGACCAGCACCGCCATCGGGACCAGCACCGC
This sequence comes from Micromonosporaceae bacterium, assembly GCA_036506795.1. Taxonomy (GTDB): domain Bacteria; phylum Actinomycetota; class Actinomycetes; order Mycobacteriales; family Micromonosporaceae; genus DASXRC01. The sequence goes on from DASXRC010000039.1 coordinate 12,743, forward strand.
CCGGCGCGGCGGCCCGGACCGCCTCTGAGCCGCCCGCCGCCCCCGGGGCGGGCTGCGGCACCGACCGCGGCGTCGGCACGCCGGGGGCAGCGTGCGTGGCGTGCGTGGGGAGTGGCTCGGATTCGTTCGGGGCGAACAGGTCGGCGTATCGGGAGGGCGGCTCCCGCCAGCCGCGTGGGGCGTTGTCGACAGCGCGGCGCCACCCGGGCACCACCGGCTCAGGCCCCGGCTCGAGGGCAGCCCCGGCCTCGGACCATGCGGCGTCCAGCGCCGCCCAGCCGCCGTTCACGCGGGCATGGTCGGCCCGCGGAGCGGTACTGTTGCCGTCCTCGGCCGGTGTTGCGCCCTCCGGTTGCCCTGTTTCGTCCACCGTGCGCTCCTCGGTTGCCCACGCTGAGGCTACCGTGTGCTTTCAGTGGCGATAAGTTGCTACGGCGTACGAATTCCGAAGGGGTAGCCGGTCGGGAGGACGGAGGTAGCACGTGAACAGTGCGTCTGGTGGCGCGCCAACCGTCGGCCGGCCTACCCGCCTGCCACGCTCGGCGCGGCGCAAGCAGCTGCTTGCCGCGGCGCAGGATGTCTTCGTCGCGCAGGGCTACCACTCGGCGGCTATGGACGACATCGCCGAACGCGCGGGCGTCTCAAAACCTGTTCTGTACCAACACTTTCCGGGCAAGCTCGAGCTATACCTCGCGCTGCTGGACACGCACTGTGACGCGATCGTCGCACAGGTGCACAAGGCGATGGACGCGACGACGGACAACAAGGAGCGGGTCATCGGGGCGGTGCGGGCGTACTTCGACTTCGTCGACCACGAGAGCGAGGCGTTCCGCTTGGTGTTGGAGTCGGACCTGCGCAACGAGCCGTCGGTCCGCGAGCGGGTGGAACGCGTCGAACAGGGCTGCATCGCCGCCATCAGCGACACCATCATGGCCGACACCGGGGTCAGCCGGGCCCGTGCGGAGCTCCTCGCCTCCGGGCTCGTCGGGGCGGCCGAGACCGCCGCCAGGTTCTGGCTGGCCGATGGCCGCAAGGTGCCGAAGGAGGAGGCCGAGCAGCTGTTGGCGGCGCTGTCCTGGCGGGGCATCGCCAGCTTCCCCCTGCACGGCGAGCCGGCCTGACCCGGCGCAGTGAGCCGGCCGAGCCAGCGTCGGTGGGCCTGCGCCGCCTCGGCAACTCGTGCCGGGTTCGGTGGTCGCATCGGCTAGCCTTCGCAGGGCGCACGGTTCGCACCCGATGAGGAGGTCCCGTGGAGGTCAAGATCGGCGTCCAGTACGCCCCGCGCGAGCTCTCCATCGAGAGCGCCCAGACACCGGACGAGGTGGAGAAGGCCGTGACGGCCGCGATTACCGGCGACAGCGCCCTGCTGTCGCTGCAGGACGAGCGCGGCCGGCGGGTGATCGTGCCGGTCTCCAAGATCGCATACGTCGAGATCGCCGAGGCATCACCGCGCGCGGTCGGGTTCACCGCGCGCTGACCGCGTCCGGCCGCCTCAGTTGTTGAGGCCGACCGCGGTCATCCGTGCGGTGTGCGCCGATGTGAGCCGCTTGAGCAGTCCCTGCACGCCGGCCTGATCTCCGGACCCCAGCACGATGAGCGTGGCCAGGGCCACGCGCTCGCCCGCCACCCGCTGCGCCTGCGACAGACCCTCGCCCACCAGCCGCCGGGCCCACATTGAGAGCCGGTTGGCCACCTTCGGGTCGGCCGCGATGGCCAGCCGGATCTCCTCGCCGGCGAAGTCGTCGTACTGATTGCCGTGTAGCACCTCGAGCACCAGGTCGCGGTCCTCCGCGCCGAGGAACGTCGCCACCTCCCGGAAGAAGTCGTCCGCGATCCCGTCCCCGACGTACGCCTTGGTCAGCGCTTCCAGCCAGTCCTTGGGGTCGGTCGAGTCGTGGTACGCCTGCAGGGGCGCCACGAACGGCGCCATCGCCTCCTCCGGGTCCGCACCGAGCTCGACGAGGCGGCCGGCCAGCCGCCGATAGTTGGCGATCTCGACGGCGGCCATCTCACTGAGTACGGCGCGGCGTCCGAGGTCGGGTGCGAGGCGGGCGTCGGCGGCCATTCGGTCAAACGCGAGCAGCTCGCCGTACGCGAGCATGCCGAGCAGCTCGACGACGGCCGCGTCGACGAGTTCCGAGCCGGGTTCGGACCCGGCCGCAGGCTGTTCGGACACGCCCGCAGGCTACCGCTCAGACGCGCATTCCAGGGCGCGCCATCGGGTATCAGGTACCATTGACGCGTTGCTGCGGGCGAGAGCTTGTCAAATCAAGCCGCCCGCGGCGCGCGTGCGGCCCGCGATCACACGATCGCGTGTGGCCCGCGCCACACTGATCGCGCCCTTGGGACAGCTGGGGCGCACCACGAGAGGGCACCCCCACAACCCAATGAGCGAAAACACAAACATCGCGGCCGGCGAGGAACTGGCCGCCCGCGCACCGGTTCGACCGGACAGCCCGACGTTCGCTGACCTGGGCGTACGCCACGAGACCGTCGAGGCGTTGGCCGCCGTCGGCATCATTCGCACATTCGCCATCCAGGAGTACGCGGTGCCGATCGCACTGCGTGGCAGCGACCTAATCGGCCAGGCGCCGACCGGCACCGGAAAGACCCTCGGCTTCGGCGTCCCCCTGCTCGAGCGGGTGTTCGCTCCCGCCGAGGGCAGCGACGGAGTGCCGCAGGCGCTGGTCGTCGTGCCCACCCGAGAGCTCGGCCTGCAGGTCGCTAAGGACATCGCGGCGGCCGGGAAGACCCGCGGCGTACGGGTGGTACCGATCTACGGCGGCGTCGCGTACGAGCCGCAGATCGACGCGCTGAAGGCCGGCGTCGAGATCGTCGTCGGCACGCCCGGCCGGCTGCTCGACCTCGCCAAGCAGAAGAACCTGCGGCTGAACCGGGTTCGGGCGCTCGTCCTCGACGAGGCCGACCGGATGCTCGACCTCGGCTTCCTGGACGACGTCGAGAAGATCCTCGCGATGCTGCCCGACGACCGGCAGACCATGCTGTTCTCGGCGACCATGCCGGAGCCCATCGTCACTCTCGCCCGGCGGTTCCTGCGTGCGCCGGTGACGGTCCACGCCCAGCACGACGCCGCGACGGGCCCGTCGCCGCTGACCAGGCAGGTCGCCTACCGCACACACCCGCTGAACAAGATCGAGGTGCTGGCCCGCATCCTCCAGGCGCGAGGTCGCGGCCTGACGATGATCTTCACCCGGACCAAGCGGGCGGCGGACCGCGTCGCGGAGGATCTGGATTTCCGTGGCTTCGCCACGGCGGCCGTGCACGGAGACCTCGGCCAGGGCGCCCGCGAGCGGGCCCTGCGAGCCTTCCGCACCGGGAAGGTCGACGTGCTGGTCGCGACCGACGTCGCCGCTCGCGGTCTCGACGTCTTCGGGGTCACCCACGTCATCAACTACGACTGCCCCGAGGACCCGGACGCCTACACGCACCGCATCGGCCGCACCGGACGGGCGGGCGCGACCGGCGTCGCAGTGACGTTCGTGGACTGGGAGGACATGCCCCGCTGGCGCCTCATCGACAAGTCGCTGGGGCTGGATCTGCCGGAGCCCCTGGAGACGTACCACACCTCGGAACACGTCCGCGCCGACCTCGATATCGCCGCGGAGGTGACGGGCACGCTCCCTACCGCGCAGCGGTCGCGGGCGGGCCTGGCCGCCGAGGTCGAGGAGGACCTGGGCGGGCCATCCCGGAGCCGCCGCGGCCGCCCAGACCGCGCAGAGGCTCCGGCTCGCGGCCGGTCCCGCTCTCGCCGAGGTACGCCGGACGCGTCGCCGGAGTCGGCCGGTGTCCTGGGCACGGAGGGCGCTGAGGAGCCGGGTCAGCGCCGCCGGCGCCGGCGCCGACTCACCGGGGAGGCCACGGCCGAGGGCGTGCCCGCGATGACGGAGTCGGCCGTCGCGATCGAACTGTCCATTGTCGACGGCGATGCGGCCACGAAGCCGAAGCGCCGCCGGCGTCGCCGCACCCGCGGCCCCGCGGACTCCGCCGCCTAGATCATCTCAACCTGGCACGGGATGGGGTGTCCGCGGCATCGCGACAACCCAACCCGTGCAAGGTTGTGTCGATCAGCGTGAGAGAGTGGCGATCGTGGAGACGGCCCACGACGTCCTCGTCGCGCTGACGGGCCGGTACGCGTTCAGCGAGGTCGCCGCGCTGGTCGGCGCCGGGGCGGATGGTCTCGCTCTCACGACCCAGGCTGCGGCCGAGGTCCAGCACCTGTGCGCGTTCGGTCAGCGTCTGCTCGACCTGGACGCGGAGGACTTCGGCCTCGCGGACGCGACCGTCGACGCGAACACCGATACGACCATCGCGGACGGCGTCGGCGGCGACGCCGTGCCGGCCCACCTGAGGCTGCGCGCGCTCGCCTGCCGGATGCCGCAGGCCGCCGACGAACGGCACCGCGGCGCGCTCGGAACGCTCCGCCCGGCGTACCGGCTGCTGCTCGAGGTGATCGACGCGCACTGGCGCCGACGGGAGACCGCGGCGCTGGTCGCCACGATCCACATCGCCAGCGAGTACGCCCCGATGCTGGTCTGGGAGCGCATTCTCGGGCATGCCGGCGACCCGGCGCTGCTGCCGACCGCGGTGGCCGGGGAGGGCAGCGCCTGGGGCGACTTCCAATACCGGGACTGCCCGCACACGAAGGCGGAGAGGTCGGCCGCCAAGCGCGTGCTGCGGGTGGCACAGGACCAGCAGGTCGGCTGGCAGAGCTACCTCGATCGCCAGCACAGCACTACCGCGCGCGCACTCGCGGTCTGCGCGGCCGAGTGCGGCCGTCCGTGCACGGTCGTGACGCGACTGTCCAAAGAGGATGTGAGCACGGTCGCCGAGGGCTGCCGGCTCGCGCTCGCGTTCGTCGACTCGCCGATCGTCCGGTTGCGCCATTCGGCGCCGGTCGGGCACGGCTTCGGCGTACCGTCGCCGGACGAGGTCCGACTCGCCTGGGACCGCAGCCGGCGGAGCCTGTCGCGGTCCGGCGTGGACCTTCCCGACGACGGCTTCGCGCTGCCCGGCCTGCCCTCGCTGTTCGGCGCTTTCGCCGGCGTACCGATGCCGCCGGACACCCTCGTCGCGGACACCGCGGCGGCGGTCAGGGCGACGCTGACCGCATGATCGGCCCCGACCACTCCGGATACGCTGGAGGAGTGTTCGACCCGAACCGGGTTCGGCGGACCATCGAGAAGGCCCGACGCACCGCCGGCGGCCGCGACTGGCCCGTCGACTTCTCCGACCGCTTGACCACGCCGCGGCCGACGATGCGCGACGTGTACCGGGTGGTCCGCGAGGGCGGCCTGCGGCCACCCGGGCTCGCCGAGGCGGTCGTCCCGGTTCACGCGGCGGCCGGACTGCCGCGGGCCGCCGCCGGCCAGACCGCGGTCAGCTGGGTCGGACACGCCAGCTACGTGCTGCAGATCGGTGGGCTCACCGTGCTCACCGACCCGGTCTGGTCCCGTCGCATCCCGGGCGTGCGACCCCGGCTCACCCCGCCGGGCATCGCCTGGGAGGTGCTGCCACGCGTCGACGCCGTCCTGATCAGCCACAACCACTACGACCACCTCGACGCGCCCACCATCCGGCGGCTGCCCCGGGACACCCCGGTACTCGTACCGGCGAACCTGGCCTGGTGGTTCCGGCGCCGCGGCTTCCGCGACATCACCGAGCTGGACTGGTACGAATCCCGCCGCATCGGCGCCGTCGAGTTCGACTTCGTGCCGGCCCATCACTGGAGCCGGCGCACGATGTTCGACGCGTGCCAGAGCCTGTGGGGTGGGTGGATGCTCACCACGGACGGCGGCAACCGTGTGTACTTCGCCGGCGACTCGGGGTACGGGCACTTCTTCGGCCAGATCGGGGCGCGCTACCCCGGCATCGACCTCGCGATGCTGCCAATCGGGGCGTACCGGCCGCAGTGGTTCATGCAACCGGTCCACCTCGACCCGGACGAGGCGGTGCGCGCCTGCCTGGATGTGCGGGCCGCCCGGATGGCCACCATGCACTGGGGCACGTTCGTGCTCTCGGCCGAGCCGTCGCTCGAACCACCCGAGCGGGCACGGCGCGCCTGGGCGGCCGTCGGGCGCCCCCGGTCCGACCTCTGGGACCTCGCCGTCGGCGAGACACGGATGCTGTAGCCATGCCGGAGACGCTGGACGCCGCGCTGGCCGAGGTGCGCCACCTGCTGCTGGAGCCGGACCTCGTCCGGGGGGTGGCCGCCGGCCGTCGCCGGGGTCAGGCTCCCTCGGTGGTACGCGCAGAGCTGCGCCCGGTTGCGCTCAAGGTGGGCCGGCGCCTGCACATCGTGACGAGCGACGGTGTCCGCCCGCACACCCGGAACGTCGCCTACGGGCCGGCCGCCGAGGATGCCGTCGACGCGCTGCTCGCCGAGCCGTTCGGCAACTGGCACGTGGAGACGGCGACGACGACCGTCCAGCTGCGCGTCACCAAGAAGGGCGATGCGCAGGTGCACCGCGCCGCCGAGCGGGTGCCGGCGCCGGCCGGGACGGCCGGGCACGATCGGGCCAGGGAGCACCTGCTCGACCCGGGCGATCCGCTGTTCACGGTCGTCGGCGGCAGCGCAGCCAAGCGCCGGCAGGTCGATGCGTTCCTGCGCATGCTGGCGGCCACGTTACCGTCCGATGAGGACCTTCCTCGGCCGCTGCGGTTGGTAGATCTGGGCTGCGGCAACGCGTACCTGACGTTCGCGGCGTACCGGTACCTGGTTTCCCGGGGGCTCGACGCGGAGGTGGTCGGCGTCGACATCCGGGAGGACCAGCGGGCGCGGAACACCGAGCTCGCGATGCGGCTCGGCTGCGCGGACCGGGTGCGCTTCGTCGCTGGAACCATCGGCGAGTCCACGGTGGACGAGCCGCCGGATGTCGTGCTGGCGCTGCACGCATGCGACACGGCGACCGACGACGCGCTCGCGCGCGCGATCGAGTGGCGCGCTCGCTGGGTGCTCGCGGCACCGTGCTGCCACCATGATGTCGCGGCACAGCTGCGGCGGCGGCCGGCACCCGAGCCGTACCGGCTGCTGAGCCGGCACGGGATCCTGCGCGAGCGGTTCGCGGACGTGCTCACCGACACGCTGCGCGCCGCCCTGCTGCGACTGCACGGCTACCGCGTCGAGGTCGTGGAGTTCATCGACTCGGCGCACACGCCACGGAACCTCATGCTGCGCGCCGAGCGGACCGGGTCGCCACCGACGCCGAGCCACCGCGCCGAATACGAGCGGCTGGTCGACGAGTGGGGCGTCACGCCGAAGTTGGCGACGCTGCTCCGCTAACCGCCACGCGGGTCAGACCGCCGGGATGGCGCCGCCGACCATGCCCGGTCAGGTCGTCGCCGCCAGCGCGAACGGGTAGACGGCCGGGGCGCCAGCCCGGCGGAGCAGGCGGGCGACGATCGCCATGGTCCAGCCAGAATCGACGACGTCGTCGACAAGCAGCACCGGCCCGTGGAGCGTCGCGAGACGCGCGCCGACCTCCTCCGGCACCGCGAATGCGTCATGCAGCGCCCGCACCCGCTGAGCGCTGTTGGCGCGTCCCCCGCCGCCCGACGGAGGTGCGGACGACGTGGCGGTCACAACTCCGAGCACCGGTAGCCGGCCGACCGACGCGATGCGCTGGGCCAACGCGGAGACGAGCTCGGGCCGCCGGCGTGAGCCGACCGAGATGACAGCGGCGGGCCGGGCTGGCCACGGGTCGTCGCCGCGCGCCCACGCGGCGAGCACGTCGATCACCGCTCGCCCGACGTCGTCGGGCAGCGGGGCATCGGGCGCGCCGTCGGCGACCAGCCCGCGCAGCCGGGAGCCCCAGCCGAGATCGGTCAGGCGTCCAACGGCTCGGCCGGGGCTGGCCTGCTCGTCGGGCGGCACCTTCCCCCGCAGCGGGACGCCGACGGCCTCCAACCCGGTCGGCCACAACCGCTTCGGCGCGATCACGATGCCGGGGCGGCCGAGATACGCCTGCGCGGCGGCGAGCACGGCGGCAGAGACCGCGTCGTCGAAGCGTGGACCGGCGCACCGGTCACACCGTCCACAGGGCACGGCGCCGGGATCGTCGAGGCAGCGGCGGAGAAACTCCATCCGGCAGCCGGGCGTCTCGGCGTACTCCCGCATGGCATGTTGCTCGGCGGTGCGTGCCTCGGCCACGCGCCGCAGCCGAGCAGTGTCGTACGCCCACGGCTCGTCCGTGGCCACCCAGCCGCCCTTCACGCGGCGGACGGCCCCGTCCACATCGAGCACCTTCAGCATCATCTCCAGCCGCGCCCGGCGCAGGTCCACCATGGGCTCCAGCGCCTGCGTCGACAGTGGACGACCGGCGGCGTCGAGGGCCGACAGGACCGCGCGGACCTGGTCCTCCGGGGGGAACGCCAGCGACGCGAAGTAGCGCCAGATCGCCGCGTCCTCCGCGCCCGGCAGAAGCAGCACCTCGGCGTGCTCGACGGCCCGACCGGCGCGGCCCACCTGTTGGTAATACGCAATCGGGCTCGGCGGCGCGCCGAGATGCACGACGAAGCCGAGGTCGGGCTTGTCGAAACCCATGCCCAGCGCGGACGTGGCGACCAACGCCTTGACCTTGTTGTCCAGCAGGTCGCGCTCGGCCGCGCGACGGTCGGCGTCCTCAGCCTGCCCGGTGTACGCGGCCACGACGAACCCCCGGGAGCGGAGGAACTCGGCGGTCTCGGCGGCGGCCGACACGGTGAGCGTGTAGACGATGCCCGATCCGGGCAGCTCGTCGAGCCGGTCGGCGAGCCACGCCAGCCGGTGCGCGGGCGTCGGCAGCCCCAGCACGGCCAGTCGCAGTGACTCTCGGTCCAGCGGGCCCCGCAGGACTACGGCGTTCCCCAGCTGGTCAGCCACGTCGGAGGTCACCCGGGCATTCGCGGTGGCGGTCGTCGCCAACACCGGCGTTCCCGGCGCGAGATCGGCGAGAAACGTGCGCAGCCGGCGGTAGTCGGGCCGGAAGTCGTGCCCCCAATCCGAGACGCAGTGCGCCTCGTCGACCACGAGCAGGCCCGTCGTCGCGGCGAGCCGGGGCAGCACGGTGTCGCGGAAGTCGGGGTTGTTCAGCCGCTCCGGGCTGATCAGCAGCACGTCGACCGCACCGTTGTGGATCTCCGCCGTGATCTGCTCCCACTCGTCCAGGTTCGCCGAGTTGATCGTGCGGGCGTGGATGCCGGCGCGGTCGGCGGCGTCGACTTGGTTGCGCATGAGCGCCAACAGCGGCGAGACGATGACGGTCGGTCCGGCGCCGGCCGCGCGGAGCAGCGCCGTGGCCACGAAGTAGACCGCGGACTTGCCCCAACCGGTCCGCTGCACGCACAGCACCCGCCGGGAGTCAACGACCAGCGCCTCGACGGCGAACCACTGGTCTTCGCGCAGCGCCGCATCGGACCCCGCGAGTCGGCGCAGCACCGCCTCCGCTCGCGCCCGCACCGCCGCCCGCTCGCCAGCGCCCGCCCCGGGATCCATGCGCCATTTCTAGCAGCGCCTGCCGACAGCGCCGCGGTCGCGTCCGCACCGTGCCGCGCGGTCAGCGGCCCAGAACCGAGCCGCCGTTGACGCCAATCACCTGGCCGGTGACGTAGCCGCCGCCGGGTCCGACGAGCCAGCGCACCGCCGCCGCGATGTCGTCGGGTGCGCCCGCGCGCCCGACGAGGGTCTGCGCCACCCGCGCCGCGTGCCCCTCCGCGGTCATCCGGCCGGCGAAGAACTCCGTCTCGGCGACGTATCCGGGCGAGACCACGTTGACCGTCACGCCGTCCGGCCCGAACTCGGCGGCGAGGTCGTATGCCCAGCCGTGCAGTGCCGCCTTCGCGGCGGAGTACGGTCCGCCGCCACCCCGCTGCGCGGCGATCGAGCTCAGCAGGATGACCCGTCCGCCCGGTCGGCGCAGTCGCGAGCGCAGCGCGGTCGTCAGCAGCACCGCGGTCAGCACGTTGGCGTCCAGGTTGCGTCGCCACCACTCGGCGACGGCGACGAGGTCGTCGTCGGATCCGCCCAGGTACCCGCCGGCGTTGTTAATCAACGCGTCGACCGGCCTCTCCCCGACCGCGTCCACCACCCGGCCGACCTGGGCCGGGTCGGTGAGGTCCGCGGTCACCGTGGTGACCGCGTCCTTCCGGCCGGCCTCGTCGGACACCGTCGCCGCGGTTGCGGTCAGGACCTCCGTGCGCCGACCGACGATCACCACGTCGTACCCGTCGACGACCAGCCCGCCGGTGATGGCCGCGCCGATCCCCGTACCCCCACCACTGACGACGGCGAGGTGCCTCGCGTCTCGATCCACGCGCCCGACGCTACCCGCGGCGCGGGGGACCGTCGGGCGGGCGCGAGGATGGCGGGTGGCCGGTCCGCGATCGTTGATGGTATGAACCAGCCGAAACCGATCACGATCCGAGGAGGGCCATGCCGCGGGCGCTACGTCATCCGGCTCGGGTCCTACCGCTCGCGTTCATCGCCTGGGTGACCATCGGCACGGCCCTGCTCCTCCTGCCGATCTCCCGCCGCGGCCCGGGTAGCGCGCCGTTGCTCACTGCGCTGTTCACGGCGACGTCGAGCGGCTGTGTGACCGGCCTGGCCACGGTCGACACGGCCACCTACTGGTCACCGTTCGGTCAGGTGGTGCTTCTGCTGCTCATGCAGGTGGGCGGCTTCGGCATCATGGCCCTCGCATCCCTGCTCGGGCTGCTGGTGGCCCGCAGATGGGGCCTGCGCAGCCGGCTGATCGCCCAGGCGGAGACGCACGCGGTTGGCCTCGGCGACCTTCGTCGCCTGCTCGTCCGGGTGGCCGTCTGGACCCTCGTCGTCGAGCTCTCCGTGACCGCGGTTCTCACTGGGCGGTTCTGGTTCGGCTATCGCTACTCGTTCGGCGACGCGCTATGGCACGGCGTGTTCCACTCCATTTCGGGCTTCAACCACACCGGCTTCGCGCTGTACTCCAACAACCTGGAGAGCTTTGTGGCCGACTGGTGGATCTGCCTGCCGTTGATCGTTGCGATCGTCGCCGGCAGCATCGGATTCCCGGTCGTGTTCGAGCTGACAAGCCAGCGCGCGCGGATACGGCGCTGGTCGACGCACACCAAGCTGACGGTGTACGGCACGGCGGCGCTGTTGGCGGTCGGGTTCCTCGTGATGCTCACCTTCGAGTGGAGCAACCCCCGCACGTTCGGCCCGCTCGGCGTACCGACGAAGATCCTAGCGGCGCTGTTCCAGGGCACCTCCCCACGTACCGCCGGGTACAACACGGTCACCTTCGGCGACATGAACAGCGAGACGCTCGCGGTCACCGACGTGCTGATGTTCATCGGGGGCGGCAGCGCCGGCACCGCCGGCGGCATCAAGGTCACCACCTTCTTCCTGTTGGCGTTCGTCATCTGGGCGGACGTGCGGGCCCATCGCGACGTGGTGATCGGGCGCCGGCGCATCGCGGAGGCGACCCAGCGCCAGGCGCTGACCGTGGCTCTGCTCGGCGTCGGGCTGGTCGCAGCCGGCACCCTGGCGCTGCTGGCACTGACGACGTACTCCCTGGAGCAGGTGCTCTTCGAGACGATCTCCGCGTTCGCCACGGTAGGTCTCTCCACGGGTATCACTCCGGCGATGCCCGCGCCCGCCCAGGCCGTCCTCATCGTCCTGATGTTCGTGGGCAGGGTCGGGACGATTACGGTGGCCTCAGCACTCGCGTTGAGCGAGCGGCGCGCCCGCTACCGCTATCCGGAGGAGCGACCGATCGTTGGCTGACAACAAGGCACCCAGCGCCGGCGACAGCGTCGTGGTGATCGGGCTCGGCAGGTTCGGCGGACAGGTGGCCGATTCGCTGACCCGGCTCGGCCACGAGGTGCTGGGCATCGACAGTGACATGCGCATCGTCCAGGACTGGTCGGACCGGCTCGCGCACGTCGTTCAGGCGGACGCTACGGACGAGGACGCGCTGCGCCAACTTGGCGTACCGGAGCTGCATCGCGCGGTGGTCGGCATCGGCGCCGATCTGGAGGCGAGCGTGCTTACCGTGCTCGCCCTCGTCGAGATCGGCGTCCGCGAGGTCTGGGCGAAGGCCATCACTGCGAAGCACGGCAGGATCCTGCGTCAGGTCGGGGCGCAGCACGTCATCTACCCCGAGGCCGTCATGGGCGACCGGGTCGCGCACCTGATCACCAGCCGCATGATCGACTTTATCGAGTTCGACGACGGCTTCGCGATCGCCAAGACCCGCGCGCCAACGGACGCGGTGGGCCGTACGCTCGCCGATGTCGGGCTGCGGACGAGGTACGGCGTCACGGTCGTCGGCGTGAAGGAAACCGGCCGGGACTTCGTGTACGCGCAACCCCAGACGGTCGTGCCGCCCGGCGCGCTGATGATCGTCGCCGGCCCGACGGAACAGGTGCAACGGTTCGCAGCGGCGACGTAGGTGGCCGGTCAGCCCTCGTCCTTTTTGCCCTTGCCCGACCCGCCGTGATCCCGGTGGCCCGAACTGCCACCGCCGTCTCCGTCGTTGCCCCGGTCGGCCACCCCGGCGACGGCGATGCCGTTCCCCGCCCCCATCCCTGCGGTCGAGGCGCCGTGCACGACCGCCTGGCACGTGGTGCCGTTGAGGGCGAACGCGAGCGGCAGCGGGTTGGCCGTGCGGTAGGTGCCGACCAGCACGAGCAGGGCCGACGCGCCCGGTGCCAACCTGGCGTCCGCCGCGGCCGGCCGTGCGACGACGGTACGCCCGTACTGCGCCATCCCGGTCGAGCTCGCGCCCCTCAGCCGCTGATCGCCCGGCAGGTCGAACGTCAGCGCCCAGCCGTCGACGGGCCGGCTCCCGGCGTTGGTGATGGTCAGCTCGGCGCTGAAGGCGCGCCCGGTATCGAGGTCGGTGCGGTACTCGACCCGGCAGCTCGGCGTCTCCGCGACCCCCGAACCCGCCCCGAGGCCCGCCGCCTGGGCCTGCGGCGCGGCGAGAACATCGCCACGTTGAGGCGACGAGGCACCCGTGAAGGCCCACACCACGCCGGTGGCGAGCAGCAGCCCGGCCGCGATCAACGCCGCCTCGGATCGGCTGCGGCGCATCGTCCGCGTGCTCTCGCCGAGCGGTGCCGCCGAGGCCGCACCGGGCTGTCCGGGCAGAATCGTCGTGTGCGCCGCGGCGGGCCAGCGCATGGCCGAGGTCCCGTCCTCGGTGGACGGAGCACCGGCGGGCGAGACCGGCACAGCGACGGGCGAGACCGGCCGACCCGCAGGCGAGACCGGCAGGGGCACGCCCGCGACCTCGGCGAGCACGACCGCGACCTCGGCACTCGTCGGCCGATCGTCCGGCGACTTGGCCAGGCACCGCCCGCACAGCCCGGCCACCTCCTCGGGCAGGCCGTCGACGGCCGGCAACGGGCCCGGCTCCTCGTACCGATGGGCTCGGAGCATCTGCGTGGTCGTCGTCACTCGCCACGGAAGGTGCCCGGTCAGCGTCCGGTAGAGCAGCAGCCCGAGGGCGTACACGTCGGTGGCGGGCGACACCGGGCCGCCGTCGAGACGCTCCGGGGCCAGATACGCCGGGGTTCCGAGCAGGCTTCCGTCAGGGCCGGCGTCGGTCTCGCCGATGAGAGCCGAGATGCCGAAGTCCACCACCTTGGTGCCGACCGTCGTGAGCATCACGTTCGCGGGCGTCACGTCCCGGTGGACGATGCCGCGGGCGTGGGCGGCGGCGAGGGCCGCGGCCACCTCGGCCCCGACCGCGACGGCCGTACGCCACGGCAGCGCCGCCTCCCCGGTCAGGTGAGTGGCCAACGACTCGCCGTCGACCAGCTCCATGACGACGTATGGCACAGGCGGGCCGCCGTCCACGGATGCCTCGCCATAGTCGTACACGTTGGTGATGTTGGGATGGGATAGCCGGGCCGCGGCCTGTGCCTCCACCCGCAGCCGGTCCCGGAGCGGCGCGGCCGCCGCCAGCTGGCTGGCGAGGACCTTGATCGCGACCTGCCGGCCCAACACCTCGTCGAAGCCGCGCCACACCACCGACATGCCGCCGGTGCCAAGCCGCTCGACCAGTCGGTACCTGCCTCCGAGCGCGCGGTCCTCGCGCATGCCTCCAGATGCCCAACCGTCGAGCCCGATAACCTCCCGCTGACGAAATCGGTCAGGGCCTGACCAGCAACTGATCCACCGGCGCATAGTCGTCGGTCAGCACCCGCGCGTCGCCGACGAACGACTCGAGTGCCGCACCGGTGATCACCGTGACGGGGCCGCCGGCGCTCTGCGCCACGCGGAGCCGCAGCGCGTCCAGGGGCAGTGGCGCGGACGACGCGACGATGACGTAGTTGGACCCGACACGGCCGTCGAGGGCGTCCGGCGGTGCGACGAGTGCCACCTGCGGGAAGACGGCGGCGACGGTGGCCACCTCGGCGCGGATGAACCGCGCCGGCGGGTAGTCGATGACGTTCTGCGCGTACACCCCGGCCGGGCGCAGCACGGCTCGGATCTGCTCGGCCATCTCCCGGGTGGCCAGGTGCCAGGGCACGACCAGGTGCCCGAAGGCGTCACCGATCACCAGGTCGTACCCGGCGGCCGGCTGGCGACGCAGCTGGACCCGGGCGTCGCCGACCACGACGCGCAGATCCGGTCCGATGCGCAGCCCCAGCCGGGCGCGGTCCAGCGCCACCAACTCGCCGTCGAGCTCGAGCACCACGCTGCGGGTGCCCGGCCGGGTCGCGGCCAAGTAGCGCGGCAGTGTGAAGCCACCGCCGCCGATATGCAGGGCATCGAGGGGTACGCCGTCGCGCGCCATCACGTCGGCCAGGGCGCCGATCCACTGGGTGTACTCGAACTCCAGGTGCCGCGGGTCGGCCAGGTCCACATATGAATGCCGGGCGGAGTTGAGCATCAGCAGGCGGCCGGTCGGCCGCTCGTCGTCGACCAGGACCGCGGCGCAGTGGTACGCAGTCTCCGCGTCGCACGGGTTGGGCGCGGCGGCCGTCAACCCCGCCGCGGCGAGGCCGACCACGGCGAGCAGAGCCCTGGTCGCCGGCCGGCCGGGCGGCGCATCCCGGTCCACGCGGTGGAGGTATACGCCGAGGGCGAGCCCGAACGCGCCGAGCAGCGCGGCGAGGCTCAGCATGATCATGCTCGTGGGCAGCGCCGCGACGAGCACGAATCCGGTCACCAGCGTGGCGGTGATCCCACCGAGCGTGCCGATGCTGGACAGCCTGCCCACCACGCGTCCGGTGTGGTGCAGGTCCCCGAGCTGCAGCTTGACCACCAGCGGAGTGATCGACGCGAGCATCGCGGCCGGCACGAACGCGGCCAGCCCAGCGAGCAGCAGTATTCCGCCGGCCGCACTGCCCCGCAGCAGCTCCCCGGCGTACCGGACGAGCGGGAGGGTGAGCGCGGTCGTGATCCCGGCGAGGACGAGCGTCGGCGCGAGCAGGCCCCGCGGGTTGGCCCGGTCGGCCAGCCAGCCGCCCAGCCACGCCCCGTAGGCGATGGCGGCGAGCGCCACGCCGATCACGGCGCTGCTGGTCTGCAGCGTCACCCCGACGTACGGACCGACGAGGCGCAGGGCCACGACCTCGAGCACCAGCACCGCACCGCTCGCGACGAAGACGAGCGTGGCGGCGAGGCCGGACGGCAGGGCGCGGGGGCGTTCCGTCGGCGGGTTCCGCATCAGTACACGGATAGGTGCACGTGGTTGGTGTGCATGCTGGCGGCATCGCAGCACCCGCTGTATGACCGCCAGCCACTGCCCGGGAACCAGATCTGCCTGAACCAGATCACGTACAGCACGCCCAGCCGGTCGGCGTTGCGGACGAAGAACGCGGCCAGGTTGTTCCCGTACAGCCGGTCACCGCCGGTGGCCGTGCCGCCGAACCCGTACCTCGAGGCGGAGAAGTCGCACGCGCGGCCCTTCGGGTGCTCACCCGACCCGCCGAATCGATGGCAGGAGGTGTAGCGGGTGAAGCCGGCCGCCCGCGCCTCCAGGTACGCGTGCAGCATGCGCGGTGTGATGCAGCTCGACGTCGTCGGGTCGTCGATCGTGCAGGACTCGCGCGGCCAGCTCCCGTCCGGGTTACGCGGCGCCGGCCTGGCCAGTGGGGAGTTGACGCTCACGTACCCGCCGGTCGGTCGGCCGCCGACCGCGGCGAGGGCCCGCTCGGCGTCGTCCTTGCGCTTCTTCATGATGGCCAGCTGCCTCTGGCCCTCGTGGACCTCGGCGTCGTACTGCGCCTTCGCGCGCCGCCACTCGTTGCGCGCCTGGGTCAGCCTGCGAATCGTCGCGTCGTCGCGCAGCGCCAGCACGTCCACCGCGACGGCTCGCTCCAGGAACGCGTCCGGCGAGGTGCTGTTCAGAAGCGCGCTGACCGCGCTGAGCCGGCCGGTCCGGTACGCGATCGCCGCAACCGCGCCGACCTCACCGGTGAGTGCGACGAGCCGGTCCTCCGCGCGCTGCAGTTGCAGCGTGAGCTGGACCTGCTTCCGCTTCGACTGCTCGAGCCGGTTCTTGGCGTCGATGTAGCCGCGGCCAGCCGCCTCGAGCACATCGCGAAGAGTCTTCGGTGCGCCCTCGTCGTCCGTCGAGTCGTTCGTGGCCGACGGGCTGGGCGACGGATTGGCCGAGGCGGGCAGCCCGGGCGCGCCGAGGAGCACCGCGGCGGCCGCGACGAGCGCCACGACCAGCGCAACGCGCCGGCGTACGGCTCCCGTGACTGTCACGAACGCGGTTCCTTCCGTCTGCCGCCTACCGGGTTAGCTGACGGGTTCGGGACGGAACGACCCCTACCGCTGGCGCGGACTCACCCCAGTTGCCTGGTTCCCCGGCTGGCCGCAACGGCCACTCGGCGACGGCCATCCACCGGCGCCGGGAAGCGCCTCCTGGCGGCGGCCGGCCGTCAGCTTACCGGAGGACGTTCGCGTTGGAACCCCAGCTGCGTCCGCCTTTCGGCCGACTTCGCACACCGGGACGAAACGTGTTCGGGCTATTACTGACCGCAGCCCCGGATCAGTTCTTCGGTGGGAGCTTGACCACGCTGACAAAGAATTCGTCGATCTGCTTCACCACCGAGATGAACCGGTCGAAGTCCACGGGCTTCGTCACGTACGCGTTCGCGTGCAGCCGGTAGCTGCCCAAAATGTCCTCATCGGCGTTCGATGTCGTCAACACCACGACCGGAATCTGGCGCAGCTCGTCGTCCTTCTTGATGTCGGCGAGCACCTCCCGGCCGTCGCGCCTGGGCAGATTCAGGTCGAGCAGGATCAGGTCGGGTAGCTCCACGTCGGCGTACTCACCCTGGCGATGGAGGTACTCGAGCGCCTCGGCTCCGTCGGTGAGCACCGTCAGCCGGTTGCGGACCTTGTGCTCCTCGAACGCCTCCCTCGTCATCAGCACGTCACCGGGGTCGTCCTCGATGAGCAGGACCTCGATGGGTCTGGGGCCGTCAGCGGGTGTGGTCAAATCGCTGCCTCCCTCTCAGCGGATCCGGCCTCGTCGGCCGATTCCGGCGTCGCCTCGACGACCTCCGGCAGGGTGAAACGGATCGCGGCGCCATCGACGACCTCGGTATCCGCCCAGATCCGCCCGCCGTGATACTCAACGATCTTCTTCGCGATGGCCAGCCCGATTCCGGTTCCGGGATACGCGTCCTTCGGATGCAATCGCTGGAAGATCACGAAGATCTTCTCGGCGAACTCGGCCTCCAGGCCGATGCCGTTGTCCCGGCAGGTGATCTCCCACTCGTGGCCCTCCCGCTGCGCCGAGACGTGCACCTTCGGTGGCTCGTCCGGCCGGCGGAACTTCAGCGCATTGCTCACGAGGTTGGCCAGCAGCGTGGCGAGCAACGGCTCGTCGCCCCTCACGATGGGCAGGTCGCTCCACGTGATCTGGCCGCCGGCGTACCGCCGCGTCGCGTCGACCTGATCGGAGACCTCCGCCATCACCCTGTCGAGATCGACGAGGCCGAACTCGCCCGTCGGCCGGCCGATCCGGGAGAAGGCGAGGAGGTCGGCGATGAGCCGCTGCATGCGCTGCGCCCCATCGACGGCGAACGCGATGTACTGGTCGGCCCGCTCGTCGAGCTTGCCGCCGTACCGGCGCTGCAGCAGCTGGCAGAAGCTGGCCACCTTACGCAGCGGCTCCTGCAGATCGTGCGAGGCGACGTACGCGAACTGTTCGAGGTCGCGATTCGAACGGGCGAGCTCGGCGGCCTGGGCCTCCAGCTGGGCGTTGACGACCTCCACCCGCTCGCGGGCGGCCCTGACCTCGGCCAGGTCGGAGGCGATCTGTCGGCGCATCCGTTCGACGTCTCTGGCCAGGCTGGCCAGCTCCGGCGGCCCCGTGCCGGCGATCGCGTGGTCGTACTCGCCGCCCGAGACCCGCCGTACCTCGCCGGCCAGGAAGGTGATGGGCTGGTTGACGAGCCGGTTCATCAGCACCACGAGCGCGGCGCCGGTGACCACGACCACGCCCACCGCTATGAACAACAGTAGGGTCAGGACCCGGCTGCTCTCCTTGGCCCGTTCGGCGATCTGGTCCCGAAACCGCGCGATGCCGTCCTGCAGCCGGTCGACGGAATCCCGCACGTCGTCGAACTGGTGCCGCGCCGCGTCGGTCACCAGCTTCTGGGCCGCCCTCAGATCGCCGGATGCGACCGCGGATATCACCGGTTCGGCGTACTGCCGGCGCCATGCGGCCGCCCTCGCCGCGACCGTGTCCACGTCGGCCAAGAGCCGCGGCTCACCGGCGAGCAGTGCCCGCATGTCGGCGAGCAACTTATGCTCGGCGTCCGTCCCGCTCAGGTACGGCCCGAGGTCGGCCCGCCGACCCGTCAGCGCGTACCCGCGTACGGCCGTCTCCTGATCGACCAGCGCGGCGAGCAGCATCTGCGATGCGCTGCGCAGCGGACCGGCCCGGTTGGCCAGCGCGTCCACCTGCGTCCGGTTGGTGGTCGCCACCAACGCGGCGCTCGCGGCGAGCAGCATCAGCACCACGCCCGCGGTCAGGGACAGCGCGATCACGCGGCGCCGCAACGTCCACTGTCGACGGCGGCTCACCGAACACCGCCTCCGGTCAGCAGAAGCACGGCGACGTCGTCGGCGAGCGGGCCGCCGTTCAGCTTCTCCGCCTCGCCGACGAGGAACGCCGGCAACTCCGGTAGCGGTACGCCGCCGGCGAGGGCCCGCTGGACGAGGCGGACGAGGCCCGACACGTCCAGCCGCTCGTCGCCGGCCCGTCCCTCGATGAGCCCGTCGGTGTAGAGGAACATGGCCCAGTCGCCGGAGTCGAACCATACCTCGTGCGCGGGGCGCGGCGCCGGGCGTACACCCAACAGGCGGTTCGTGGGCGCCGCGACCGGAGCCGCCGTCCCCCCGGTGATGAGCAACGGCGGCGGGTGCCCGGCGAGTCGGACCGTCGCCCGGGAACTCGCCAGGTCGACGCGCACGGTCGCGATTGTCGCAAAGATCTCATCGAGCCGGCGTTCACTGCCCAGCACCTGCTCCAACGCGGGTAGCACCGCCTCGTCGGGCACGCCGGCCAGGGTCAGGGCGCGCCAGGACACCCGGAGCTCCACGCCGAGCGCCGCACCCTCGACCCCGTGCCCGCACACATCGCCGACCACCAGATGGAGAAGGTTCGGACCGGTCTGCACGACATCGTAGAAGTCGCCGCCCAGGAGGGCCCGCAGGCGGCCCGGGCGGTAGAAGGCGTGGACGGCGACCGCGTCGGTGTCCATCAGTGGCTGCGGTAGGAGGCCACGTTCGAGCCGCGCGGACTCCGCCTGCAGCAGCTCGACCTCGCGCAGCCGGAGCGCGTTCTCGTCGGCGCGCTTGCGCTCCACGGCGTAGTGCAACGCGCGGGCCAGCAGCACGCCGTCCACCTGGCCCTTGACAAGGTAGTCCTGCGCGCCCTCGGCGACCGCCTCGATGCCGAGGTGGCCGTCCTGACGACCGGTCAGCACGCAGACCGCGGCGCCGCCCGCCGCGGCGAGGACCCGTCGCAGCCCGTCCATCCCCTCGGCGTCGGGGAGACCAAGATCCAACAGGATGCAGTCCGCGCCGGCGATTCGCTCCCGTGCGTCCGCGACACTGCCGGCGACGGTCAGCTCGACGGCGGCGTCCGCCTCGGCGAGCAGCTCCTGGACCAGGAACGCGTCGGCCTCGTCGTCTTCGATGAGCAGGACCCGCAGCGGGGGCCCGCCGGGTACGCCGACCGAGCGGCCCGACCCTTCGACCAAGGCCGTCCAGAACGGATCAGTGTTGCTCGACACGACTGCGGGGATCCAGACTCGATTCGGGGGTGGATGGGAGCTTCTTAAGTGTGTCCGTCGGCGGGTCGGACCGCGATACCCCCACGACAACGAAACGAAACCGCGACGCCCACCTGACGGCGCCCCCGGTGCCCCGGCTCC
>DASXRC010000040.1:0-2408 GCA_036506795.1 Micromonosporaceae bacterium
CCGCCGGATCCGCCCGGCGTACCGCGACTCGAGGGCATTGTTGTGCTCGTCCCCACCGGGGACGTTCGCGGAGAGGTACACCGGAGCGACCTCTCCCGCCTCGTGGAACCGTCGTACGACCTCGGCGGTCAGCATCTGCGCGAGCAGCGCAGCCGTAACCGACGAGACCGCGCAGACCGCGCCGCCGCCGTCGAGCGGCAGCAATGCGTCGCCGTACGGCGCGCCGTTGTCCAGCACGACGTCGGCGAAGTCGGCGAGCCGGCGGCCGGATGGGTGCCGTGGTACGGCCCGGGCCGTGTGCTCTACCGAGGTGACCGCGATCAGGCGGTGACCCCGCTCGGTGACCAGCTTCGCGAGTTCGACGACGGAACCGTTGATGCCGGAGTTGGAGGCCACCACAAACACATCCCGCGGCCGCGGCGCCGCGAGCGTGTAGATCTGGTGCGCGACGCCGGGGTCGCGCTCGAGCAGCGGGTCGTCGAGGATCCCGGGGTCGGCGTCGCCGAACAGGACGATGTCGCGGAGCGAGAGCCTGTTGGTAGGGACGAGACCGCCGGCCCGGCCGACGAGCTCCATCGCGAACGCCTCGGAGTGGCCGGCCCCGAACGCCTGCAGGACGCCGCCGTTCCGTAGCGACGAGGCGACGACGTCGGCGGCGGCCGCCACGCCATCCCGCGCGGTGTCGAGGACCTTGTCGATCACGGGGCGCACCGCGTCGGCGTACGCCTGCATTCCGATCACGGCCCCACCTCCTTCGACGCCTTGTGGCCGTCGACGGCGCGGGCCGTGCGCTGGAACGCCGCGTGGGCGCGGTCGTGCGTGCGCTGCGCGACCGCGATGTAGAGCAGGTCCAGCACGACCAGCTGCGGGTGCCGGGCGGACAGCGCATCCGGCCGGAAAGTCGTGGCCTGCGTGGCGGTCAGCAGCGTGATGTCGGCGAGCTCCGCCAGTGGCGAGCGCGGGAAGCTCGTCAACGCGACCGTGCTGGCGCCGTGACTGCCGGCCTCGGCGATCATCTCGATCGTCTCCCGGGTCTGTCCGCTGTGCGAGATGCCCAGGGCCACATCGCCAGCGCGCAATAGCGCGGCGCTGGCGAGTCCATTGTGGAGATCCGTCCAGGCCCAGGCGGGCACGCCGATGCGGTGCAGGCTGAACTGCATCTCCTCGCCGACGAGGGCACTTCCGCTCGCCCCGTAGATGTCCACCCGGCTGGCTCTGGTGATCGCCTCGGCCGCCCGCTCGACCTCGGTCAGGTCCAGCAACGAGGCGGTGTCGTGCATGGAGCGGGTATCGGCCGCCATGATCTGGCCGAGCACCCGGTCCAACGGGTCGGTCGGCTGGATCTCGCGGCCGATGTCGACGCTCCAGCCCGCTGTGCGGGCCGCCGCGCCGGTTTCGCCCGCGATGCCGAGGCGTAGTTCGGAGTACCCCTCGAACCCCAGCGCCCGGCAGAACCGCGTCACCGTCGCCGGTGACGTGCCGCTGCGTTCGGCCAGTTCCACGATCGTGGCCCGAGCGGCCCCGGCCGGGTCCGCCAGCACCTGCTCCGCCACGCGGGCGAGAGCGCCCGTGAACTCGGGCAACCGGGCCCGTACCCGGGCCAGCACCCCTTCCGACGGCGGGGGAACCGATCCGCCTTCTGCCGGTTTCCGACCGCCCAACGAGGGCTCGACAACGGCGGCTCCCGCGCCACCGGTCTCCACCTCGAAGTCGGTCATGCGAGGGCCACCCTTTCGGAAAGGAGTGTTAACTGTTAGTGGTAAAAGTTCTTACTGCGCGGCCCACCTTGTCAAGAGTGTGGGAGAAGTTTTCAAACTGTTACCTCCCGCTGGGCCGGGACAGCCCGCCGGGGCTTGCCCCGCGTACCGCCGCCGACCAGCATGGTTGCCACCTTTGCCACACCTCGCCCGGGCGGTTCACGGCTACATGTCTGATCTATGCGTGATCGGGATGGATGTCGGGGGCACGTCGACCCGGGCCCTGGTCGTCTCCCTGGGCGGCGAGGGGGTCGGCAGCGGGCGGGCCGCAGGCGGCAACCCGACGTCGCATGGTGCCGTCCGAGCCAGCGAGCAGATCGCGATCGCGCTGCGCGCGGCCCTCGCCGGCGTGGATCCGACCCGGGTACGCGCGGGCGCGATCGGGTTGGCCGGTGCCGGGCGGCTGGTGGCGGACCCGGTGAGCCGGGCGGCCCTCGACGCAGCCTGGCGGGATGCCGGCCTGACCTGCCCCTACGAGGTGGTGGGCGACGCGCTGGTCGCGTTCGCCGCCGGCACGGCCGAGCCGGACGGCACCGTGCTCATCGCCGGCACCGGCGCGATCGCGGCATCCGTGCGCGGGCACCGACTCGACCGGATCGCCGACGGGCACGGCTGGCTCCTCGGCGACGCGGGCTCCGGTTTCTGGATCGG
>DASXRC010000041.1:0-1709 GCA_036506795.1 Micromonosporaceae bacterium
CATCACCCAGATCCGGTCGACCAGCGTCGGGTCTCCGCCAGCGGCGGCGACGATGTCGGTGAGCTGTCGCACGACTGCGAGCTGTTTGTCCCGGTCCAGCGCGCCGGCGTTGGTGAGCACCTGGACGCGGACGTAGTTGCCCTCGCCATCGACGTTGGACACGGCGCCGGGCGGAAGCTCGTGCACGAACGCGGCGGTGTTCTTGCGGAACATCGCGATGTCCGGAACCTGCTCGATGGTCATCACCGCGGTCGCGAGGTCGGTGGCAAGGCGATGCGGGTCGGCGAACGTACCGGCCTCGGCGAAGACATCGATCATCGGCATGGCGGGACCCCTCTCAAAGTACTATGACAGTCATCATAACGAGACTATGCTGATCGTCATAATCGAACCGGAGGATCGATGTCGAGCGACGTACGGGACCGGATGACCGCCGGTGCGGCCCGCCTGCTGGCCCAGCGCGGCCTGCAGGCGACGTCCTTCTCGACTGTGCTGGCCGAAACCGGTACGCCGCGCGGATCGATCTACCATCACTTCCCGGGCGGCAAGGACGAGCTGGTCATCGCAGCGATCGGCGCGACCGAACAGCACGTGGTCGGGCCGCTCGAGTTTCCGCCCGGTACGACCGTTCTGCAGGTCGTGGAGTCGTTCCTCGGCGCGTGGCGTCTACTGCTCACCGTGGCCGACTTCCACGCCGGGTGTGCACTGGTCGCGGTGACCGTGGCGGCCGAGACCGACGAAGTGCGCGAGCGGGCCGCGCAAGCGTTCGGCACCTGGCGGACCGCGCTCGCGGACGCGCTACACCAAGCCGGGCTCGACGCGGCAGCCGCCAAGACGACCGCCGCGCTACTGCTGTCCGCGTGCGAGGGCGCGGTGGTGATGAGCCGGGCCCAACGCGACCTCGAACCCTTCGACACTGTGGCGGCGGCCCTGCTCGCTCATACCGCCCACCTGGTCGCAGTCATGTGACCTAAGCGACGCGCGACAGCCGGGGCTGCGTCGACACAGCCTGAGGGCACAGAAGGAGGAGACCATCAGATGAGCGCCGAGGCGGTTTCGCCGATCTCTACTTATTTCCGAGTCTGCGACGGGGTGCGGGTGAGGTTCGCCGACAACAGAGCAGACTCGGATATCACGGTTCTGCTGCTGGCGCCGTGGCGCGAAACGCTTTGGGCCTTTCGTCGCATCTGGCGCCGCGTCTCAGCGGTCGGGCGGGTTGTCGCCATCGATATGCCGGGATTCGGTCATTCCGATGGCCGCCCGGAACTGATCGCACCGGAAGCGTCGGGGACGTTCCTGGCCCGTCTGATCGACGAATGGGCTCTGGGGTCTCCCCATATCGTCGGTCCAGACATCGGAACGGCAGCGGCGCTCTTCCTCGCGGCGAAGACGCCGGAGCGAGTGACAAGCTTGACGATCGGGGGTGGCGCGGTCCGCTTCCCGATCGAGGCGGGCGGCGCACTCAAGGACATCATCGAAGCGCCGAGTCTTGACGTCGTACGCGGACTGGATGCCAGGGCCAACATCGGTCAGGCGGTCGAGGCCGCGGCCGCAAGTGAGAGCGAGCCAGAAGTCCACGAGGACTATGTCAGCGCCTACGACCTCGGGCGCTTCGCGGAGTCCGCTCGCTTCGTGCGGCATTACCCAGAACAGAACCCGGTCTTGCGCGACGTTCTCCCGACGATCGCTACGCCGACCCAGATCCTCGC
>DASXRC010000042.1:0-33705 GCA_036506795.1 Micromonosporaceae bacterium
TTGAACCACTTGACGGTGCCCTGAGCCATGCTGTGCCTTCTCTCTATCGGTGACGAAACATGTGCCGGTTCTGTAGCAGCGGCGTTGTTCGTCCTGATCGAGACGGCCTACGTGGGCACGTATCTCGCAAGCACGAAAAGCAGACCACCTGCGCAAAACTCCGATCGAGCGTACACCGTCCGCTCGGGAAGCAGGGTGCGGACGCCACATGGACGCGTGTGACCTGCGCGGCAGGCTCGTCGGAGACGCCGATCAGTACGCTGGGGACCATGTGGCAGGCCGAGGTCAGGGTCGACCTGGACGCGATCCGGGAGAACGTCGCGCGCCTGCGTGCCGGCACGTCCGCCGAGGTCATGGCCGTCGTGAAGGCCGACGGGTACGGGCACGGCATGGTGCCGGCCGCACGAGCCGCCCTCGACGCGGGCGCCACCTGGCTCGGAGCGGGAACCCTGGACGAGGCGTTGGAGCTGCGCCGTGCCGGCGTCGCCGCGCCCATGCTCGCCTGGCTGCTCGCGCCGGGGCTTCCCCTCCACCTCGGCGTGTCCGCCGACGTGGATCTCAGTGTGGCCAGCGTGCGTCAGCTCGACGAGCTGGTGACCGCGGCGGGGGTTGCCGGTCGGGCCGCCCGGGTCCACCTGAAGATCGACACCGGGCTGTCCCGGGGCGGCGCGACCGTGGCCGACTGGCCCGCCCTCGTGGAGGCCGCGGCGAAGGCCGAGGCCGACGGCGCCATCGAGGTGGTCGCGCTGTGGAGCCACTTCGCCTGCGCGGACGAGCCCGGTCACCCGTCGATCGATCGGCAGCTGGCGGCGTACGGCGAGGCGCTGGAGCTGGCCGCCCGGTTCGGGATCACCCCCCGGTACCGGCACATGGCCAATTCGGCCGCCCTGCTCACCCGTCCCGACGCACACTTCGACCTGGTCCGGCCCGGCATAGCGGTGTACGGACTGTCGCCGATCGCCGGCCAGACCTTCGGGCTGCGCCCGGCGATGACCGCCCGCGCCCGGGTGATCGCGGCCAAGCGGGTCCCGCCCGACGAGGGCGTCTCGTACGGGCACACCTACACCACGCGGCGGGAGACGACGCTCGCCGTCGTCCCGCTGGGGTACGGCGACGGCGTACCGCGGGCGGCGTCCAACGTCGGCCCGATCGCGCTCGGCGGGCGGGTACGCACGATCGCCGGCCGCGTCTGCATGGACCAGGTCGTGCTCGACTGCGGCGACGATCCGGTCGCGGCCGGCGACGTTGCGACGCTGTTCGGCCCGGGTACGCACGGCGAGCCCACCGCCGATGACTGGGCCGCGGCCACCGGCACGATCAACTACGAGATCGTGACGCGATTCGGCAGCGCCAGGGTCCCGCGGGTGTACGACGGAGTGACGCCTTGAGTCCGGCTTCATCGCGCGCCAGGCGCGTCGGACTGATCGGAGCGATCGTCGGTGTGGCCGCGGCCGGGGTGGCCGCGGGGGTCGCCGCCGAGCGCGCGTTCGTCCGGCGGACCAAGCGGGGCGCTCCCGACCCGTACGCCGACGAGGATTTCGGCGAGCTGCCGTACGACGAGGCGCTCACCGTGGTGGGCCCGGATGGCACCGACCTGTACGTGGAGGTGGTGGAACCGGCCGACGGTGTCGAGCTCGACGGGGACCTCGCGGTCGATGTCGGTGGGCTGCCGCGGTCCGCGCCCGATCCGACGATCGTGTTCGTGCATGGCTTCTGCCTGGACATGGGCACGTTCCACTTCCAGCGCAAGATGCTGACCCGACATGGGGACTACCGGCTGGTCTTCTACGACCAGCCCGGTCACGGGCGCTCGGGCAAGCTGGAGACGGGCGAGTACGAGCTGCCGGCCCTCGGCGAGTCGCTGCGGGCGGTGCTCGACGACACCGTGCCAAACGGGCCCGTCGTCCTCGTCGGGCACTCGATGGGCGGCATGACGATCATGGCGTTCGCCGAGCTGTTTCCCGAGTACTTCGAGGAGCGGGTGGCCGCGGTCGTGCTCATGGCCACCTCCGGCGGACGGCTGGAGCAGGCCAAGCTTGGCCTGCCGGCCATCATCGCCCGTGCGGGCGCTCCGCTGCTGCCGCTGGTGCACAACGCGTCCCGGCTGACCGGCGGCATGATCGACCGCGCGCGGCAGGCGTCGTCCGACCTGGCCTGGCTGCTGACCCGGCGGTACGGCTTCGGTTCCCCGCGGCCGAGCCCGGCGCTGGTCTCGTTCGTCGAACAGATGAACTCCCGGACCACGGCCGAGACGGTCGCCCGATACCTGCGCACGCTGTACACCCACGCGCGGTACCCGGCACTCGCCGCGCTGCGGTCGACGCCGACCCTCGTCATCGTCGGGGACAAGGACATGATCACGCCGGTGACCCACTCGGAGGAGATCGTGCGACACCTGCCCGACGCCGAGTTCGTCACGGTTCCCGACAGCGGGCATGTGCTGATGCTCGAGCACGCCGACGAGGTGAATGACGCCCTGCTCGACTTCCTGGAGAAGGTGGGCCCAGTGGCCGACGGCGGACGGCTTCGGTGACGGAACACAAGCTGGCCACCGTTGAGGACACGCGGGCGTTCGGCCGGGCGCTCGCCGGCCTCCTACGCGCCGGCGACCTGGTTTTGCTCACCGGCCCGCTGGGCGCCGGCAAGACCGCGCTGGCCCAGGGCATCGGCGCCGGACTCGGTGTGACCGGCGACGTCACCTCGCCCACGTTCGTGATCGCCAGAGTGCACCGGCCGGATCCCGCTCGCGCCGGCCGGGCGCCCATGGTGCACGTGGACGCCTACCGGCTCGGCGCCGTCGCCGACCCGCGAGCCGAGGTGGACGACCTGGACCTGGACGCATCGATCGACGACTCGGTGACCGTCGTCGAGTGGGGCGAGGGCATCGTCGAGCAGCTCGCCGATGCGTACCTGGAGGTGCGAATCGAGCGCCTCGATGACGACGCACGCATCGTCGAGCTCATCGGTCACGGCGGCGACTGGCCGCGTCGCCTGCGGTAGTGCCGCAGCATCCGCGCCGTGCGGCAGCCGCACCGGGTGCCGCATTAGGGTTCATAACGTGCGCGTACTCGTGCTGGACTCGGCGACCCCAGCGGTGACGGCGGCGCTGGCGGAGATCTCTGCGGACGGCGTCGCGCTCCTGGCCCAACGGCGCACGGTGGACGCGCGGGGGCACGGCGAGCTGCTCGCACCCCAGGTGGAAGCGGTCCTGCGCGAGGCGGAGACGCGGGTCCGCGACCTCGTGGCGATCGTCGCCGGGGTCGGCCCGGGGCCGTTCACCGGGCTCCGCGTCGGGCTGGCGACCGCGGCGAGCATGGGTCAGGCGCTGGGCATCCCGACGTACGGCGTGTGCTCCCTCGACGCGATCGGCGTCGCCGCAACGGAGGCCGCCCCCGGCCCCGTCCTCGTCGCGACCGACGCGCGGCGCCGCGAGATCTATTGGGCGGTGTACGCCGCGGGCGGTGCACGCGTCACCGAGCCCGCCGTGAACAGGCCGTTGGACGTGCTCGACGCGGTGGCCCGCTTGGGCGTGCGGCGGGCGGTCGGCGACGGCGCGCTCCGGTACGCCGACGTGCTCGGGCTCGCGGTGGCGGACCAGCCACGCTACCCGCCGCCGGCGGCGTTCGCCGCGCTGGCCGCGGACCGGGTGCACGCCGCCGCGCCGAGCGAGCGCCTGACCCCGCTCTACCTGCGCCGCCCTGACGCCGTTGCGCCCGGGGTTCCGAAGGCCGTCCTGCAATGAGGACGGCGCGGTGAGGTTGGAGCGCTTCCGGTGGTGGCACATCGAGCCCGTGCTCGCTATCGAGGCGGACCTGTTCGGCGCCGAGCAGTGGTCGCCCGCGATGTTCTGGAACGAGCTCGCCAACGGACACCACTATCTGGTGGCGCTGGAGGACGACGGGACGGTCGCCGGGTACGCCGGGCTCGCCGTCAACCCGCCGGACGAGGCGTGGGTGCAGAACATCGCGGTCCGGCGGGAGGCCCAGCGGCGAGGCGTCGGCCGGGCGCTGCTGGAGGCGCTGCTCGCCGAGGCTGCCCGGCGTGGCGCTCACAAGGTCCTCCTCGAGGTCGCCGCGGACAACGGCCCGGCGCAGCGCCTCTACGCGGGCTACGGATTCGAGGTCGTCGGCGTGCGCCGCGGCTACTACCAACCCAGCAACACCGACGCCCTGGTGATGATGCGCGATGAGTGAACCCCTGATCCTGGGGATCGAAACGTCTTGCGACGAGACCGGCGTCGGTATCGTCCGCGGCCGTACGCTGCTCGCCGACGCGGTGGCGTCCAGTGTGGACGAACACGCTCGGTTCGGCGGCGTCGTACCGGAGGTGGCCAGCCGCGCCCACCTCGAGGCGATGGTGCCCACCATGGGCCGTGCCCTCGCCGAGGCGGGGATCACGCTCGGCGACGTCGACGCGATCGCCGTCACCGCCGGCCCGGGCCTCGCCGGGGCGCTCCTCGTTGGGGTGGCAGCGGCCAAGGGGTACGCCGTGGCCGCGGAGAAACCCATCTATGGCGTCAACCACCTGGCCGCACACGTGGCCGTGGACACGCTCGAGCACGGCCCGCTGCCGGAGCCGGCCGTCGCGCTGCTGGTGTCGGGCGGCCACTCCTCGCTCTTGCTGGTCGAGGACCTCGCCCGTGGCGTACGGCCGGTGGGCAGCACGATCGATGACGCGGCCGGCGAGGCGTTCGACAAGGTGGCTCGGCTGCTCGGCCTGCCATTCCCGGGCGGCCCGCCGATCGACCGGGCGGCCCGCGACGGTGACCCGAGGGCGATCGAGTTCCCGCGCGGCCTGACCGCGCCGAGGGATCAGGCGGAGCACCGGTTCGACTTCTCGTTCTCGGGGCTCAAGACCGCGGTCGCCCGGTGGGTCGAGGCGCGCGAGCGGGCGGGGGAGCCGGTCCCGGTGGCCCAGGTGGCGGCCAGCTTCCAGGAGGCGGTCTGCGACGTGCTGACCGCCAAGGCGGTCGACGCCTGCGACGAGAACGGCGTCGACACGCTCATCATCGGCGGCGGCGTGGCCGCCAACTCCCGGCTTCGCGCGCTCGCCGAGCGGCGCTGCGACGAGCGGGGCATCGTGCTGCGCGTACCGAGGCCGACCCTCTGCACCGACAACGGTGCGATGGTCGCGGCGCTCGGGTCGCACCTCGCCGCGGCCGGAGTGGCACCGAGCCGGTTGGACCTGCCCGCCGACTCGGCCATGCCTCTGGCCCTGGTGAGCGTGCCGGGGTGAGTGTGTATTGTCCGATCCCGTGATCGTTCGGATGTGGGAGGTGCGGGCGCATCCGCAGCGCTTCGCCGACCTGCTCGCGTGGGTGTGCGACACCGCGGTGCCCGCGATCGAGGTGCATCCGCTGCATGTCTCGTCCGAGGTGTTCTCGTCAACCGACCATCGGATCGTCGTGATCTCGAAGTGGCGCAGCGCTGCGGAGCCGCTCGCCGATCCACCCGAGCACATGGTGGCCCGCAGCCCCCACGTGTGGGACTTCGCGCAGGTCGACCGCTGAAGCCAAGCGCTCCACGGGCAGATCCGGCCTGACGGCGCGCCAAGGTTGCAAAGGAACCTTTGCAGAGGTATCTTTGCAAACATGCCTAGGGACGTGGTAAGGCTCGATCCGACGTCACTGCGCGGGCTGGCGCACCCGCTACGGGTACGGCTGCTCGGAGTGCTCCGTGAGCACGGGCCAGCCACCGCTACCCAGCTCGCCGAGCGGCTCGGCCAATCCAGCGGCGCCACGAGCTATCACCTGCGGCAGCTGGCGGCCCACGGGTTCATCGTCGAGGACGCCGGTCGCGGCGTGGGCCGCGAGCGCTTCTGGAAAGCCGCGCACCGGACCACCACGCTCGAGGACCCAGGCCCGGAAGGGTGGGCCGATGCCGAGACGTACATGCGTGCGGTCGCCACCCAGTACGCCGAGCGGGTCGACCACTTCATCACCGAGCTGCCGAGCCTGCCCCGGGACTGGCAGGAGTGCGTGACCGTCAGCGACTGGCGGCTCCGGCTCACCGCCGCCGAGGCGAAGGAGCTGCACGACGCGCTCTTCGCGCTCGTCGCGCGGTACCGGCGCGCCGACGACCCCGACGCGGCAACCGCGGCGCCGCCGGACGCGGAGCACGTCGTGGTGCAGGCCCAGATCATGCCGTTCCTGGAGGTTGCGAGCGAGGGGAGCGATGGATGAGGCGCGGCCTGGTGGCGCTCCTGACCGCAGACGCGGTCTCGATGATCGGCACCCGAATGACCTCCCTGGCGCTGCCGTGGTTCGTGTTCGTGACCACCGGCAGCGCCGGCAAGACCGGCCTGGTGGCGTTCGCCGAGACGCTGCCGTACGTCCTCGCCTGCGCGCTCGGCGGCCCGCTGCTGGACCGGATCGGCGCCCGTCGGGCCAGCGTGGTCGCCGACGCGACGAGCGCGCTCGTCGTGGCGGCCATCCCGGCGCTCCAGCACCGCGGCCTGACGTTCCCCGTGCTGCTCGTCCTCGTCGCGGCCGCGGGCGCCCTGCGCGGCTCCGGCGATACCGCCAAGCGGGTGGTATTCCCGCACACGGTCACGGCCTCCGGCGTCGAGATGACCCGGGCGACCAGCCTCCATGACGGGCTCGCCCGGCTGGCGACGCTGCTCGGGGCGCCGCTCGCCGGCGTACTCATCTGGCGGTTCGAGGCGCCGACAGTGTTGCTCATCGACGCGGCCACATTCGCCTTCGGGGCGCTCGTCGTCGGGCTTCTCGTGGCCACACCCCGCGCCGGCCGGGCCACTGGCGAGCCCTACCTGCGCGCCCTCCGCGGTGGGCTCGCATTCCTGCGCCGCGATCGCCTCGTCGCCGCCATCGTCGCGATGCTGTTCTTCACGAACCTGTTCGACGCGGCGTACACCTCGGTGTTCCTGCCGGTGTGGGCGCGCGAGGTTGCTCGCTCGCCGGTGGCGCTCGGCGCGATCATGGCCATATTCGCGATCGGGGCGGTGCTCGGGAACGCCGTGTTCACCGCCGTCGCGCCGCGGGTCTCGCGGTTCTGGGTGTTCGCGCTCGGCTTCGTCGTGGGTGGGGGCCCGCGCTACGTCGCGGCCGCGATCGCCCACGACCTCTGGATCGTGTACGCCGTGTCGTTCGCGGCCGGCGTCGGCATCGCCGCGATCAACCCCATCCTCGGCGCGGTGACATACGAGCGCGTGCCCGAGCCGCTGATGGCTCGCGTGCAGGGACTGATGACCGCGGTGGCGTGGGCCGGCATTCCGCTCGGCGGGCTGGTGGGCGGCTGGACGATCGAACGGCTGGGCTTGGCCGGCGCGCTGCTCATCCTCGGCGGGCTCTATCTGATCGTCACACTGGCGCCGTTCGTCCAGCCAACCTGGCGGGAGATGGATGCGCCCGCCGGGCGTCCGGCCGCCGGACCCGCACTCAGTCAACGGGATCGCAGATCAGTGTCGTCGGTGCCCCGGCCACGCGGGTCAGCACCAGCGTCGCGGCGCCGGCGCCGGATAGGCGGAGCTCCCGGCGGAGGTGCTCGGGGTCGATCGCCGATCCGCGTTTGAGGATCTCGACCCGGCCGATCCCGCGTTCCCGCAGCAGGGCCCGCAGCCGCTTGAGGGAGAAGCCAAGCACGTCGTGAACCCGGAACCGTCGGGCAAACGGCGTCGACCTGTGCGCGTCGGCATAGACGTACGCGATCGTGGGATCGGCGACGACGCCATCCACCGTGGTGGCAAACGCCGCGACGAGGTGGGCTCGGACGACCGCTCCGTCCGGGTCGTAGAGGAATCGGCGTACGTTGCCGGCCGGCGCCGAGACGTCGGGGGGACCGACGAGCTCCCGTGCCCGGCCCCGCGAAGACAGCAGGGTCGCCCGGCGCGGCGTCCGGGCCAGCGGTCCGCACCACAGCGCGGCCTCGACGACCTCGCCGTCGACGCTGACCCACTCGGCCTCCGCGCCGGGCGGGATCAGCTCGTGGTCGATGCCCGGGGCGACCTTCACGACGGTCCGCGGGACCCGGGCGGCCAGGCCGAGCACGAAGTTCCAGGGCGGGGAGTAGTCGTTGGGGTCGAACACGCGGCGGCCCGTGCCGACCCGCCGGCGGGCCGGATCGCAGAAGACGGCGTCCGCGCCCGACACGTCGACCGTCGTGGCGTCCGCGATGCTCACCGTCACCCGATCGGACAGGCCCAGGGCCTGCGCGTTGGCCTCGGCGAGTGCGGCGGTGACGGGGTCCGCCTCCACGGCGTACACCCGCATGCCGGCCCGTGCCGCGGCGAGCGCGTCCGCGCCGAGACCGCACCCCAGGTCGGCGACCGTGCGAACGCCGGCGGCGGCCAGCCTCGCCGCGCGGCGATCCGCGACTACGGCGCGCGTGGCCTGCTCGAGCCCGGTCCGCGTGAAGAACATTCGGGCGGCCGCCGGGCCGAACTTGCTCACGGCCCGCCGGCGCAGCCTGGCCTGGGTCAAGGCCGCGGCCGCGAGCGCGGGTTCATGGCCGCGGGCACGCAGCGCCGACGCCGCCGCCAGCGGATCTAGGTCGGCCAGCTCGGCCGCCGTGGCGAGCGCGGTCGTTCCTTCGGGGGTACGCAGGGCAGCGAGGCCCTCGATGGTCAGGCCGACTCGCTCGTGGCGTGCTCCACCACACAGTCGGGACCGGGGTATACGAGGCTCTCGTGCCCGTCCGGGTATCGCACCAGGTACGGCGGGCCGCCGTTACTCCCGCGAACCTCCACGATCTCCCCGACCCGGTCCTTCGCCCCAACGGTATTGCTGTGCACATGCAGCCGGTCGCCAATTGTCGCCTGCATCGCCCATCCCTCCGCGAGTGTTCGTGCGGATGCCTCTACCGAACGATGCCGCAATTCCGCGCCGAGCGCATCAAGTTCTTCGTGCCGTCGCGAGATCGCTGAGGTACGCCGGGCGGCTTCGCTGGCACTCTCCTTGACGGAGTGCTAGCCGCCGACATAACCTGCGGGTTAGCACTCTCCATCTGAGGGTGCTAACAATGCCCGCCGGCGCCGGCACCCGCGACGACGGAGCCGACGGGCAACGGAGGACCGCAAACCAGATACCCCAGGAGGGTATGCCCGTGACTACCGCGACGAAGGTTGCGATTAAGCCGCTCGAGGACCGGATTCTGGTCCAGGCAAACGAGGCTGAGACGACCACGGCGTCGGGCATCGTAATTCCCGACACCGCCAAGGAGAAGCCGCAGGAGGGCACCGTCCTCGCTGTCGGGCCGGGCCGCATTGACGACAAGGGCAACCGGATCCCGATCGACGTGAAGGTCGGCGACACGGTTCTCTACTCCAAGTACGGCGGCACCGAGGTCAAGTGGGGTGGCGACGAGTACCTGGTGCTCTCGGCCCGCGACGTCCTCGCGGTCATCGAGAAGTGACCACCTGACAACCGACTCAGAATGACACTGCCCCGGACCGGTTCGCCGGGCCGGGGCAGTGCGCCGTGAAGGGACACATATGGCCAAGATCCTTAGCTTCTCCGATGACGCCCGGCGCCTGCTGGAGGACGGCGTCAATACCCTCGCGGACACGGTCAAGGTCACCCTCGGCCCCCGCGGGCGCAATGTTGTGCTGGACAAGAAGTTCGGCCCCCCCACGATCACGAACGACGGCGTGACGATCGCCAAGGAGATCGAGCTCACCGACCCGTACGAGAACCTCGGCGCGCAGCTGGTCAAGGAGGTGGCGACGAAGACCAACGACGTCGCCGGCGACGGGACCACAACGGCCACCGTACTGGCCCAGGCGATGGTCCATGAGGGCATGCGCAACGTCACCGCGGGCGCCAACCCGACCGCCCTCAAGCGGGGCATCGATGCCGCGGTCGAGGCCGTGTCCTCGGCGTTGCTAGACAAGGCCGCCCCGGTGGCGACCGAGGCCGACGTCGCGCACGTCGCCACCGTGTCCGCTCAGGACGCCACGATCGGCGAGCTCATCGCCGAGGCGATGGAGAAGGTCGGCCGCGACGGCGTCATCACCGTCGAGGAGGGCTCGACGCTCGCGACCGAGCTGGAGGTCACGGAGGGGCTGCAGTTCGACAAGGGCTACATTTCACCATATTTCGCCACCGACCCGGAGGCCGGCGAGTCCGTGCTCGAGGACGCGTACATCCTCATCACGACACAGAAGATCTCCTCCATCGAGGAGCTGCTGCCGCTCCTGGAGAAGGTGCTGCAGACCGGCAAGCCGCTGCTGATCGTGGCCGAGGATGTGGAGGGTCAGGCTCTCTCG
The DNA here is from genome assembly GCA_036506795.1 of Micromonosporaceae bacterium. Classification (GTDB taxonomy): domain Bacteria; phylum Actinomycetota; class Actinomycetes; order Mycobacteriales; family Micromonosporaceae; genus DASXRC01. The sequence goes on from DASXRC010000042.1 coordinate 10,222, forward strand.
ACGCTCGTGGTGAACGCGATCCGGAAGACCATCAAGGTGTGCGCCGTCAAGGCGCCCGGCTTCGGCGACCGCCGCAAGGCCATGCTGCAGGACATGGCGATCCTCACCGGCGGCGAGCTGGTCTCGGCCGACCTGGGCCACAAGCTCGACCTAGTTGGGCTCGAGGTGTTGGGCCACGCCCGCCGGGTAGTCGTCACCAAGGACACCACGACAATCGTCGAGGGTGGCGGGAGCGACGCCGATGTCCAGGACCGGATCGCCCAGATCCGCAAGGAGATGGAGGTGACCGACTCCGACTGGGACCGGGAGAAGCTGGCCGAGCGGCTCGCGAAGCTGTCCGGTGGCGTGGCGGTCATCAAGGTCGGGGCGGCCACCGAGGTCGAGATGAAGGAGCGCAAGCACCGCATCGAGGACGCGATCGCGGCGACCAAGGCCGCCGTCGAGGAGGGCATCGTGCCTGGCGGCGGGGTCGCGCTCCTGCACGTCGTCTCGGTTCTGGATGACAACCTCGGCCTGACCGGCGACGAGGCGACCGGAGTGGCCATCGTGCGCAAGGCGCTGGCCGAGCCGCTGCGCTGGATCGCGGAGAACGCCGGCGAGGACGGCAGGGTGGTCGTGCAGAGGGTCGCGGGCGGCGAGTGGGGCGAGGGCTTCGACGCGGACACGGGTGAGTACGTGGACCTGGTCGGCCGGGGCATCGTGGACCCGGTCAAGGTCACGCGCAACGCGGTCACCAACGCCGCGTCGATCGCGGGTCTGCTGCTCACCACCGAGAGCCTCATCGTGGAGAAGCCGGCCAAGCCGGAACCCGCCGCGGCCGGTCACGGCCACGGCCACGGCCACCAGCACGGACCGGGTTTCTAGCCGCGCCAAGACCGACACAGCCTCGCCCGGGAGTGGGCGATCGACCGGCCGTTGACACCACTCCGGGCGAGGTTGTGTGGATCAGATCTGACGAACCGGCGACGATCATGGCGAGCTCTTTGCGACCGGTCGGTCGTCGTCGAGACTTGGTTGATGCGGGTACGCGTCGCGGGAGCGCTCGTCGGGATCGCAGCGGCGGCCGTCGCGCTCGGCGTGGCCGAGCTGGTCGGGGTCTTCACCGGTCCCTCGTCGACGCCGCTGGTGGCGGTCGGCGGGGTCATCGTCGACCACGTCCCGGAGTCGCTCAAGCACCTGGCGATCAACCTGTTCGGCGTGCATGACAAGACGGCGCTGCTCACCGGCACGCTGGTGCTGCTCGCCGCGTTTGCGGCCCTGCTCGGGGTGCTCGCCCTGCGCTCGCCCTGGTACGGCATCGCGGGCATCGCCCTGTTCGGCGGCGTGGGAATCGCCTCGGCGGTGACGCGCCCGGGCGCCGAGCCGGCTGCCGCGCTGCCGTCGCTCGTCGGCTCGGCCGCCGCTGCCGGCGTGCTGTGGCTGCTGATCGCCGAGCGCCCGTTGCCAGCGGCACACGCCGACCGGCCGCCGCGGGCACGCGACGCCGACCGCGTCGCCGACCGGGGAGAACCGGATCGGCGACGCATGCTGCGGGGGGTGGCCATCGCGCTCGGCGGCGCGCTCGTCGCCGGCTTCGGAGGGCGGCTGCTGTCGACCCGCCGGGACGTCTCCGCCGCCCGCGGCGACGTGCGGCTGCCGGCCGCCGCGTCCACCGCCCCGGCCGTGCCGGCGGACGCAGATCCACCCGTGAAGGGCCTCTCCCGATACGTGACCGGAAACCGCCAGTTCTATCGCATCGACACCGCGCTGGTCGTGCCCCAGGTGGACCCGCGCACCTGGCGGCTGCGGGTCCACGGGCGGGTCCGGCACCCGTTCACCATCACGTTCGACGAGCTGTTGCGGCGCCCGATGATCGAGCGGTACGTGACCCTCGCCTGCGTCTCGAACGAGGTCGGCGGCGACCTGATCGGCAACGCGCGCTGGCTCGGCGTACCGCTGAAAGAGGTCCTCGACGAGGCCGAGCCGCTCGACGGGGCCGACCAGGTCGTCGGCCGATCGACCGACGGATGGACCTGTGGTACGCCGACGGCGGTGCTCCGCGACGGCCGGGACGCGATGCTGGCGGTCGGCATGAACGGCCAGCCGCTGCCCGTTGAACACGGCTTCCCGGTCCGGATGGTGGTGCCCGGCCTGTACGGCTACGTGTCGGCCTGCAAGTGGGTCGTCGAGTTGGAGCTGACCAGCTTCGACGATTTCGATGCGTACTGGGTGCCCCGTGGCTGGGCCCAGCAGGCGCCCATCAAGACCGAGTCACGCATCGACGCCCCCCGCGGCGGGCGGGTGCCGGCGGGACAGGTGACGGTCGCGGGCGTGGCGTGGGCGCAACACCGCGGAGTCTCCAAGGTCGAGGTGCGCGTGGACGACGGGCCGTTCATGGAGGCGACCCTCGCCGGAACGGTGTCGATCGACACATGGCGACAGTGGTACTGGCGCTGGCAGGCGACGCCGGGCGATCACCGGCTCACCGTGCGCGCGACCGACCGGACGGGCCAGACGCAGACGGACGAGCAGGAGCCCCCGGTCCCCAGCGGGGCCACCGGCTGGCACACGGTAAAGGTGACGGTGGAGGCTCGCTAGCGCTGGGCGGCGACGACGCGTCGCTGCGCCGGCACTGCCGACTTGTGGCCGCGGCCGAGCCGGGCCTCGAGGCGCGCGATGTCGACCCGGGTACGTCGCCGGTCGGCGAGGTCCTCCCACCCGGTCGCCAGCAGGCGGAGGCGCTCGCTCTCCGTGAACCCGCCCCAGACGCCGTACGGTTCGCGGACGGTCAGCGCGTGCGCGGCGCACTCCGGGCGCACCGGGCACCGGGCGCACACCGCCTTCGCGCTGGCCTCGCGCCGGCTGCGGGAAGAGCCGCGCTCCCCGTCGGGGTGGAAGAACTGCGAGCTGTCCCGACCGCGACAGGCGCCCAGGCGTTGCCAATCCCAGATGTCCGCGATCGGCCCGGGCAGCCTGCGTACGTTGGACATCGCACCCTCCAACTCGACGCGTCGCTTCGGCGGCTGTCCTCCTGTACCCGCGGGTCGGCCACCTCACACCACCGCTGCCCCTATGCGAGCGTCGCGGGCGAACTGTCCAGAAGTTTCCCGTTCTTTCATGCCGAAACTGCACAAGGATCGGACCATTTCGTGGTCTCCTCCTCTTCAGAAGAGGAGGAGACCAGTGCCCACCGTCCTCGTATGCGTACGGACGCTGCTCGCCGCGCAGACCATCGCGTCGTGTGCGGCACGGCTCGGGGTTGCCGGAAGCGTCCGGACTGCGGTGTCGGAAGCGGAGGCCGTGGCCCGGCTCACGGAGCGCCCGGCCGACGTGGTACTCGCCGATACGGCGTTGACCCGGCCGGACAGCGTCGGGTTCACCCGGCGGGTCCTGGCTCGCTCGCCCGAGGCGGTGATCGTCCTGTTCGGCGCCGAAGACCCCCGGAACGCGGCCGCCGCAGTGGCCGCCGGCGCGCGCGGCCTCATCCGGGGCGCCGACCGCGACCTCGTCAGTTGCGTCGCCAAGGCGCTGCTGCTCCTCAACATCACCGGCCGCGTCTCGGCCGCCCCGGGCGCGCCGAGCGGCGGCATCGCCGCCCGAGGTGCCCGGGCCGGCCGGGGACCGGCCAGCACGGCTCCGGCCGGCGGGGGACCGGCCAGCACGGCTCCGGCCCCCGGAGGTGCGCCCCCAGGCGGCGGCGGCGCGACGACCGGCGCTGTCGGCCTCGCCGCCGGCACCACCGTCGTGCCCGCACAACGCGCCGACCAGACCGGCCCGTCGGACGCGTCCGCCGACGCCAACATCGGTCCTTCCGTCGAGCCGCCGGCGCCGGCCGCGCAGGTTCGGCGGCGAACCGTGCTGACCGAGCGCGAGTTGCAGGTTCTGCACCGGATGGCGGACGGCAAGAGCAACGCCGAGATTGGACGCGAGCTCTACGTCTCCGAGGACACCGTGAAGACCCACGCCCGGCGGTTGTTCCGCAAGCTCGGCGCCCGTGACCGTGCGCACGCCGTCGCGGCCGGCTTCCGCGCGGGTCTCGTCGAGTGACGAGCGGCTACTCGTCGCCGCCGGACTCGGTCGCCTCGGTCAGCGCGTCGTGTACGCCGTCGGCGTATCCGCGGGCGTACTCCCACGTGACGTAGTGGTCCGGGTCCGGGTCGTACGCCGGCTCGTGCACGCGCGGGCGGCCGGACGTGAGTAGGTGCCGCAGGTTCCCGCGCAGCAGGTCCCAGTCGAAGTAGTGCGGTTCGTGGCAGTCGTCACACTCGATCACGAGGCCGCGGATGCCGATCGGGCTCAGCAGCGCCTGGTAGATCTCCAGGTCCGCGAGATCCTCCATAACGTCCTGCCGCTCGGCCTCGGTCAGCGGGTCGAGGTCGGTGTCATCCTCTTCCGCACCCTCGAGGCCCGCGGACGGGTCGACGGGGTCGCCCGAGAACGGGTCGATCGGCTCGTCGTGCACGCCTCCACGGTATCTCCGGCGTCGCGGCCGCGCCGGCCCGGTCTGCCGCAATGGGTACCATGAACGCCAACCCCGCCGAGGGAGATACGCATGGAGTTCACGCCCGCGCCGGCGCCGGCCCTGCCGCTTGGCCTCACGTTCGACGACGTTCTGCTGCTGCCCGCCGAATCGGACGTTGTACCCAGCGCGGTCGATACATCGACTCGGCTCACCCGGACCGTCGAGCTGGCGATCCCGCTGGCGTCCAGCGCGATGGACACCGTCACCGAGGCACGGATGGCGATCGCGATGGCCCGGCAGGGTGGCATCGGCGTGCTGCACCGCAACCTCTCGATCGAGGATCAGGCGCAGCAGGTCGACCTCGTCAAGCGGTCCGAGGCCGGCATGGTGACGAACCCGATCACCTGCGCACCCGACGACACGGTGCGGGACGTGGACGCGCTCTGCGCCCGCTACCGCATCTCGGGGGCTCCGGTCGTGGCGCCGGACGGCGCGTTGCTGGGCATCGTGACCAACCGGGACATGCGCTTCGTGACCGACCAGAACACGCTCGTGCGCGACGTGATGACGCCGATGCCGCTGGTCACCGCACCCGTCGGCGTCGGCAAGCAGGACGCGCTCGCGCTGCTGCGTCGGCACAAGGTGGAGAAGCTGCCGCTCGTGGACGACGCCGGCCGACTGCGCGGTCTCATCACCGTGAAGGACTTCGCGAAGAGCGAGCAATTCCCCAACGCGACCAAGGACTCCGCCGGCCGACTGCGGGTGGCCGCCGCCGTCGGGGTGGGTGAGGAGCAGTTCAAGCGGGCCCGGGCGTTGATCGACGCCGGCGTCGACGTGTTGATGGTCGACACCGCGCACGGGCACAACCGGCAGGTGCTGGAGGCGGTGGCTCGCCTCAAGCGTGATGTGTCGACTGTGGACGTCGTCGGCGGCAACGTGGCCACCTATGACGGCGCACGGGCCCTCGTCGAGGCCGGCGCGGACGCCGTCAAGGTGGGGGTCGGCCCCGGCTCGATCTGCACGACCCGGGTCGTGGCCGGTGTCGGCGTACCACAGGTGACCGCCATCATGGAGGCCGTCCGCGCCACCCGGTCCGCGGGCGTACCGCTGATCGCCGACGGTGGCATGCAGTACTCCGGCGACATCGCCAAGGCGATCGTGGCCGGGGCGGACAGCGTGATGCTGGGCAGCCTGCTGGCCGGCTGTGAGGAGAGCCCGGGCGAGCTCATCTTCATCAACGGCAAGCAGTACAAGTCCTATCGGGGGATGGGATCACTCGGCGCCATGCAGTCCCGGGGTCAGGCGCGGTCGTACTCGAAGGACCGCTACTTCCTGGATGACGTGCTCTCCGATGACAAGCTGGTCCCCGAGGGCATCGAGGGCCAGGTGCCGTACCGCGGCCCGCTCTCGGCCGTCGCCCACCAGCTGGTCGGCGGGCTGCGCTCGGGCATGGGCTTCATCGGCGCGGCCACGGTGCCGGAGATGCACGAGCGCGGGCGGCTGATCCGGATCACCGCGGCCGGTCTCAAGGAGAGCCATCCGCATGACATCCAGATGACCGTCGAGGCGCCGAACTACCACTCCCACTGACCGGGCGGCGCCGTCCACGACAGGAGATATCAGTGCGTGATGTGGTCGAGATAGGGCTCGGCAAGACCGCGCAGCGCGGCTACCACCTGGACGACATCGCGATCGTCCCCAGCCGCCGCACCCGCGACGTGGATGAGGTATCGACCGCCTGGCAGCTGGACGCGTACCCCTTCAAGATCCCCTGCGTCGCGCACCCGTCCGACGCGACGATGAGCCCGGCCACCGCCGTCGAGCTCGGCCGGCTCGGCGGGCTCGGCGTGCTCAACGTCGAGGGGCTGTGGACCCGGTACGAAGACCCGACGAAGGTGCTCAACGAGCTCGCCGAGCTGGATGAGGACGCGCCGGCGACCCGGCGGCTGCAGGAGGCGTACGCGGAGCCGATCCGCCCGGAGCTAATCGGCGAGCGGGTACGCGAGATGCGTGCGGGCGGCGTGACCGTGGCGGTCCGGGTGTCCCCGCAGCACACGCTCGCGCTGGCCCCGGTGATCCTCGACGCCGGCGTGGACATCCTGGTCATCCAGGGCACGATCGTCTCCGCCGAGCACGTGTCCACGACGGACGAGCCGCTGAACCTCAAGGAGTTCATCGCGGACCTCGACCTCCCGGTGATCGCGGGTGGCTGCACCGATTACAAGACCGCGCTCCACCTGATGCGCACCGGCGCGGCCGGCGTGATCGTCGGCATCGGGGCAGACGAGTGGTCGACGACGGACACCGTGCTGGGCATCCGGGTCCCGATGGCGACCGCAATCGCGGACGCGGCCGCCGCCCGGCGCGACTACCTCGACGAGACGGGCGGCCGGTACGTGCACCTGGTCGCCGACGGCGACCTGCAGACCTCGGGCGACATCGCCAAGGCGCTGGGCTGCGGCGCAGACGCGGTGATGCTCGGCGAGCCGCTCTCGCTCTGTGAGGGAGCGCCCGCCGGCGGCTCCTGGTGGCACTCGGCGGCCAGTCACCCGAAGCTGCCCCGCGGCGCGTTCGCTCCCGCGAGCGAGCAGGTCGGGACCATGGAGACCCTGCTGTACGGCCCGGCCGACGAGCCCGACGGCCAGCTGAACCTGTTCGGCGGGCTACGCCGCGCCATGGCCAAGTGCGGGTACCGCGACCTCAAGGAGTTCCAGAAGGTCGGCCTCGTGCTGGACCGCTGATGGCTGGACCGCGAATGGCTCGGCCGGCGCGCCTCCTCGCCGGGGCAGTCGTCGCGGCGGTGCTGGCCACCTCCGGATGCACGGGCGGCGGGTCGAACGGTGGCACCGCGTCCGACCCTCGCACGGCCGCCGCGACGAGCCGGAGCTACCACGCCGGTGCCGCGGGCATCGGCGACCCCTACTTCCCGACGTATGGCAACGGCGGGTACGACGTCGGGCACTACCTCGTGAAGGTCAGGTACGACCCGGCGACCAACCGCCTAACCGGGGACGTCACCATCTCCGCTCGGGCGACCGAGAACCTGTCCTCAATGGACCTCGATTTCGCCGGGCTGACCGTGCGCTCGGCGCGAATCAACGGCGCGGTCGCGGCGTACGCGCGGAAGCAGAATGAGCTTGTGCTCCGGCCCTCGGCGGGGCTCACCGCGGGGGCCGACTTCACCGTCAAGGTGGCCTACGACGGCGTACCCGCGCCGTTGAACAGCTCCGACCTCGGCAAGGGCGGCTTCCTGCACACCGCCGACGGCGGGTTAGCACTCGGCGAGCCGGAGTCGGCGAGCACCTGGTTCCCGGTCAACGACCACCCGCTCGACAAGGCCACCTACGCCATCGAGATCACGGTGCCGGATGGGCTCGCCGCGATCAGCAACGGGGTGCCGGCCGGGCAGACCCGGGCCGGCCGCTGGACCACGTGGCGGTGGTCCGAGGGCGCGCCGATGGCGAGCTACCTGGCCACGGTCGTGATCGGCCACTACCGGGTCAAGACGAGCGAGCATGCCGGCAAACCGGTGGTGACCGCGGTCGCCGCGTCCCTACCCGCCGGCGGCCCCGAGGACCGGACGATCGCGCGGACCACCGAGGTCGCCGACTTCCTGGCGACGCAGTTCGGGCCGTACCCGTTCGACGCGTACGGCGGGGTCGTCCTCAACGAGGAGCGGATCCGATACGCGCTGGAGACCCAGAGTCGGCCGGTCTACTCGGACGCGTTCTTCAGCGCGCCGGGCCGCGACGCCTCGTGGGTGCTGGCCCACGAGCTGGCCCACCAGTGGTTCGGCAACAGCGTCTCGGTCCACCACTGGCGGGACATCTGGCTCAATGAGGGCTTCGCGAGCTACGCGGAGTGGCTGTGGGAGGAGCACACCGGCGGGCGTTCGGTCCGGCAGGCGTTCGAGGAGGAGTACGCGAACACGTCCAGCGAGGTGTGGCAGGTGCCGCCCGCGGCCCCGGGCCGCCAGGCGCTGTTCAGCGCCTCGGTCTATCGCCGCGGAGCGATGACGCTGCAGGCGCTGCGGATGACCGTGGGCGACGACGCGTTCTTCCGAATCCTGCGTGGCTGGGCCGCGATGAAGCGCGATGCGAACGCGACGACGGCCGAGTTCATCGTGTTCGCCGAGAAGATCTCTGGCAGGTCGCTCCGCAAGCTCTTCGACGCCTGGCTGTACGCCACCGGGCGCCCTCCGCCACCCAGGTGACCACAGGGCTGGGTTTCGACGGACGTTACCCGTGGGTCACTATGGCGGGGTGCGGTACGACGTCGTGGTGATCGGGTCGGGCTTCGGCGGCAGCGTGGCCGCCCTGCGCCTGGCCGAGAAGGGCTACTCTGTCGCCGTCCTGGAGGCGGGCCGGCGGTTCGCCGACGACGAGTTCCCGCAGACGTCCTGGCGTACCCGCCGGTTTCTGTGGGCGCCCCGGCTGGGCTGCTTCGGCATCCAGCGCATCGATCTGCTCCGGGCCGCCCGTGGCTTCCGAGGCTCGGGCTCCGGGGTCCTCGTGCTGTCCGGGGCGGGCGTCGGCGGCGGCAGCCTCGTCTACGCCAACACGCTCTACGAGCCGCTGCCCGACTTCTACGAGGATCCACAGTGGAGGAACATCACCGACTGGCGAGCCGAGCTTGCACCGCACTACGAACAGGCGAAGCGGATGCTCGGCGTCACCGCGTACCCCCGCGAAACAACGGCGGACACTGCGATGCGCAACGTGGCCGAGGCGATGGGGATTGGGCACACGTTCCACCCCACACCGGTCGGGGTCCACATCGGACGCCCGGGAGAGACCGTGCCGGACCCCTACTTCGGCGGCGTCGGGCCGGAACGCACGGGATGTCTCCACTGCGGCTCGTGCATGACGGGCTGCCGGCACGGCGCAAAGAACACGCTCGTCAAGAACTACCTGTGGCTGGCGGAGCAGTTGGGCGTGGAGGTCCACGAGCGCACCACGGCCACCGCCGTGCGTCCCGCGCCGTCGGGCGAGGGCTACGAGATCGATACGGTACGCACCGGAACGTGGCTCGCGAAGCGCCGGCGCTCCTTCCACGCCGACCAGGTCGTCGTGGCGGCCGGTGCGCTCGGCACTCAGCGCCTGCTGCACCGGATGCGCGCCACCGGAGTGCTGCCTGGGCTGTCCGGCCGGCTCGGCGCACTGACGCGGACCAACTCGGAGTCGATCCTCGGGGCGACCGTGCCGCACCGCCAGGCTCGGCGTCGCGGGCTAGACTTCACCGACGGGGTCGCGATCACCAGCTCGTTCCACCCGGACCCGCAGACGCATGTCGAGCCGGTCCGGTACGGCCGCGGCTCGAATGCGATGGGTCTGCTCCAATCCGTGCTGACCGACGGCGGCCCGCGCCGGCCATTGCGCCTGCTAGGCACGGTAGCCGGCCACCCGCTGGCGTACCTTCGGATGCTGTCGGTGCGCGACTGGTCCCGGCGCACCATCATCGCCCTGGTCATGCAGTCCCTGGACAACTCGCTGACCACCCACTACCGCCGGACGTGGTACGGCCGGCGCCGCCTGGTCACGACGCAGGGGCACGGCGCGCCGAACCCCACCTGGATCCCCGCCGGCAACACCGCGGTCCGGCTGCTCGCCGAGCAGATCGGCGGTGCGCCCGGCGGTTCGATCACGGAGGCCTTCAACGTCCCGGTGACGGCGCACATCCTCGGCGGCGCGGCCATCGGGGCCACGCCGGCGGAGGGCGTCGTCGACGCGTACCACCGGGTGTTCGGTCACCCCGGGCTGCACGTCGTCGACGGCGCCGCGGTCAGCGCGAACCTCGGCGTGAACCCGGCGCTGACGATCACCGCGCAGGCGGAGCGGGCCATGTCCTTCTGGCCGAACCGGGGCGACGTCGACCCGCGGCCGGCGCTCGGCTCCGCGTACGCCCAGGTCGCGCCGGTCGCCCCGCGGCGGCCGGCAGTACCGGCGGATGCTCCGGCGGCGCTGCGCACGCCGGCCTGAGGTCGGACCGTGGGCGCGGTCGCGCTCGGTAGGCTTCCGAACATGACCGCGCCGCGACCCGTCCTCGTCGTCGACTTCGGAGCCCAGTACGCCCAGTTGATCGCCCGCCGGGTGCGCGAGGCGCGCGTGTACTCCGAGATCGTGCCGCACTCGACGCCGGTAGCCGAGCTGCGCACGAAGGACCCGGCCGCGATCATCCTGTCCGGAGGCCCGTCCAGCGTCTACGAACCGGGCGCCCCGCAGGTGGACCCGGCACTGTTCGAGCTCGGCGTGCCGGTGTTCGGCATCTGCTACGGGTTCCAGGCGATGGCGCAGGCACTGGGGGGCACGGTTGCGCACACCGGGCGGCGGGAGTTCGGCGGCACGCGGCTGACCGCGCGGCCTGACGAGGGCGTCCTGTTCGCCGGGCTGCCCGCGGACCAGCACGTCTGGATGAGCCACGGCGACTGCGTGACCGCCGCGCCGGCCGAGTTCACGGTCAACGCGGGGTCCGCTGGCGCCCCGGTCGCCGCGTTCGAGGACGTCGCGCGACGCCGGGCCGGCGTGCAGTTCCACCCCGAGGTGGCGCACACGCCGAACGGGCAGGCGATACTCGCCCGCTTCCTATACGACATCGCCGGCATCGAGCCGAACTGGACGATGGGCAGCGTGATCGAGGACCAGGTTGCCGCCATCCGGGCCCGGGTGGGCGACGCGCAGGTCATCTGCGGTCTCTCCGGCGGCGTGGACAGCGCGGTCGCGGCGGCACTCGTGCACCGCGCAGTTGGGAACCAGCTGACCTGCGTGTTCGTTGACCACGGCCTCTTGCGTGCCGGCGAGGCGGAGCAGGTCGAGAAGGACTATGTGGCGGCGACCGGGATCCGGCTCAAGGTCGTGGATGCGCAGGACCGCTTTCTCGGCGCGCTCGCGGGCGTGACCGATCCGGAGCAGAAGCGGAAGATCATCGGCCGCGAGTTCATCCGCGTTTTCGAGGCCGCCGCGCGCGAGATCGACGCCGAGCGGCACGTCGAGTTCCTCGTGCAGGGCACGCTCTACCCCGACGTGGTGGAGTCCGGCGGCGGCTCGGGCACCGCGAACATCAAGTCGCACCACAACGTCGGCGGGCTGCCGGACGATCTGCGCTTCCGGCTGGTGGAGCCGCTGCGCACCCTGTTCAAGGACGAGGTGCGCGCCATCGGGCTGGAACTCGGTCTGCCCGAGGCGATGGTGTGGCGCCATCCGTTCCCGGGTCCCGGGCTCGGCATCCGGATCATCGGCGAGGTGACCCGCGATCGGTTGGAGGTGCTGCGTGCCGCGGACTTGATCGCCCGGTCCGAGCTGACGGCCGCCGGGCTCGACCGGGACGTCTGGCAGTTCCCGGTCGTTCTGCTCGCGGACGTGCGCAGCGTCGGAGTGCAGGGCGACGGACGCAGCTACGGGCACCCGATCGTGCTGCGGCCCGTGTCCAGCGAGGACGCCATGACGGCCGACTGGTCGCGCCTGCCGTACGACGTCCTCGCCCGGATCTCCACCCGCATCACCAACGAGTTGCCCGAGGTCAACCGCGTCGTGCTCGACGTCACGAGCAAGCCGCCGGGCACGATCGAGTGGGAGTGAGGCTCAGCCGGTCGGCGTCGTGGTCGGCCACGGCGGGGCCGGCGCCGGCTCCTCGGGCATCAGGAACCACATGATGGGGTACGCCAGGAGCGCGGCACCCCACGTCAGGACGGCGATCAGGGCGAAGGCGACCCGGATCGCGGTGGGGTCCACACCGAAGTAACGGCCGATCCCGGCGCACACGCCGGCGATGATGCGGTCGTCGCGCACGCGACGGAGCGGCTTGTAGGGCGGCTGGGTGAGGTTGGCTTGCGGACTCTCGTTCATGCGCTCAACGGTCCGCGAAGCGGGCGCTCCCGACCTCGGTGACCACCCGGATCCAGACCCTGATTTCTTGGCTGTTCCGCTGGCCCGCTGGCCCGCCCCGCCCCTGCCGCCCAACTCTGACGGAGTTGCGCGGCGCCACCGGCGACGCCGACGGCGCTCGATCAGGGCATGGCGGTCGCCTCGATCACCATGGGAAAATGCCCGCCGTGACCCCCACCCTGCAGCCGCTGCGCAGGATCGCGGCGTACGCGGTCTGCACGGACTTCGACGGCCGGGTGCTGTTGGTTCGGGCGTCGCCGCGGTCCGGCACGCCGGGCGCGTGGTCGTTGCCCGGCGGCGCGGTCGACCACGGCGAGAACCCGAACGACACCGTGGTCCGGGAGACCGCCACCGAGACGGGTCTGTCGGTGGCGGTCACCGGCCTGCGCGATGTGCTGGCCGATATGCGGGCGCTGCCCCAGCGCGGCATCACGATCCACACCGACCGCCTCATCTACGAGGTGACGGTGCGCGGCGGGACGCTCAGCGACCGCACCGGCAGGGCGACCGACCTTGCGCGCTGGCAGTCCATTGAGGACGCACAGCGCCTGCGCCTGCGCGTTTTCACCGCGAACGCGCTCGGGCTTCCGGCCGGCCCAGTGGACCTGCGCCCGCACGAGCCACCCGACTTTCCGTCGTTCCACGCGGTGCCGGGCCCCGACGGCCTGCACCGGGCCCAACGCTTCGCGGCGTACGCGGTCGCGACCGACCCTGACCGTCGAATCCTGCTGACTCGGGTCGCCGACGGCTACCCGGGCGCGGGGCGCTGGCACCTGCCGGGCGGCGGGACCGACTACGGCGAGCAGCCGGGCGCGGCGCTCATCCGCGAGCTGGTCGAGGAGACCGGTCAGCGCGGCCGGCTCGTCGAGCTGCTCGGCGTGGCCAGCCACCGCGACGCCGCCTCGCTCGGGCCCGAGGGGTACCCGATCGACTGGCATGGAGTGCGGGCGTTCTATCGGGTCGCGGTCGACGTTCCGACCGTGCCGACCGTGGGTGACACCGGCGGCTCCACATCGGAGGCTCGCTGGTTCGCCCCGACGGAGCTGGCCGCGCTCGCCGCGGGGGAGCTCACCGAGGTCACCGCGGAGGCGATGCGCGCGGCCCGACTGACCGATCTCGCCGGCTAGCCTCAAACCGCGGGCCCCGACGGCGGGCCGCGGGGGCGGAGGACGGCGGTGCAGCGACGGAGACGGATCGCGGCGTACGGGGTCTGCCGGGATGGCGACGGGCGGGTACTTCTCGTACGCGCCTCGCTGCGCTCCAACACGCCGGGCGTGTGGTCGCTGCCGGGCGGGGGCATCGACCACGGCGAGCACCCGGCCGACGCGGTGGTTCGCGAGATCGCCGAGGAGACCGGGCTGACGGTAGGGATCACCGGTCTGCGCGGCGTCGTGTCCGACGTCACCGAGATGCCGTGGCGCGGCGTCGCCGTGCACCACGACCGCATCGTGTACGACGTCGTCCCGACCGGCGGCACTCTCCGGCGCGAGACCGACGGAACCTCGGATCTGGTGGCGTGGCGCGAGGAGCGCGAGCTGGCCGCCTTGCCCTTGATGCCGTACGCGGCGGAGCTGCTTCGCGTACCCGATGCGGCGACCCTGACCGACGCGGCGGGCACCCGGCCCGCGGCGCCCGACACTGCCGGCGAGGTCGATGCCAAGGGGTGGAGCGCGTTCGACGAGCGCGGTCGCCCGCATCGAGGCCAGCGGTTCGCCACCTATGGCGTAACGACCGACACCGCGGGTCGCGTGCTGCTCACCCGGATTGCCGAGGGGTATCCCGGCGCCGGCCGGTGGCACCTGCCCGGCGGCGGCACCGACTACGGCGAGCAACCCGAGACGGCCCTGCTCCGAGAGTTGGCCGAGGAGACCGGCCAGGTGGGAAGGGTGACCGGGCTGCTCGCGGTGTCCCACCGCCACAATGCGAGCGCGCTCGGGCCGGAGGGCTACCCGATCGACTTTCACGCCGTTCGGGCGCTGTTCCGGGTGGTTGTCGACGCGCCGACGGCGGCCCGGGTGACCGAGGCCGCAGGTGGCTCGACCGCGGAGGCGAGCTGGCTGACCGAACGGGCGGCGGGCGGGCTCCGACTGACGGAGATTGCGGCCGACGGTCTGTCGCGGCTCACGCGCGAGCGGGAGCGGCTGGGTCACACGTGAGGAACCCCGGTGGCAGCCCGGCTACAATCAGTCGTCGGGCACCTGGCGGTCACTGACCGTGATCTACCTTTTGTCGGCTTGCAGGCCACTCTAGCCCGCAAGACCCTAAAGATCCTGCGTCGGCTGTCGCCAAGCCGCACCCTCCTGTGCGATGGTGTAGGCCGCAGTCACGCCCGCAGGTCAGCGCGGCGGCCTGGACCCGTCGGTGATGGAGGGATACGTGCCGAGAGCCCCCTGGCGTCGGCGTCGTGCCACAGACAGTCCCCGTCCGGCGGGGCGGCAATGGGCCGGTCGGCTGCGCCGCAGCGGCCGTCTTGCCCGACGGGTCCTGCGTGTTCGCGTGGTACGCCGTGGGCCGCGACCCGCGGGCGGCGCGACCGCCGTGGTGCTGCCGACCGGCTACACCTCCGACACCGTCCGGCGCGACGTGCCGCGCCGTGCCGACCTCCCCCGCCCCGGCGTCCTGACCGCCGAGACCGTCGGGTCGACGGCACCGGTCGTGTCGACCGCGCCGGTCGGGTCCGTAGCGCCGGTGAGCCCCGCGGTCCCGGCGCCGGCCGGCGCCGGACCGGCCGGTCCGATCAGCATCCCGCTGCTGCCCGGCGAGCGTACGACGGCCCGCCGCTGCAAGTTCGCGATCGTCCAGGCGTGCACGCTGGCCGGGCTCGTGCTCGGCGTCCTCGCCATCTTCCTGGCGATGCACGGCGAGGTGCGGTTCGCCGCGATCTGCCTGATCGCGTACGCCACCCTCGACGGAGTTGATGGCGCGCTCGCCCGGCGGCTGGGTGTCTGCAGCCCGTTCGGCGCCCAGATGGATTCGCTGGTGGACATGAGCTCCACCGGCATCGCCGCGCCCGTGGTTGTGTACGCCTCGCTCGCCGGTGAGGTCCCAGCCGCGGCGGCCGCGGTCGCCGCGGCGTTCGTCGCCGGTGGAGCCGCCATCCGCCTCGCCCGGTTCAACGTGTCCCCAAAGGATGGCCGATTCTTCTGCGGCGTGCCGACGACCGTGGCCGCGGCGATGCTCGCGTTCGCCGTGCTGATCGGGTTGCCGCTGCCCGGCCTCGTGATGCTGGCCGGAGTGACCGTGCTCGCGTTCGCGATGGTGTCGAGCTTCCCGTACGCCAAGCTCGCACGGCTCGTGAAGCTGCCGCCGTGGCTGTGGCTGCTGCCGTTCGTGGGCGCACTGATCGACGTCCGGCTCACGTTCGCGCTCGCCGTCGTGGGCTACCTCGTCAGCGGGCCGCTGCTCTGGCTGCGCCTGCGCCGGACGGCCTAACCGACGCGGCTCGTCCGGTCAGAGCCAGCGCGCGATCACAGAGCTGCCGGCCGCCACCCGGTCGCCGGGCGCGACGAGCGCCTCGGCGGCGTCCGCGGGCAGGTAAACGTCCGTCCGCGAGCCGAACCGGATCAGACCGAACCGCTCGCCCTTCGCCAGCAGGGTGCCGACCGGGGTGCGGTGCACAATCCGCCGGGCCAGGACCCCCGTGCGCTGAGCCACGACCACCGTCCCCCGCGGGGTCTCCAGCACGGTGTACGCCGCGACGTTGTGCTCCGCGTCCGCCCCCATCGCGGGCGCGAACCCGCCGTCCTCGACGAAGTAGTCGACGACCCTACCGGCGACCGGCGCCCGGTTGACGTGCACGTCGAGCACGGACAGGAAGACCGCGACCCGAAGGAACTCCACGTCGCCGACGCGCTCGTCGCGGAGCCGCCCCACCGAGAGCACCCTGCCGTCGCTCGCGGCGACCACGGCTGAGTCGTCCTCGGGGATGTCCCGTCGCGGGTCCCGGAAGAACGCGGCCACCGGCAGCGCGGCGAGCGCGAGGAGCAGCCACAGGCGCGACGACGGCCGGGCGGCCCGGGCCGCCGCGGCCAGTCCCAGCGCGATCCCGGCGGCGGCCACGCCGTTCGAGTCGATGTTCATGCCGCGCGTCAGCGGCACGCTGCTCGACCGGTACGCCGGCGCGAGCCGTTCGGCCACCGCGGCGTCCGCCTGCGTGAATCGCAGCCGGTGTACGCGAAGCGGCGGCGTGTTGAGCAGCACCAGGTCGGAGCCGACGCCGAACAGCGCCGCCTGCCGCTCGAGTTCGTCGTTCGCGCCCGCGGCCACCCCCGGAACCGCCACCGCCGAGACGGCGAGCGCGCCACCGTCGGCGAGGTGTTTCGACAGACCGTCCAGAGTCGCGCGGGTCTCCTCGGCGGTGCCGATCAGCGGCTCGGCGATCACCACGACGTCGGCGGGGTCGGCCTCGGCGATCGAGTCGACCACACGTACCCGGTCCGCCGCCCCGCTGCCGACCGCCGTGACGTACGCGCGCATCTCGGCCGCGGCGGACGCATCCGCGGCGCCGCCGGCGCCCAGCGCGACCACGGTGAGCTTGTCGCCGGGCAGCAGAGCGCCGATCGCCTCCCCGAGCACGGCGGAGCCCGGCTCGGCGCCGACCAACAGACCGGTCTTGGGTCCGCGGTGCCGGGCGAACTCGGTGGTGAGCGCCCGGGCCGCCCGGTCGCCGACCCGGATCTGGCCGAGCGGGCCGACCGCGACCGGAGGGCTGCCGGGTGGGCGCGCGGCGGGAGACTCGGTCATGGCGTACGCACTCCTTGCGCGGCGAGACGGCTCAGCCGGTGGAGCAGAGCGCCCCACCGGCTGAGCATATTCACCCGCGCCACCCCGCCGTGGCGTCAGGGGCGTTCCTCGATCGGCGGCAGGATCTCGGTCGAATCCGGGTCGCCGCCATCGGTCTTCGGCTCGGACGGCGTGACCGGCCCGGGCCGGGAATCCGTCCGCCCGGCACGCAGCGCCCCCAGCACGCCAAGCAGTCCGATCAGGATCAGCGCGCCGGCCACGAACCAGCCGACCGTGGGCAGCTCCAGGTCGATGGCCTGGGCCAGGCCCCACCACCCAACGAATACGCCGAAGACCACCGCGAACGTCAGCGAGACGCCGTCGGTCCGGTGTGCTCTCATCGGTCCACCTCCGCATGGCCGGCATTGACGACCAGATTCAGCCTGAGCTGTCCGCCACCGGCGCCGTCGTCTCCGTCGTCGGTGATGCGGGTCGCGCCGACGTTGACGCCGCTAATCTCGCGGCCCAGGACGACGGCATCCCCCGCGCGCACTCGCACGGACACGGTGACGTCCACGTCGTCGGGCAGCGACACCTCCATGTTCCCCGCATTGATCGTGACGTCGACCTCGGCGTCGTGGTCCGTGAAGTCGACGTCGCGGAGGTCCAGGGTGCCCTGGCCGAAGCTCTGCTCGTAACGGGGCTCGAGATCGCTGACGCTCGCCGGTGCCCACACGACGTTGCCACCCTGATTGCGCAACCGCCTGACGTCCTGCGACTCGGCGATCGTCGAGATGCCCAGCGCCGCGGACAGCACGATCCCGAGAACTATCAACCACCGGGCCCGGCCGTACCAGGCGCCCACGAGCAGACCGAGCGCCACCGTGGTGAGGGCGGCGGCGAAGTACGCCGACGGATCTGGGTTGATCACATTCGCCACGTCGAGCGCGGTGACCACGCCCAGCACGACCAGGATCAGCGAGAACGTCGCCGCCCCCAGCGGGGACCGCTCACGCGGCGGCTTCGGCGGTGCGGGTGGCGGGGGCGGCGGCGGGTTCACGCCACCGGCGTACGGGCCATGCGGCGCGAACGGGGGGCGGTAGCCGGGCGGGGCGGGCGGCGCGGGCGGCAGCTGGGCGGTGGTCACGGGCTCGGTGGGGCCGGCCGGCGGATATCCGGGACCAGCGGCCGGAGGCTCGGGTGCCGGGCCGCCCGCGACCCCGGTGGCGGCCGCCTGGGGTGCGTCGCCCGTCGGCGTACCAAATCCGGGGTACGCCGGGCCGGGCGGTCCGGCGGCGGCGTTCGGCGGTGCGGTGGCCGACGGGTTGTTCGCCCGGCTCAGCAGCAGCGCACCGGCGACGAGCACGGCCGCGCCGAGCAGGGCCGCGCGGAAACCGTCGGTGACGACGAAGCCGAACATCAGCGCGACCAGGACGGCGAGGGCGATCACGAGGATCGGCGACGTGCTCGACCGACCCTTGCCGAACATCGACTCCAACGGCGACGCGGTGTCGCCCTCGGAGGGGATCAGCAGCCAGGCCGCCAGGTAGACGAGAATGCCGATGCCGCCGAAGAAACCGAGGACCACGAGCAGCACCCGCCACAACACCGGGTCGGTGTTCGTGGCTCGCCCGATGGCGGCGCAGACGCCGGCCACGTACCGGCCCTGCTTCGGACGGACCAACCCGTACCGCGCGGCGAAGGCGCCTCCGGCCGGCGGCGGCCAGCCACCGGTGCCGGCGTACCCGCCCGGCGGTGGCGCGGACGCGCCCGGTGGTGGGGGTGGTGGGGGCGCGCCCGGTGGTGGGGGTGGTGGGGGCGCGCCCGGCGGTGGCGGTGGTGGGGTCGTGCCCGGCGGTGGCGGCGCGTCCGGCTCGGGCGCCGCCGGGGAGGGGCCGGCCGCGACGTCCTCCGCGGCCGGTGGCTCCGAGGTTTCGGCGGGCTGCGCAGCCTCGTCGGGCCTGCGCTCCTCGGCGGTCGAGCCGGGCGGGTCCTCGGCGGGTGGGCGGGCTGCATCGGTCATTGCTCGATCGTCCCGCGCACGGGTGCCGACCCGCCTCAGGCGCGAACCCTGAGGCCACCCTGAGATCTTCCCGGCGGATTTGTCCGGGGCGTCCCCGTGGTCGGCGGCCCGCACGTCATGTGACGATCGATGGCATAGCGGCGCGGACCCGAGCACCCCCCGCGCGAGCAGCAGAGGAGAAGGCAATCAATACCGTCAGCACCGAACCGCGGAAGCTGTACCGCGCCCGGGACAAGCGGATCCTCGCGGGCGTCGCGTCCGGCATAGCCGAGCATCTCGGAATCTCGGTGCTCGGCGTACGGATCGCTTTCGTCGTGCTGCTGGGCATCAACGGGTTGGGGGCCCTCCTGTACGCCGCGTTCTGGGCCGTCCTGCCCGTCCGCCCCGGTCCGGCGGGTGCACCGCGTCGGCGCCGACTGAGCCAGGCGCTCCCGTTCGTCGCGATCGCCATTGGTGTGATCTTGGTGCAGGTGCTGCTCGGCTTCGGCGGCGTGGGCGCGACGCTCGGATGGCTCGTCGCGTTGATCGCGTTCGGTGCCGGGCTCATCTGGCACCAGTCCGACCCGGAGCGCCGTCGCCGGTGGAGCCAGACGATGCCGCAGCTGCCGTGGCTGGGCGCGGTGCTCGAGGAGAGCGACCGGCGGGCGTTCCTGCTCCGCTTCATCGGTGGCGGGATCCTGGTCGCGATCGGCATCATCGGGGTCGTCGCGTTCTACGGCCCGCTGGGCGCGGACAGCTTCGCGGCGGTCGTCAACGGCATCCTCTTCGCACTGGTGGGGCTCGCCGGCGTCGGCCTGGTCGCCGCGCCCGTGCTGTGGCGGACCTTCGGCCAGCTGCGCGCCGAGCGGGAGGGCCGGATACGGGAGCAGGCGCGGGCCGAGCTGGCCGCGATGGTGCACGACCAGGTGATGCACACGCTGGCGCTGATCCAGCGCAACGCGGGGGACACGAAGACCGTGCAGCGGCTTGCGCGCGGCCAGGAGAGGTCGCTGCGCAACTGGCTGTACCGGCCGACCGCGTCGCCGTCCGAGCGGTTCGCGGCGGCCCTGGAGGAGGTGGCCGCCGAGGTCGAGGACACCTACGCCATCGCGGTGGAGACCGTCGTGGTCGGCGACCGCGTTGTGGACGAGAAGGTGGGGGCGCTCGTCGCCGCGACCCGGGAGGCCATGGTCAACGCGGCCCGGCACGCGGACGTGGGGACGGTTTCGCTGTACGCCGAGGTCGAGCCGGAGCAGCTGAGCGTGTTCGTCCGTGACCGCGGCGCGGGCTTCGATCCATCCACTGTGGAGGATCATCGGCACGGCCTACGCGGGTCCATCATCGGCCGGATGGATCGGCACGGCGGACGGGCCGAGATACGCAGCGAGTTGGGCGGCGGTACCGAGGTGCGGCTGATCATGCCGGTCAACGGCCTGCCGCAGGGAAAGGATAGGTAGTCATGACGGACGAGCGACGTCTGCGGGTCTTCCTGGTGGATGACCACGCGATGTTCCGAGCCGGCGTACGTGCGGAGCTCGGCGTGCACGTCGACGTGGTCGGCGAGGCCAGCACGGTTGCCGAGGCGATCACACGGATCGCCGCCACCGAGCCGGACGTGGTGCTCCTGGACGTCCACATGCCGGAGGGTGGCGGACGGGCGGTGCTCGACGCGATGCGGCGTACCCATCCCCACATCAGATTCCTGGCGCTGTCCGTTTCCGACGCGGCCGAGGACGTCATCGGCCTCATCCGGGGCGGAGCCCGCGGCTACGTCACCAAGACCATCTCGCCGGATGAGCTCGCGGCGGCGATCCGGCGCGTCGCCGACGGCGACGCCGTGTTCAGCCCGCGGCTCGCCGGGTTCGTCCTGGACGCGTTCGCCGCGCGGTCCGACGCGCCGGTCGCCGACCCCGAGCTGGATCAGCTGACCAACCGGGAGCGGGAGGTGCTGCGGCTGCTGGCACGGGGGTACGCGTACAAGGAGATCGCCAAGGAGCTGTTCATCTCCATCAAGACGGTGGAGACGCACGTGTCCAATGTGCTGCGCAAGCTCCAAATGTCCAATCGGTACGAGTTGTCCCGCTGGGCGGCCGACCGCCGGCTCGTCTAGCCCGGGCGCAGCGGCTCGCCGCCGGCGTGGCCGCACGTCCACATTGTCGGAATACGCGGTGAACGGACCGTACGCGGTCGATGCCTATCAGTAGCGCCGCCCGGACATCCGGGCGAGGGCGCGGGACGACGCCGCTGCCGCCCCCAATCGTCCATGATGGCCCTCGCGTGTGACACTTGCTGCCCCATTCGCTGACCGAGCTGTTATCTGACCGATGCATTCGCCTATTCCTTAGGCGCCACATCGGGAGCTAGCTTGTGCCGGACGGCGGAAGGAGGCACCGACGATGACCAACCCTGCATCGACGTCGGGCGCCCAGGCCCCAACCGGGGGTATCGGCGGTGCCGCGGTCGAGGTGCTCACTCCGCTGGACGTCGTTCCACCTACCGGCGATCAGAAAGCCATCGTCGGCCGATCGCCGGGGCAGCTCGCTTGGATTCGGCTGAAGCGGGATAAGTCGGCGTTCGTCAGCGGCATCACGCTGCTCATCCTCATGGTGCTCGGGCTCGGCGCTCCGCTCATCTCCTTGGTTTACGGGGAGAACGCGAACGACACGCACCCCGAACTGCTCGACGAGTTCGGCTTCCCGCTCGGCGTGAACGGCGGCATGAGCTCGACCCACTGGCTGGGTCTGGAGCCGGGCCTGGGACGCGACCTGTTCATGCAGCTGGTGTTCGGAATGCGGACCTCGCTCTTCGTCGCGTTTGGCGCGGCCGCGCTGACGGTCGGAATCGGCGTACTCGTCGGCATCGTCGCCGGTTTCTTCGGCGGCCTCGTCGACTCGGTGCTGAACTGGATCACCGACATCGTGTACGCCTTCCCATTCCTCATCTTCTCGCTGGCGGCCATCCCGATCATCACCAACCGGGTCTACGGCGACGACCCGCATATCTCGCCGTCGTTCCGAGTCTGGATGGTGATTCTGATCCTGACGCTGTTCGGCTGGCCGTACACCGCGCGTCTGGTTCGCGGCCAGGTGCTCTCGCTCCGGGAGCGCGAGTTCGTGGAGGCCGCGCGGGCGGCCGGGGCGCCGGCGACGCATCTGCTGTTCCGGCAGGTGCTGCCGAACATCTGGGCGCCCATCCTGGTCGTGTTCTCGCTCGCGGTGCCCGGCTATATCACGGCCGAGGCGGCCCTGTCCTTCCTCAACATCGGGGTGATCGAGCCGACCCCCGACCTAGGCCGGATGATCTTCAGGAGCATCAACTACCTGCAGACCGATCCGGCCTTCACGCTTCTTCCCGGCGTGACGATCTTTTTGCTCGTCCTCACGTTCAACCTGTTCGGTGACTCAGTGCGCGACGCGCTGGACCCGAAATCGTCACGCTAACCCGGCCAAGGTTGTCCATGAAGGGAGAAATGCACGTGCGGAAAACATTGGCAGCGGCTTCGGTCGGCGCCGTCGCGCTCGCGATGGTGGCCACGGGCTGCGGCGGCGGTAAGACCGGGGGCGGTGGAACCAAGGACACCGGTAAGACCCTCGAGAGCGCCATTTCGACGGATCCGAAGGACTCCCTCGGCCCGGCGAAGCGGCCGGACGGCGCGGTCAAGGGCGGCAACCTCACCACCCTGCTCGTTGATGACTTCGAGCACCTCGACCCGGCGCGGAGCTACGTGAACATCCAGCAGGTCGCGATGGGCCTGGTCTACCGGACGCTGACGGTGTTCAAGGAGGGCAAGGATTCCTCCGGCGCGGTCAAGTCCACGCTCGTCGGCGACCTCGCCGAAACCCCCGGCGTTGACGTGAACAAGGACTGCAAGACTTGGAAGTTCACCCTCAAGGAGGGCATCAAGTACGAGGACGGCACCCCGGTCAAGGCCGCGGACGTCGCGTACGGCATCGGTCGGTCGTTCGCCCCCGACCTCGCCGAGGGCCCGCACTACATCCAGCAGTGGCTCGCCGGTGACGCCAACTACAACGCCACCTACAAGGGCCCCTACAACGGTGGCGGGGACGTTCCCCCGAACCTGCAGGTCAACGGCGACAATGAGCTGGTCTTCAACTTCAACTCGCCGCACTGCGACATGCCGTATGCCGCGTCGATGCCGATGACCGCGCCCGTGCCGAAGGCGAAGGACACCAAGACCGACTACGACAAGCGGCCGTTCTCCTCCGGGCCGTACAAGATCAAAGAATACAAGAAGGACGTCTCGCTGGTCCTCGACCGCAACCCCAACTGGGACCCCAACAGCGACCCGGTTCGGACCGCGTCGCCCGACACGTTGACGTTCAGCTTCGGCGCGGAGGCCGACGCCATCTCCAACCGGATGATCGCCGACAGCGGCCCAGACCAGCAGGCGATCAGCTGGGTGAACGTAGTCTCCGAGC
>DASXRC010000043.1:0-13290 GCA_036506795.1 Micromonosporaceae bacterium
AAACGAGCGTGTATCCGAGCGCGAAGAGCGCATAGATCGCACCCTGGGCGAGCCCGGCCACGGTCGACGGCCCCAAGTCGTGTATCAGACCAGAGAAGTTCAAGCGAGGCTCCAGGGGCGAAGCGGACGGTGCGGCCGGGAGTCAGCCTCCCCCCGGCCGCACGATCCATTGAGTTTGGTTGCCGACGGATCAGCTCTTCGGGATCTCCTGGTCCGGCTGGTCCACGCCGCTGGCGTCGAACTTGAACGCCCACACCTTTATGTACGACGTGTCGAGCTCGCCGGTGTCGGTGAACTTGTATGTGTTGGCTACGCCCTGGTACTGGACACCCTTGAGGTAGTCATTCATCTTCTGCGGCGTGGTGTTACCTCCGTCGATGCCCTTCAGGAAGATGTTCATCGCGTCGAAGGCCACGTCGCTATAGGTGCCCGCGTCCTGGTTCCAGGCCGCCTTGTAGTCGGTGACGAACGAGCCACCGGCCTTGGACGCCGGCGCACACGGGCACGTCACGACCGTGCCGGCCGCCGCCGCGTTGCCGGCCGCCTTGGCGAAGCCCGCGTCCTTCACGCCGTCCCCGGCGATCATCGTGCCCTTCCAGCCGGCTGCGGTGAGCTGCTTACGGATCAGACCGGCGTTCTGGTAGTAACCGCCGTAGAAGAACGCCGTGGCGCCGCTAGAGACGATCTTCTGCACAGTGGCCGAGAAGTCGGTCTGCTTGCCGTCCGCGCCGGTCTTGTCGGTGCCGACGACCAGCGAGGTGCCGAGCGTCGTCTTCACGACGTCGGCCAGGCCGGCGCCGTAAGCCGACTGGTCGTCCGCCACGAAGACCTTCTGCGCCTTCAGCACGTCCTTGATGTACTTGCCGGCCGCCGGGCCCTGGGCGTCGTCGTTGGCGACCGCGCGGTGGAAGACCTTCCAGCCGTGGGTGCTCAGCGACGGCCGGGTGGCCGACGGCGTGATGGTCGGGATCATCGCCTCCTCGAAGATCGGGTCGGCCGCCTCGGACTCGCCGGAGAACGGCGGGCCGACGATGCCGATGATCTTCTTGTCGGTGACGAGCTGACGGGCCACGCCGGGCGCCACGGCCGGGTCGCCCTGCGAGTCGAACTTCTGGATGGTGATGCAGTTCGCGCCGTTCTTGTCGTTGTATTGCTTGACCGCCAGCTCAGCGCCCTGCTCGATGTTCACGCCCAGGTTCGCCGCCGAGCCGGTCAGCGCGCCGAAGTACGCGATCTTGTAACCGCAGTTCTTGCCGCCCCCGGACGACCCGCCGCCGTTATCGCCGGTGTTACAAGCTGCCGCGCCGGCGACGAGCGCCACAATGGCCGCGCCGCCGAGCGCGCGTACGAGTCCCTGCCTCAAGGCTTTGAACCCTCCTCATATCGTTGGCCCAGGCCACCGGCCAGCAATTGGCCATTGCCAGCCCAAGCCAGACCGTCGTCCCGGTCTGCGCCGGGACGTTATCCCACCCGTCCGGTCAACGTAAGAGCTTGCGAGTCGCGTTGACCTAAACGTGACTTAGCCCGGTCAGTGCGCCGGTCAACGAACGCCGACCACGGCATCGACGCGCGGTTACGTCCCTGCTGCCGGTTCCCCGACCGCGATCGTACATACGGGGCTGACCTGCGTCTTTGTTCCGGGTCACCCGGCCGCCAGATCGGCGAGCCAGGCCCGGCCACGCCGACCGTCGTCGGCGATGAGGAGAAGGTCGCTGCCGGCGCCGGTCACCGTCATGACGCGATCCGCCCCGCCGGCCGCGAGCCGAGTCGGCACCGGTGCGGACCCCCAGGTCCGCCCGCCGTCCCGTGACGCCCACAGCCCATACGCCCGGCCGTCGGTGCCCGCGGCCCACAGCCGACCGCCGGCCGCGACGAAGCCCTGGATCTGCTGGACCGAGCCGCCGGCACCGAGCTCGCCGAACCGCCCGGCCAGGTGCCATGCACCCCCGTCCACCGCCCAGGCGGCAAAGCGGTCCCCGTCCACCCCTGTGGCGACCAGTGCGTCGCCGTACGCCGTTACCCGCTGCAGGACCCGGTACCCGTCGCCGGTTGCGTCGCCCACCGGTGCGCGCTGCCAGCGCCGCCCGTCGGCGGACGTCCAGGCCAGCGGGTCGCTGCCCGCCTGACCGGCCCGGCGGCCGCTGCCCACGACGACCCAACCGCCCCGGTACGTCGCCGCGTCAACCGCCAACGTCGTCAGGTCACCGTCGCTGGCCAGTCCGGGCGCGCGGCCGACCGGCCGGAAGGCGGTGGCGTCGGGCGACGTCCAGACCGCCGCGCCGAAGACCCGGTTGCCCACGATCAGCCAGCCGGCCGGCCCGCCGACGATCCGTCCGACGTTGACCGCGTCCCCGCCGCCGTAGAGGTCGAGGCCGGCCGGCACCTCGTCGAGGAGCCCATCGGCGCGCAAGTACCACTGGGTCACGCGGGGGTTGCCGTGCGCGCCGCCGCTCTGCGCCCCGATCGCGGCGAGCCGGCCGTCGCGGCAGCCGGCGGCGTACAGGATGGCCACCTCGCCGTACGGCGTGTGCGGCGTCGGCCGGATGGCGCTCCACCGGCGAGCGTCGCGGCTGCTCCACGCCGCCGGGCGGGTGGCGCCGTCGGCGGACACGACGGCGCCGACGACATACCGCCGGCCGCCGCAAGTGGTGGCGTCCCGAAGCGCCAGACGACCGGCCGCCCCGGCCGGCGGCGGCAGGGAGACCTCGTCCCAGTCCATCCGCGACGCGCTCGCCCGACCGGTCGGCGTACCCGATGTCTCGCACGAGCCGGCGGCGAGGAGCGCGAGCACCGTAACCAGCAGGATTGCGTACGCCGGGCGCGTCACCGCCGGTCAGGCCGTCTCGGCCGACTCCGCCAGGATCCGATCGGCGACCTCGCGCATGGTCATCCGATGGTCCATCGCGGTGCGCTGGATCCACTTGAACGCCTGTGGCTCGGTCATGCCGTACTTCGTCATGAGCGCGCCCTTAGCCCGCTCGACGGCCTTGCGGGTCTCGAGCCGGTCGGTGAGCCCGGCGACCTCCGCCTCGAGGGCGGCCACCTCCGCGAACCGGGACAGCGCGATCTCGATCGCCGGCACGAGGTCGCTCTTCTGGAACGGCTTCACGAGGTACGCCATGGCCCCGGCGGCTCGGGCCCGCTCCACCAGGTCGCGTTGACTGAAGGCGGTGAGGATGACGACCGGTGCGATCCGCGGGCCGGCGATCTTCTCGGCCGCGGCGAGCCCATCCATGATCGGCATTTTGATATCCATGATCACAAGATCCGGGCGCAGCTCCTCGGCCATGCGGACGGCGGTCTCGCCGTCGCCGGCCTCACCGACGACGTCATAGCCCGCTTCGGCAAGCATCTCGGCGAGGTCGAGCCGGATGAGCGCCTCGTCCTCGGCGATCAGCACCCGTCGGCGCGCGGCGCCCGCCTGCGTCTCGGCCACGTACCCCTACCCTCGCGCCCGCTGTCACCTTGGTGGTGTCCCCGGTGGGATTTGAACCCACACTGTCGGAGGTTTGAGCTCCGTGCCTCTGCCGAGTTGGGCTACGGGGACAACCGGCCGGTCAACCCTATCCAGGACTCTTCGGTCGCAACATGCGCGGTCACCGACGGCCGTCACCCGGGCAGCGCCGCGGAGACCGTGGCGGTCGTGCCCAGCGGCCCGGAGTCGATGGTGATGGCGTCGGACAGGCGCCGGGCCAGCCACAGCCCGCGGCCACCGATCGACGACGCGGGCGGCAACCGCTGGCCACCGGTGGGATCGGCGATCCCGTGGCCCCGGTCGGTGACTTCGCCCCAGAGCATGCCATCGTTGCACCACAGCCGCAGATGGCCGCGCCCCCCGCCGTGCCGCACGGCATTGGTGATGAGCTCGTTGATCGCGAGCACGAAGTCCTGCAGCCGCTGGCCGGCGAGGCCGGCCGCCGACGCCTGTCGGGAGACCGCATGCCGCAGGGCGGTCACGTCGCTCAGGCCGAACGCCCGCGACAGCAGTGACCGCCCACTATCGACCACGGATCGAATCGTACGCGTCGGAGTCGGTCAAGCGCCGAAGGCGCCAGCGACGCCGCGGGCAGCACAGCGTCGGAGTCGGTCAAGCGCCGAAGGCGCCAGCGACGCCGCGGGCGGACGCCCTAGTGTCCGTCTCATGGTCGGACATATGACTGTGGAGGAGTTCCGGCGGCACGGCCACGCGGCGGTCGACTGGATCGCCGACTACTGGGCGGGCGTCGCGGATCGCCCAGTGCTACCGGTCGACCCACCGGGAACCGTCGCCGGCGCACTACCCGCCGCGCCGCCGGAACGTGGCGAACCGTTCGAGGAGATCCTCGCCGACCTCGACCGCGTGGTGACGCCCGCGCTCACGCACTGGCAGCATCCGGGGTTCTTCGCCTACTTCCCCGCGAACACGTCCGGGCCGAGCGTGCTCGGCGACCTCGTGTGTGCAGGCGTCGGCGTGCAGGGCATGCTCTGGGCGACCGGACCGGCGTGCACCGAGGTCGAGACCGTCATGCTCGACTGGCTTGCCGGGCTGATCGGGCTGCCCGATCGGTTCCGCTCCTCGGGCTCGGGCGGCGGCGTCATCCAGGACTCCGCGTCGTCGGCCACGCTGGTCGCCACCCTCGCCGCCCTGCACCGGGCCGGCGGCGGCGCATGGCGTACGACGGGCGTGGATCGCCGCTACACCGTCTATACGTCCACTCAGGGCCATTCCTCGATCGAGAAGGCGGCCCGCATCTCCGGTCTGGGCTCGGACGCCGTGCGCGCCGTGGAGGTCGACGACCGCACGCTCGCCATGCGACCGGCGGCATTGCGCGAGGCGATCGCGGCGGACCGCGCGGCCGGAGCGGTTCCCGCCCTCGTGGTCGCGACCATCGGCACGACCTCCACGACCGCCGTTGACCCGTTGCCGGAGATCGGCCGGATCTGCCGCTCCGAACGGGTCTGGCTGCATGTCGACGCCGCATATGCCGGCGCGGCCGCCGTCTGCCCCGAGCTGCGCTGGTCGCACGCGGGCGTTGATTACGCCGATTCGTACTGCTTCGACCCGCATAAGTGGCTGCTCACCGGGTTTGACTGCGACGCCTTCTGGATCGCCGACCGGGCCGAGCTGATCGAGGCGCTGACCGTGCTGCCGGAGTACCTGCGCAACACCGCCACGGAGTCCGGCGCGGTCATCGACTACCGCGACTGGCAGGTTCCGCTGGGCCGGCGCTTCCGGGCGCTGAAGCTGTGGTTCGTGCTGCGCTGGTACGGCGTGGAGGGGCTACGCGCACACGTTCGCTCCGCGGTCGCTCTGGCGCAGGAGTTCGCGGCGTGGGTGCGCGCCGACGACCGGTTTGAGATCGTCGCGCCGCACCCGTTCTCTCTGGTCTGCTTCCGCCTGCGCGGCGAGGGCGCCGCCGCCGACGCGCGCTCGGAGGAGCTGCTGCGGCGGATCAACGCAACCGGCCGGGTCTACCTCACGCATACCCGCGTTGGCGGAAAGTACGCCCTCCGGCTGGCGATCGGCGCGCCGCAGACCCGGCCGGAGCACGTCGAGACGGCGTGGCGCCTTATCGAGACGGCGGCCGATCAACTCGCATAGAATTTCGCGGCGGCAACCGCGGCGGGCTGAGCTGGCTGCCAATGGTGTCGGCCCTCGCTCCGCTCGGCCGACTCGTGGCACGGCGCTCGCAGCCTCAGACCCAGGCGCGTGGGTCGGCTGCGAGGTCTCGGACCCGGGCCGGCAGCACACCGGACGCGACATCCGCGACGCTGACCTGCTCGAGGATGCCCCGCTCACTGGCCCGCAAGGCGATCCACACCTCCTGCAAGGCGCGGGCCGCCCCGCGGTACCCGAGGTCTTCCGGCCGCTGACCGCGGACGTGAGCGAGCGGGCCATCGATCACCCGGATCACCTCGGCGAGACTGATCTCGCGCGCCGGCCGGGCGAGCCAGTAGCCGCCCTCCGGACCACGCTGGGCGTTGACGAGGCCGCCCCGGCGCAGCTGCAGCAGGATGCTCTCCAGAAACTTCGGTGGGATCTCCTGCGCGCGGGCGATCCGCTCGGAGGTCGTCGGGCCGCCCTCCGCCGACGCGAGCTCCGCCATCGCGCGCAACGCGTAGTCCACCCGGGCCGACAGCCGCATCAGCCACCCACCCGCCGCAACAGACCCTCCTGGACCGCGGTCGCTATGTGCCGCCCATCCACCGTGAACATGCGGCCGGTGGCGAGGCCCCGCCCGCCGGACGCCGATGGACTCCAGCAGTCGTAGAGGAACCATTCGTCCGCTCGGAACGGGCGGTGGAACCACAGCGCGTGGTCCAGGCTGGCCCCGACGACGCCGCCCGGCCCCCACACCTCGCCGTGCACCGAGAGCACCGAGTCCAGCAGCGTCAGGTCCGAGGCGTACGTCAGCGCGCACGCGTGCAACAGCGGGTCGTCCGGCAACTTGCCGTCGATGCGCATCCACACCCGCTGATGCGGATCGGCCGGGCGGTCGCCGGGCCGTACCCAGCCGGGCTCCCCGACGTAGCGGACGTCCATCGGACGTGGGATCAGCGCCCAGATGCCCAACCGTTCGGGGTAGCGCGCCAGGCGGTCGGTCATGGTCGGGACATCGTCCGGGCCCGGCACGTTCGGCGGCGCCGCGGCATGGTGGTCCAGGCCCTGCTCCCGTCGGTGGAACGAGGCGGACATGAAGAAGATTGTGGTGCCGTGCTGGATCGCCACCGAGCGGCGCACCGAGAAGGACCGGCCGTCGCGGATGTTCTCCACGGCGTACTCGATCGGTTCCGAGGGGTCGCCGGGGCGCACGAAGTAGCCGTGCAGCGAGTGCACGTAGCGGGTCGGGTCGACGGTCCGACCGGCCGCCACCAGCGCCTGGCCGGCGACCTGCCCGCCGTACACCCGCTGCAGCCCGACCCGAGGGCTGCGGCCCCGGAACCGGTCTTCGTCCAGCTGCTCCAGGTCGAGCACCTGCAACAGCTCGTCGACGGCCTCCTGGCCGCCGACGATCCGCGGCGCGTCCTGCGTCGGCCCGGTCACGGCACCTCCGGGGCATCGACGAGCGACCCCAGCTGATGTACGCGCAGCGTGTTGGTCGACCCCGGCGCACCGGGCGGGCTGCCCGCCACAACCACGACGTCGTCGCCCGGGTTCGCCCGACCCAGGCCGACCAGCGCCTCGTCGACCTGGCGGAACATGTCGTCGGTGTGCGCGACGTACGGCATCAGAAACGTCTCCACGCCCCAGGACAACGCGAGTTGGTTCCGCACCGCCGGGACCGGCGTGAACGCGAGCAGCGGCAGCGTGCAGTGCAGCCGGGCAAGCCGCCGGACCGTGTCACCGGTGACGGTGAACGCGACCAGCGCCTTGGCGCCGACCGCAGTGGCGATCTGCGACGCGGCGATCGTGAGGGCGCCGCCGCGGGTCCGCGGGTCGCGCTGCAGCCGGGGTACGCCGAGCGAGCCCGACTCGGTGGTCGTCACGATCTTCGCCATCGTGCCGACCGTCAACACCGGGTACCGGCCCACGCTGGTCTCGCCGGAGAGCATCACCGCGTCGACACCGTCGAGCACCGCGTTCGCCACGTCGCTCGCCTCCGCTCGGGTAGGCCGCGAATTCTCGATCATCGAATCGAGCATCTGGGTGGCGACAATGACCGGCTTGGCGTACTCCCGCGCGAGCTGCACCGCCCTCTTCTGCACGAGCGGTACCTGGTCGAGCGGGAGCTCCACGCCGAGGTCGCCGCGGGCGATCATGATGCCGTCGAAGGCGTCGACGATCGCCTCGAGCTGGCCGACCGCCTCCGGCTTCTCGATCTTGGCGAGCACCGGGCGGTGCAGGCCGACCTCGTCCATCACCTCGTGAACGAGTTTGATGTCGTCCGGCGAGCGGACGAAGGAGAGTGCGACCAGATCGACGCCGAGGCCCAGCGCGAACCGCAGATCCTCGGCGTCCTTATCGGACAGTGCCGGCAAGCTGACCGCGACGTTCGGCAGGGAGATTCCCTTGTGGTCGGAGACCTCGCCACCCTCGACGACGAGGCAGCGGATGTCGGGGCCGTTCACCGCCCTCACCTCGAGCGCGACCTTGCCATCGTCGATCAGCAGCCGGTCGCCGGGCTTGACCTCATCGGGCAGCTTGCGGTACGTGCACGACACCCGTTCGGCGGTGCCCAGCATGTCCTCGTTCGTGATCACGACCGAGTCGCCCGTACGCCACTCCACCGGGCCGGAGGCGAACCGGCCCAGCCGGATCTTAGGGCCCTGCAGGTCGGCGAGGATGCCGACCGCCCGTCCGGTCGCGTCGGAGGCCTGCCGAACCAGGTGATACACCTGCTCGTGGTCGTCGTGGCGGCCGTGGCTGAAGTTGAGCCGGGCAACGTCCATCCCCGCCTCGACGAGCCCCCGCAGGCGTTCCGCGGTCGCCGTGGCGGGGCCGATGGTGCACACGATCTTCGCGCGGCGCGACGTGGTCACGGAGGTCAGGCTAGTCGGTGGATCAGCGTCAGCGGACCGCGAGGGGTTGGGCGGCGGGCGTGACCGGCATCGGCAGCGAGCCCGCCCCGCCCAGGTACGCGTGGATCGCGGCTGCCGCGGCCCGGCCCTCGGCGATCGCCCACACGATAAGGGACGCACCGCGGTGCATGTCCCCCGCGACGAACACCCCGTCCGTCGAGGTCTGCCAGTCCGGCCCGCAGTCGACCGCTCCGTGACGGTTCCGGCCGATGCCGAGCTGGGTGAGCAGCGGTTGCCTCTCGGTACCGTCGAACCCGATCGCGAGCAGCACGAGGTCGGCCGGCAGGACCCGGTCCGTGCCGGGTACCGCGGTCACGATCCGCTGCCCGTCCACCCTCCGCACGTCGACCTCGACGACCCGCACGCCGACCACCGAGCCCGCGCCGTCGTCCACGAACTCCTGCACCGCGACCGCGAACACCCGCTCCCCGCCCTCCTCATGGGCGGGGTAGCTGCGCAGGATCCACGGCCAGGTCGGCCACGGATCGCGGGCCTCGTCGCGGGCGTCCGGCGGCCGCGGGTACAGGTCCAGCTGGTGTACGCCGAGCGCGCCCTGCCGGTGCGCCACGCCGAGACAGTCGGCCGCCGTGTCGCCGCCGCCGATGATGACGACGTGTCTGCCGGCGGCGTCGATGGGCGTACCGGCCGCCCGCCCCGCGATGACCCGGTTCGCCGCGACGAGGTGGTCCATCGCCAGGTGTACGCCGGCCAGGTGCCGGCCCGGCGTGGCCGGCACGTCCCGTCCGGCCAGCGCCCCGCACGCGAGCAGCACCGCGTCGTGGTCGGCGCGCAGCCGGGCCGCGGTGATATCCACGCCGACGGTCACGCCCGCCTGGAACCGCACACCCTCGGCGCGCAGCTGCTCCAGGCGGCGATCGATGTGGTGCTTCTCCAGCTTGAAGTCCGGGATGCCGTACCGCAGCAGACCGCCGAGGGCGTCGTCCCGTTCGTACACCGTGACCTCGTGACCGGCGCGGACCAGCTGCTGCGCGGCGGCCAGCCCGGCGGGGCCGGAACCGACGACCGCCACCCGCTTGCCCGACGGTTCGGGTGCCGGCCGCGGCGTGAGGTGGCCACCGTCGACCGCGCGGTTGGCGATCTCCACCTCGACCTGCTTGATGGCGACCGGCTCCCCGCCGGCGATGCTCAGCACGCAGGCCGCCTCGCAGGGCGCGGGGCAGAGCCGGCCGGTGAACTCCGGGAAGTTGTTCGTCGCGTGCAGCGCCTCGATCGCGGACTCCCAGGCGCCCATGCGGACGAGGTCGTTCCAGTCCGGAATGTGGTTGCCGAGGGGGCAGCCCGCCGTGCAGAAGGGGACGCCGCAGTCCATGCACCGGCTCGCCTGCTCGCGAACGAGTCCCTCGCCGGCCGCCGGGTACACCTCGCGCCAGTCCTGAATCCGCACCGGCACCGGCCGACGTGCCGGCAGCCGGCGGTCGTACCGAAGGAAACCGGTCGGGTCAGGCACGGGTCACCTCCGGCGACGCGTGCGGAGCCGGACCAGCAAACTCGGCCATCACAGCGGTGTCGATATCCCGGCCATCGGCCTCCGCGGCGCGCATGACCGCCAGCACCCGCTTGTAGTCGCGCGGGACGACGGCCGTGAACTCGTCGGCCGCCTCCGGCCACCGCGCCAGCAGGCGGTCGGCCACGCCCGAGTCGGTCTCCACCGCGTGCCGGTCGATGAGCTCGCGCAGCGCCATCCGGTCCTCGGCGGTCAGCGCCTCGAGCTCGACGAGCTCGGGATTGGTCAGGTCCGGGTCGAGCCGCCACACATACGCGGTCCCGCCGGACATGCCGGCCGCGAAGTTGCGTCCGGTGGGGCCCAGGACGACGACCGTGCCGCCCGTCATGTACTCGCAGCCATGGTCGCCGACGCCCTCGACGACCGCGGTCGCTCCCGAGTTCCGGACCGCGAACCGCTCACCCACCCGGCCGCGCAGGAACAGCTCGCCAGCGGTCGCGCCGTACAGAATCGTGTTGCCCGCGATGATCTGCTCCTCCGGCGCGTACGGTGCGCGCGGGTGTGGCCGCACCACCAGCCGGCCGCCGGACAGCCCCTTGCCGACGTAGTCGTTGGCGTCGCCGTACAGCCGCAGGGTCACCCCGCGCGGCAGGAACGCACCGAACGACTGTCCCGCCGTGCCGATGAGCGTGACCTCGATCGTGTCGTCCGGCAGGCCCTTGCCGCCGAACCGGCGCGTCACCTCGCCGCCGAGCATCGCGCCGACGCTGCGGTGCTCGTTGCGCACGGCCAGGACCGGCCGGACCGGCGTACCCTCGGTCAGCGCGGGCGCCGACAGCGCGATCAGCTCGTTGTCCAGCGCGGTGTCCAGCCCGTGGTCCTGGTCGCGGGTCCGGCGCCGGGCCGCGCCCTCGGCCAGCGCCGGCAGGTGCAGCGCCGGGGTGAGGTCCAGCCCGCGGGCCTTCCAATGATCGACGGCCGGCCCGACGTCGAGCAGCTCGACGCGCCCGATCGCCTCGTCCAGGGTGCGGAAGCCGAGCGCGGCCAGACCTTCGCGGACCTCCTCGGCGAGGAACAGGAAGAAGTTCTTGACGAACTCGGGGGTGCCGGTGAACCGCTCGCGCAGGACCGGGTTCTGGGTGGCGATGCCGACCGGGCAGGTGTCGAGGTGGCAAACCCGCATCATCACGCAGCCGGCGACGATCAGCGGCGCGGTGGCGAACCCGAACTCCTCGGCGCCGAGCAGCGCCGCGACCAGCACGTCCCGGCCGGTCTTGAGCTGCCCGTCCACCTGCACGGTCACGCGGTCGCGCAGCCGGTTCAGCAGCAGCGTCTGCTGGGTCTCGGCCAGGCCGAGCTCCCACGGCGTACCGGCATGCTTGAGCGAGTTCAGCGGGGACGCGCCGGTGCCGCCGTCGTGGCCGGAGATCAGGATGACATCAGCCTTGAGCTTCGCCACGCCCGCGGCGACCGTGCCCACCCCGACCTCGGAGACCAGCTTGACGTGCACGCGCGCCTGCGGGTTCACGCACTTGAGGTCGTGCACGAGCTGCGCGAGATCCTCGATCGAGTAGATGTCGTGGTGCGGCGGCGGCGAGATGAGGCCGACTCCCGGCGTGGCGTGCCGAGTCTTCGCGATCCACGGCCACACCTTGTTGCCGGGCAGCTGACCGCCCTCCCCAGGCTTCGCGCCCTGCGCCATCTTGATCTGCAGGTCGTCGGCGTTGACAAGGTACTCACTGGTCACCCCGAACCGGCCGCTGGCGACCTGCTTGACGGCGGAGCGGCGCGCCGGGTCGTACAGCCGGTCGACGTCCTCGCCGCCCTCGCCGGTGTTGGACCGACCGCCGAGCGCGTTCATCGCGATGGCCAGCGTCTCGTGCGCCTCGGCCGAGATCGAGCCGTAGGACATCGCGCCCGTCGCAAACCGCCTGACGATCTCGGTGGCGGGCTCCACTTCGGACAGTGGCACCGGCGGGCGAACGCCATGCCGCAGTCGGAACAGCCCGCGTAGCGAGCCGGCCCGGGCCGCCAGCTCGTCCACTGTGGAGGTATACCGCCGGAAGACCTCGTACTGCCGGCTCCGGGTGGCGTGCTGGAGGAGGAACACGGTCTCGGGGTTGAACAGGTGCAGCTCGCCCTCGCGCCGCCACTGGTACTCGCCACCGGGGTCGAGCCGCCGGTGGGCGCGCTCCGCGGGGTTCCGGGGGTACGCGCGGTCGTGCCGCGCCGCGACCTCGGCGTGGATCTCGTCCAGGCCTACCCCGCCGATCCGGCTCGTGGTGCCGGCGAAGTACCGCTCGACCAGCCGCCGGTCCAATCCGACCGCCTCGAAGACCTGCGCGCCGCAGTACGACGAGACCGTCGAGATGCCCATCTTGGACATGATCTTCAGTACGCCCTTGCCGAGCGCCTTGACGTAATTGCGTACCGCGCCGGCCGGGTCGAGCCCGGGGAGCGCGCCGGTCGCGATGAGGTCCTCGACCGTCTCGAACGCAAGGTAGGGGTTGACCGCGGCGGCCCCGTACCCGATGAGCACCGCCGCGTGGTGGACCTCCCGGCAGTCGCCGGACTCGACGACCAGGGCGACCTGGGTGCGGGTCTGCTCGCGTACCAGATGCTGATGGACCGCGGCGGTGAGCAGCAGCGACGGGATCGGCGCGAGGTTCGCCGTCGAGTCGCGGTCGGAGAGCACCAGAATGCGTACGCCGTCTTCGATCGCCTCGGAGACGTGCCGGCAGATCTGCACCAGCCGCGCCTTCAGGCCGGCCGCGCCATCCCGCAGCGGGTACAGGCCCGAGACCCGGACCGCCTTGAAGCCGGGCAGGTCGCCGTCCTCATCGATCGACAGGATCTTGGCGAGCTCGTCGTTGTCGATGATCGGGTACGGAAGCACGATTTGCCGGCAGCTGGCCGGGCCGGGGTCGAGCAGGTTCCCCTCCGGCCCGATCGTCGTCGCGAGGCTGGTGACCAGCTCCTCCCGGATGGCGTCCAGCGGCGGGTTGGTGACCTGCGCGAACAGCTGATGGAAGTAGTCGTACAAGAGGCGCGGCCGCGTCGACAGCGGGGAGATCGGCGTGTCCGTGCCCATCGAGCCGATCGGCTCCGCGCCCGTGCGCGCCATCGGACCCAGCAGCAGCTTCAGCTCCTCCTCGGTGTAGCCGAACGTCTGCTGGCGGCGTTGCACCGAGTCGTGCGTGTACACGGTGTGCTCCCGCTCGGGGAGCTGCTCGAGGTGCATGATCCCGGCGTGCAGCCAGTCCCCGTAGGGATGGGCGGCGGCCAGCTCGGCCTTGATCTCGTCATCCTCGACGATCCGTCCGGCA
>DASXRC010000044.1:0-8516 GCA_036506795.1 Micromonosporaceae bacterium
ATCGCGGCGGTCACCACCGCGGCGGCCTCGGCGTCGAGCCGGCCGCGCAGATAGACGCCGCCGGCGCCGTCGCCGGTCAGGGTGAACCCGCGCCGCAGCCGGGCCCGCTTCTGCTCGGCGGCCAGCGCGGCCCGGTCGGCCCGCTCGGCGACGTCGGGGGCGACGTGGGCCAGGATCCGGCCGGCCAGCCGGCGCAGCGGCCCCGGATCGAACTGGCCGGCCGCGTCCACCAACGCGTCGACTGCTTGGCTCGCGATGTCGGGGCCCGCCTCGGCCGGCCGGTCGCGGACCGCGGCGGCGATCACCTGCGCCTGCTCGACGGTCACCGCCCCGGCCGCCAACGCCGCCGCCGCCGCAGCCAGCGGCGGTCCGTCCAGGTCGTTGCCGAGTCGCACCCAGCGGCGGGCGGTCGGGATGCTCACGTGCAGCCGCTCCGACAGCCAGCCGACGGCGCCGGCCGCGCCCCGCTTGGAGCCCAGGTCGCGGCCGTCCAACTCCCGCACCAGACCGAGCCGGACCGCGGCCAGCCGCTGCTCCAACCGGTGCACCTCGGCCAGGCCGGCCAGCACCTCGTCGTCGGACCGCGCCCAGCCGTTGCCCGCGGCCAGGCCGGCCGCGTCCGCGGCCATCCGCGCCAACACCTCACGCACACCCACACGTTAGAACACCTGTACGACAGAATTGGCCGCTGGCGGGCCGCCGTCCCCACGAACGAGCGTCCACCTCGTAATATCTGTGCCCCCGCTGTGCGTACGCTTAGCGGCACCCGAGTTTGATGTTGCCCCGAAAGGGTGAGCGCGCAGATGACCACGATCCGGCGGGTACTACGCAAGGTCGTCCCCATACAGCGGACGCGGACGCGGAGTCACGGCGCACCCGGCGGCAAGGGCGTCGACTACGAGGGATCCTGGAACCAGTACGCGCGCGATTGGCGCACCCGGTTCCCTACGCTGTCCCACCTCGGCGACGAATGGACCGGCAGGGAATCCGGAGCGGCCAGGTCCGTCGACGAGTACGTGTCGCTGATCGCGCAACGCTTCATCGCTCCGTACATCGAGGACACCGACACGGTCCTCGAGATCGGTGTGGGCGGAGGCCGCACGGCCGTGCTGCTGCGTCGGTACGCCGCCGAGCTGATCTGCGCCGACATCGCCGCGGAGATGCTCGACGTGACGCGGACGCGCCTGGGCGACGACGGCGTGCGGTACGTCAAGCTCGACGGCGTCCGGCTGGACGGAATTCCGCAGCGCGCGGTCGACGTCTGCTTCATCTTCGACACGCTTGTGACGTCGAGCCGCGGGACATCTTCAACTACCTGACCCGCATCCCGGCGTTGATGCGCGGCAAGCGGCTGTGCATCCTGCACCACGGCAACATGCTCAGCGAACGTGGTTGGCAGCGGTTCCTCAAGGAGTGGGACAAGAACCTGATGGGCCGGCGCCACGGCAGGTCGTTCTCGGTGATGACCGACGGCATAATGCAGCGGTTCCTGGATCACCTCGGCTATGAGGTGCTGGTCAAGGACACCGAGTCGATTCCGCGCGACTGCGTCTGGGTCGTGCGCGCACCAGAGGTTGCCACCGACCACGGCTGACGGCGGGCAGCATCAGTTGGTCAGCGTGTTCGACGCGTGGCGCGCGAGACGTCGTGAAAACGAGTTCACCATGAACCCGGGACGCCAGCGGGCCGCTCGCGTCGACCGCGTGCGTCTCCCGGGTGGGCGACTCGTGGAGAAGGGGCGCCACCACAGCGCCAGCCAGCGCCGGCGCTCCGCGCCGTTGGCTACCGGCCGCCCTTGGACAGCCGTGGGAGCGTACTTGGTAACAGCCGACGGCGCGATCGCCCGGGGCGTCGGGACGGTCGCCGCGAGGCCGACCTCTGCGAGCGCCTTTTCGATTCCGTCGAAGGAGCCGAGCCTCTCGATCCACGCCTGCCAAAGCTCGCCGTCCTTGCGCCAGTGGCTCAGGTAGTCCACGAAGTCGGACGGCGCGAGCAGCATGTTGCTCCTCCGCGACGTATCCAAGGCTGAAAGGGCGCGTGCGCGTCGGTCATCCGGCGGCGACTGCTTGCCGATGGCGTCAATCGTGTCGTCGATCAGGCGCCGACGGTCCGCTATGAACTCACCCCAGAAGGCGGCGTCTGCGCCCTCGATCGTTCCGTCGGTGTCCAGTAAGTGGTACAGGCCCTCGGCGAGACAGTCGCCGAACTCCTCGATCTGGGCCCGCCTCGGCAAGGCGAACGGGTCGTACGTCAGCTGTCTGGCTTCACCCCAGACCGCCACCCGTCGCTCGGCGACGCTGGCCAGCATGAACAGCCAATCCTCGTTGTAGACGTTGGGGAAGAAGCCCCGTATCCGATCCGTTGCGACTGCGAGTGCGCCGCCTCCGATGAATGTGTCCTGGTTATCATCGATTCCTTTATAGGCATGACAGAGGACAGAATTGTCGGGGAAGCCGTTGTTCCGTAGCCCAACGACTTCAAATCCATCGAGGAGCGAGGCTGCCGCGGAAACGGCGTTACTCTCGATATCGTGCATGTCGTCGTCGAGGAAGAGAATACGCTCCCAACCGGCCATGCGAGCCAGAGCGAGGCCGAGGTTGCGCTTGAAACTCAGGTCGTTCCCCGAGTCGAAATCCGTTCCTCGAAGCAGGCGCGACGTCGCAAATCGGCTCAGCGTGCCAATCTGCTCCTCTCCGGTGACATCCGCGGCGACGGCGTTTGCGCCAAATTCTGCTGCCTGCGCCACCGCGGCTATTGCGTTGCTATCCCTGCTGCACAGCACGAGGATCGGGCAGCCGTGGTCGGAGGCTAGGCGCATCGCATCGCTGAGGTGACTTGCTGGCCGGGCGGTCGGCACGACGATCCCGTCGATCCTGGCATGGCTGGCGGGTAGACGGGACGGGCGCACCAGGAGGCCGGCGTGCGTTGTGTGGTGGAGTTGTTTACGCGGCGAGCGCATGAGCGCACCAACATCTGCGCCGCCTACCGCGGGCAGCGGATCGGGCTCAGGCATCAGGATCGGACCATTCGTGCAGCCGGGTCTCCGGGTCAGTCCAGTCCGGGGTTACCACCTTGCCATCCACGATCGGCACGCGGGCCAGGATGCTGAAACTGGCCCGGTCGCCGAAGTGCTCCGCCACGTAGGCGGCGTTGCGATCACGGAACCGCCGGTCAGTCAGCGTTCGAACCGCGCCGAGCACACCGCGGCCGAACATGCCGTTGCAGATCGTTATCGTTCGGTCGCGGTTAAACGGATTCGCGCCGCGGAAGAAGTGCGCCACGTCCTCGAGTAGCTCGACATTGTCACCGTCGCGCTGCAACGACGGTAGGAACTTCCTGCCGTCATCGCCGTCGAGCACCTCAAAATACCCGGGCTCGTCCTTCTTGCCGAGGGAAACCTGGCGCAGCGGAACGCCTACCCGGCCGAGCACCGTCCGCGTCAGGGTGTTCCAGTCGACCCCACCGAGCAGCACGAGGTGTGACGTGTAATCGTCGGGCGCGAGCTCCGACGCGGTACGTACGAACACATCCGTAAAGGGGTTCGCCGCACGAATGTGGCCGTGCAACTCCAGCAGGGCATCCAGGTCGGCATACGTGTACAGCTCGATGTAGTCCGGATCCCGCGGGTCCGTGTACGGCATGCGAGCGCGCAGGTCGGGCGGCAGCGGCGCGCACACGATCGTGATCTGCTCTCGGTCCCGCAGGAACCACGGACCGGTCGCCAGCCCGGTGGTCGGCGAGGCAGGCACCTCCGTTCCGATGTGCCGCGGTCGACGCGCGGCCTCGCGGAGACCGGTGAGCTCTCGGAATAGGTCGTCCATCCGTTCCCGCTCTTCAGGTGTCAGGTCGTCCTCGGACAACAGGCGCGCCACTCCGTCCTCAATGGAGCGCGGTGTCGCGAAGAAGAGCGCGTACGCGCGTAACCGGTCGTGCGGTGGGGGGACGGGAGTCTTCGTGTTTTCCCACGCCGAGATTGACGCCACCGTGATCCGCTTCCTCGTGCTGAGCGCCGTGGCTAGCTGTTGCTGGGTGAGCACGTGACCCGGCCACGACGTCTCGCGCAGCTCACGCAGCCGCGTCGCAAGCATGAGCGACCAGGGTTCGGTGGGGTCCACGGCCCAACCTCTTCAGATGGGTTCAGATGACCTAGTGAACACTCTACAGCAAGAGCTGTATACCAGCTGTTCGGCTGAACCGCTGCTAGGAGCGGGAACGGCTCATCGTGCCAAGCCCGCAGTCGGCCCTTCAAAGCCATTGCTCACGGCCGATTTCTCTGCCTACACTGAGGCTCTAGACTCCGCCTGAACTTCAGATCTTCAGTTGAAGTTCATGGGAGGGCGCGATGAACGGAAGACGACGGTCGCCGGAAGGCCGGCACCCGCCCCGCGCCCCGCCCGGTCGGCAGCAGGTCCTGCTCGCACAGACGCAGGCACCCCCGGTAGCCGCCAGGAGTGCCCGCAAGCCAGCCCCCTCGGACCAATGGGCCGACCCGTTAGGAACTGACATGTCCACATTAGCCTCCTTCCTCCAGCAAGTAAATGACGCCGGCTCACTGTCGAGGGACGCTCGGCAGGGTGTCGGTCACGACGTCGACCTGCTCACCGTCGCGGCCATCACGGTCGCCGGCATGCTGGGCGCGGCCGCGGTGAAGGCAACCGTCTCCGCCGTGAAGGCGATGGTGCATACCGCC
Organism: Micromonosporaceae bacterium; assembly: GCA_036506795.1. Taxonomy (GTDB): domain Bacteria; phylum Actinomycetota; class Actinomycetes; order Mycobacteriales; family Micromonosporaceae; genus DASXRC01. Next base: position 4,691 of record DASXRC010000044.1, read on the forward strand.
GCAGCGGCGGCGCGTGCCGCGGCCACGGCGACGGCCTTCCTCGGCGTCCTCGCGGTCGTGGCCCTCGTCCTGGTATCGAACCTCCGGTGAACGCCGCTCGGGCCGCCTCCGATCGCGGGGCGGCCCGACGCCTTTGCCGGGCCTTGCATTGGATGTCATCGTTATGACGTCGAGGGGAGCCCGGTTTGGTCGGCATGAAGATCCAGCCGGCCGGCGACGACGACCTACGGGCGCTCGCGCACTCCCTCGGCAACAGGAATCTCTTCATCGAGCGCCTCGCGCGACAGAAGCGAGGCCTTGGCCTGCTGCTTGTCGCCTGGCTGGGCAGCGAGCCGGTCGGGACCATCTACCTGTGGCTGGAGCCCGCCGAAGAGCCGGAGATCCGCGAGCGGCTCCCCGGTGCGCCACTGCTGCACCACCTGCTGGTCCAGGCCGCGCACCAGAAGCGAGGCGTCGGGCGTGCTCTCATCGCGGCGGCCGAGGACCACCTGTACTCCTTAGGGCACCGGATCGTCGCGCTCGGCGTGGACCCGAACAACCACGCAGCGATCCGGATGTACGAGAGGCTCGGCTACGTCAGCTGGCCCTATCCGCCGATCTCGACGACGTTCCAGATGTTCTTGCGCAATGGCGAGCGGCTGAGCATCGGCGACCTCTGCCTGGTGCTGGTCAAGGATCTCGCCGCGCCCCCGACCGCCCGAGCCTCAGCCGGGTAGTCACGAGCTCAGTCTGGTAGGAGCGGGACGATGAGGCCCGGGTCGCGGCCGAGGAGGGCGGCCCGGGTGACGGCGGTCGACCCGAAGCGTTCGCGGACGTGGTCGAGCGTCGCGTCGAGCGCGCCGCCGCCGTGGCGGTGGAGCGGCAGCGCGAGCTGGATCGCGGCGTCGTCGGCGAGGTTGCCGAGCGAGAAACCGACCAGGGTCAGGCCGCGGGTCTCGATCATTGGTAGCGCGGCGGCGAAGAGTCCGCGGGCGGCAAACAGAATCGCCTCGGTCTCCGCCGTCGCCTCGGCCAGCGTGTGCGACCGCGTGGCGCGCGAGAAGTCGTCGAAGCGGAGCCGGAGCGTGATCGTGCGACAGACGCGGTTGGCGGTCCGCAGCCGACGCGTGAGGCGGTCGACGAGCCCGACGATCATCACGTCCACCTCGGCCGGTGACCTGCGCCGCCGGCCGAGGGCCCGCTGCCCGCCGATCGAATGGCGGCGGATCCCGACCTGGACCGGCCGCGGGTCGCGGTTGTGGGCGAGGGCGTGCAGGTGCCGGCCCGCCGCCCTGCCCAGGATCGACACCAGCGCGGTCTCCGCGAGCTCGGCCACCTGGCCGACCGTCTTGACCCCTTGGTTGCGCAGCTTCTCCGCGGTGACCTGCCCGACGCCCCACAGGCGCTCGACCGGGAGCGGATGCAGGAATTCCAACTCGCGATCTGGCGGCACGACGAGCAGCCCGTCGGGCTTGGCGACCCGGCTCGCCACCTTGGCCAGGAACTTGGTGCGTGCCACCCCGACCGTGATCGGCAGCCCGACCCGAGCCAGCACCGTGCGTCGCAACCGGATGGCGATGTCCAGGGGCGTGCCGGAGATCCGGCGTAACCCGCCGACGTCGAGGAACGCCTCGTCGATCGAGAGCCCCTCGACGAGCGGCGTGGTGTCACGGAAGACCTCGAACACGGCCTTGCTCGCGTCGGCGTACACCGACATGCGTGGCTCGACCACGACGGCGCGTGGGCACAGGATGCGCGCCTGGATTCCGCCCATAGCGGTGCGGATCCCGTACGCCTTCGCCTCGTAGCTGGCGGCGAGCACGACCCCACCGCCGACGATGACCGGGCGCCCTCGCAGCCCCGGGTTGTCCCGCTGCTCGACGGACGCATAGAACGCATCGAGGTCGGCGTGCAGGATCGTCGCGTCACCGGAGCCCGAGGTCGACCCAGACACGAACATATGTTCGCATGAACGACCGACAGGATCCTCGCTGTGCGCGGCGTGCCATGGTCACGCCGGGGCGAGCTGCTCCACCGTGCGGATCGCGGCGAACCGGCCGGCCAGGGCGTACTCCGTTCGAGCGATGATGTCGTCGACCTGGAGCGTCCGCGGGTCGGCCAGTATCTCGTCTACCGAACGGCCGGCCGGCGCATCGCGGTGCTCGATGGGATTGGTCGCGGTCGCGTCGATCACGAACGTCACGTCGTACCCAAGGTCGGAGCCGATCCGAGCAGTGGTCTCGACGCACTGCTCGGCGCGGATCCCACAGAGCACGAGTGAACCGATGCCATGCGTGGTCAGCAGCTGCTGGAGGTTCGTGGTCGTGAACGCGTTGTGCGACGTCTTGTAGAGCACCGGCTCACCGGACGCCGGCGACAGCCCGTCCATGAGCGTTACGAAGCCGTTGGCCGGGTCGAAGACGGTGTCCGTGCCTGGCTCGGTGTGCAGCACCCAGACGATGAGGTCGCCCGCGGCGCGGAACGTTCCCGCCAACCGTTGCACCTGCTTGGCGATCTCCGGGTTTGAGATCGCCGCCCAGATCGGGCGTTGCCGGAAGGACTCCTGGACGTCGATGACGACGAGTGCTCGCTTCATACCGATGATTCTGGGCCAGCTGGCACTCGCTCCGCCCCGGCGGGATGGTCCCACGCCGTTAGACGTAGGTCACGACTGCGTGTCGATCCATTGACAGCACATGTCGCCCCCTACACCGTGCTTGTCAGCGGTCGGGTGCGACCCGACCGATGACGGCCGTCGAGCGCGCGCCCGACGGCATGCGATAGGGGAGGTGTCATGCGGCTGACTCGACGCGGGGTCGTAGCCGTGACGATCGCCGCCGCGCTCTTCGGGGCGTCGGCGTGCGGAGGCAACGACGAGGGCGACAAGGGCGGCGGAAACCAGGCCACCAAGGTCGAGGTCTTCTCTTGGTGGACCGGGCCGGGCGAGGAGGAGGGCCTCGCCGCCATGATCGCGGACTTCAAGGCGAAGAACGCGGGGATCGACTTTATCAACGCGGCCGTGGCCGGTGGCTCCGGCACGCAGGCCCGGCAGGTACTCGCCACGCGGCTGCAGGCCAACAACCCGCCGGACTCGTACCAGGTGCACGCGGGCCTCGAGCTGGCCAGCGACATCAAGGACGGCAAGGTTCAGGACATCACGTACTTGTACGACAAGGAGGGGTGGAAGCAGAAGTTCCCGCAGGGGCTGGTGGACGCGCTCACGGTCGACGGCAAGCTCTACTCGGTGCCGGTGAACATCCACCGCTCCAACCTGCTGTGGTACAACCCCGCGACGCTGCAGAAGGCGGGCATCTCCGCGCCGCCGACGACGTGGGCGGAGTTCCTTACCCAGGCGCAGACGCTGAAGGCGAAGAAGATCACGCCGCTGTCGATCGGGCCGGCGTGGACGCAGGAGCACCTGATGGAGAACGTGCTCCTGGGTGAGCTCGGTGTCGACAAGTACACCGGGCTGTGGAACGGCAGCACCGACTGGAAGTCGCCCGAGGTAATGGCCGCGCTGGACACCTTCAAGAAGGTGCTGGCGGTCTCCGACGTCAAGTCGGCCGCGGCCGACTGGCAGCCGGCCCTCGACAAGGTCGTCGCGGGCACGGCGGCGTACAACGTCATGGGTGACTGGGCCGACGGCTACCTCAAGGGCGCGAAGGCCCTGAAGTACAAGACGGGGTACGGCGTGATCGAGGCCCCGGGCACGCAGGGCGTCTACAACTTCCTGTCCGACTCGTTCACGCTGCCGGTCGGGGCGCCGCACAAGGCGGCCGCCGAGAAGTGGCTGATCGAGTGCGGTTCGGTGGCCGGCCAGGATCTGTTCAACCCGAAGAAGGGTTCG
>DASXRC010000045.1:0-20341 GCA_036506795.1 Micromonosporaceae bacterium
GGTGACGTCGAGCGGGGGGAACTCGTCGTCTGGGCGCGTCATCGGACCACCTCACGGATGTCGGTCAGCGGCGTCAGGCAACTCCAGACGCACAACTCTGTGGTGCTCGGTCAACTCGGCGAGCCTAGCCAGCGCCGAAATCGGGGGTCAACCGGACTCGCGGACATTGCACTGCCGGCGGGCCGCCCTACCAGCGCGTCAGGCCTCGGTCAGCTCACGGTACGCCGCCGCCGTCAGCAGCTTGCCGACGGCCGCCGGATCGGTCGGTTCGATCTCGACGAGCCACCCCGAGCCGTACGGATCGGAGTTGATCAGCTCCGGGGTGTCGGCTAGATCCGCGTTGCGGGCGACCACGGTGCCGGACACTGGTGCGTAGATCTCCGACACGCTCTTGGTCGACTCGACCTCGCCGAGCGGCTCGCCGGCGGTGACCCCGGAGCCCTCGTCGGGGAGCTGGACATAGACGATGTCGCCCAGGGCGTCCTGGGCGAAGTCGGTGATGCCGACCCGCATCGGGCCCGCGGGTGTCTCGGCGACCCACTCGTGCTCGGCGGTGTACCGCAGCTCCTCAGGGATCACGGGCGTTCCCTCGCAGTCAGCGAATCGGTGATGGGTTATGAGGCCGGACGGGCGTGCTGCAGACTCGCTGGCGCGTGGAGCGCCGTCACGTCGACCACCCCCGGCTCCTGGACGGTCACGTTACCGCCGTGGCCGCTGACGTCCTCGACCACCCCGCCCGGGATGTTCAGCGCGGTGCGCATCGTCGTGGGGTCGCCGATGACCGAGATCGTGTACGGCCCGGTGAGTCGACGGCCGTCGACCTCGATGCCGTCCTCCCGGTCGATGAAGTAGGTCGACGCGATGATCCGCACGTCCCCGCCGGTCGTGCCGGAGATCTGCATCGCCTCGGCTCCGGCACCACGCAGCTCCTGCACCGCGTCGAGGATCGACGCGGCCTCGATCGGCTTCGTACCGGCCGCGAACCGGACGGTGAGGCCGCTGCCCTTGGCGGGCAGTGTGCCGGCGAGGATGCCGAGGGCGTCGGCCCGCTTCCTGGCCTCCTCCAGCGCGGCCTCCCGGCCCTTTACACCGGAGCTGAGCTGACGCTGGGTGTCCTGCAAGTTCGAGATGTCCTGGCGCAGCCGCTGCTCCTGCGCGGTCAAGTCGGACAGGATGCGCACCAGGTCCTCCTGCCGGGCCGAGGCCAGCGTCGGGTCCGTGGCGTTGCTCTTGAGCTGGACGACCACCGTGAACCCCAGCAGGGCCAGCAGCAGGCCGATCACCATCGCGGCCGACGACACGCTGGGTTTCCGGCCCTCGCTGGGCTGCTGGCCCTCGCTGGGCTGCTGGCCCTCGCTCCGCTCGGGCGGCTCGCGCCGCTTGCGGGCGCCGTCTTCGCCCTGCGGGGACGACGGCTCCGCCGCGTCTCCTCGGGCTCCAGACGACGCCGCGGCGCTCGCGGGCGGTGCCGCAGACTCCGCCGCGTCTCCTCGGGCTCCAGACGACGCCGCGGCGCTCGCGGGCGGTGCCGACGACTTCGTCGCGGCGTCCTCGGCTCCAGACGACGCCGCGGCGCTCGCACCCGTGGCCGCGGTGGTGTCGGACGGCCAGCCGAGGCCGGTCTCGATGTGCTCGTCGCCGCTCATCGGTCGCCCCTATGCCCGGAACATGTGCCGGCGGATGGCCGCCACATTGCCGAAGATCCGCACACCGAGCACGACCACGACCCCGGTCGAGAGCTGTCCGCCCACACCCAGCTGGTCACCCAGGTAAACGATCAGCGCCGCGACAAGAACGTTCGAGATGAACGAGATGACGAACTGCTTGTCGTCGAATATGCCGTCCAGCCGCGCCCGGATCCCGCCGAACACCGCGTCGAGCGCGGCGACGACGGCGATCGGCAGGTACGGCTGGAGCGCCAGCGGCACCGTGGGTTCCCACCAGATGCCCACCGCCACCCCGGCGATCAGAGCGAGTACTGCGATCATCGGCCGCCTCCCGAGGGGCTGGTGGACGGTGTCGTACCCGATGCGTTCGGGCTCGGCGATTCCGTGGCAGCCGGCTCGGCGTACCGCAGCTGCGGCGCGATCGCGGCCGGCAGCGTCACGCGGTTGGCGTTGCGCACCTGGAAGGTCATGCCGTACTGGCCCGCCAACGCGCGGAAGAGCCGGGCGGCCTCGGTTCCGTTGAACCGGCGGCCAAGGTTGTCGGGCCCGATCGCCGTCACGTCGTACGGGCTTCTCACTGGCTGGAAGTCCACGAGGATCGCTCCCCCGGCAGTCCGGATCGTCGAGGTCGACGTGAGCCGCTGACCGTTGATCGAGATGGCCTCGGCACCGGACGCCCACAGCGCGTTCGCGACGTCCTGGAGGTCCCGATCCAGCACCCGCCCGAGGTTGTCGCCGTTGCGCTGCCCGGTGACCGCGTCCACCGCCGAGGGTGCGTCGCCGAGGCGTACCACCACGCCGTCGCCGCGGACCTTGGCCAGCCCGGTGCCGGCCTCCAGCTCCCGTAGCCGGTTGGCCTCGGTCTCGTCCAGGGCGGCATCCCGTAGCCGGGCCACGTCCTCCCGCAGCCCATCCGCCTGCGAGCGCAGCCGCTCGGTCGAGTCCTTGCGCTCGTTGATCTGAGCGACCAGTCCCGCGCGGGCCTGGCTCCGGCTCGGCTCGTCGGCCAGCGCGTGCCGGTACGCGACGGCGAAGAGGAGTCCGATCGCCGCCAGCGTTACTGCCGTGATGGCCCTGGTCAGCGTGGCCGGCCAGCCGCCGGGCGCCGGCCCACGCTCGCGGCGCCGGGCCGCCGCGTCGGCGTACGCCGGGTCCAGCGGGTTGCGGAAGAGCTCGGTCAGGAAGTCCGGAGCGAACGCCCGGCGCCGGTCGTCGCCGTCGGGGTTCGGCGGGTTCGGCCGACTCACCGTGGTCATGCGCGTCCCGCCTCGTCCCGCGGCGCGCGGATCAGGGCACCGGCCTGCATAAGGTAAAGCACGCCGGCGACCCAGTAGAGCACCAGCCCCCACCAGGCCAGGCCCCAGCCGACGGCGCCCGCCACATCGGCGGCCGTCGACGCATCCGGCAGGCTCGTCGCGAGCAGCAGCACCGGGAACGCGAAGAGCAGGATGAACGTGGCCGTCTTGCCCACGTAGTGCACGGGCGGCGGGCCGTACCCGTGCCGGCGCAGCACCGCCAGGCCACCGATCAGGACGAGCTCGCGCGCCAGCAGCGCGGCCGTGAGCTGCCATGGCACGACATCACGCACGGTGAACGCGAGCAGCGTGGCCAGGATGTAGAGCCGGTCCGCCAGCGGGTCGAGGAGCTCGCCGAGGCGGCTGACCTGTCCCAACCGCCGCGCGACGTACCCGTCGATCCAGTCGCTGGTACCGCCGACGGCCAGGACCACCAGCGCCGCGACCTCGGCCTCCGCGCCGAGAAACAGGTACAGAAACAGGGGTACGCCGAGCAGCCTGGCGAAGCTGATCAGGTTCGGGATCGTCCAGATGCGTCCGAGGGCGTCCGCCTGCGGTGCCCGCGGGTGCGCTGCCTGCGCAGACCGACGCGACACCAAGCCTCCCTCCGCGGCCACACCCGGCCCGTACGGTGCGGGCCGGTGGGCGGCCCAACACCGAGTTGTACCACGGTCGGAACACGCCCCTGCGTCCCGCCCGTGCGCACGGTGGGTCACGATGCGGTTGCGGTACCCGCACGCGGCGGGCCGCGCCACCGTGGTCGACACTCGGAATGCGGCATCCGGGACCAAACCGCCAGAACTGGGTGGCGTGGGTCGCGTTGATTGTCGATCCGGTTGACCGCCGTTCGTGTAGGTGTTGAGACGCCCGTGGCGCCACCGTCAGATACCCGAAGGAGCGCGAAGATGCGAAGAATCGTTGTGGTCGAGAGTCTGACGCTGGATGGCGTGATGCAGGCCCCGGGTCGGCCCGACGAGGACCGGCGGGGCGGCTTCGACCATGGGGGCTGGGCACAGCCGTACAGCGACGCGGTCATGGCCGGCGAGATGGGCAAGGGCATGGGCCGGACGGAGCTGCTGTTCGGGCGCCGGACCTACGAGAACCTCTACTCGTACTGGCCTCACCAGAAGGACAATCCGTTCACCGAGGTGCTGAACAACACGCGGAAGTACGTCGCCTCAACGACTCTCACCGAACCTCTTCCGTGGAGCAACTCCACGCTGCTCACGGGCGACGCCGTGGACGCCGTGGACGCGCTTAGGCGGGAGCCGGGCAACGACATCGTCATTCTGGGCAGCGGAGAGGTGGTCTCCGCATTGCTGCGGCGCGGCCTCGTCGACGAGTTTCAGCTCCTCATCCACCCGCTGGTCCTCGGGTCGGGTCGCCGCCTGTTCCCCGATGGCACCCCGGTCGCCCCGCTGAACCTCACGAATTCGGTGACAACGACCACGGGTGTGCTGATCGCGACCTACCAACCGGTCTAGGCCCGCACGCACGTCATGACGTCCGATGTGGACAGACGCTCGGTCTGGCCAATCCGCGCGCATGTCGCACGACGCATGGTCGAACACGGCCACGTGGTGGATTGGCTCTGTGACCACTGGGACCGGCCCGACGGCATCTGGGAAACCGGCAGAGCCGCCCAGGACTTCGTGTACGGACGACTCATGTCATGGGTCGCCTTCGACCGCGCCATCCGGCTCGCGCCGGGGCCGGCCCGCGGACCCCGGTCGCTGGACCAACATGCGCGACATGATCTACCGACAGATCATGGAGCGGGGGTTCCATCCCAAGCGGGAGGCCCTCGTCCAGCATTACGACACCGACGTCCTCGACGCGTCGCTGCTCTACATGCCGTTGGTGGGATTCGTGGCACCCACCGACCCCATGTGGCAGTCAACACTGCGCGCCACCATCTGTTCGTTCTGGTACGTCGATGCCCTGGCCCCGTCGGGCCGTCTGGAGGACGCGCGGCTCACCTTCGAGAAGATGCTGACGTACAGCAGCCACCTCGGACTGTACTCAGAGGAGATCGCGCCGACGGGTGAGCGGATCGGCAACTTCCCGCAGGCCTTCAGCCACCTGTCTTTGATAAGCGCGGCGATGAACCTCGACTACCAACTCGACCACGGTTCGGGCGTTGTCGACCCGGTCCTTCAAACACCGGAGTCGCTGTCAGCTGACCGCTTCGCGTGGCTCCGGGGCCTGTCGGTTCGGCAGCAGGAACGCGATACCCAGACCGATCAAGGAAAAGACCAACATGATGGTGAGGGATAGGGCGAACGGGTGGCCACCGGGGAACGACGCCGCGGCGATGACCGACCCGGCGAGCGCCACACCGAGCGCGGATCCGAGATTCGACACGCTGCGCGACAGCCCCGAGATGTCACCCTGATCCCGTTCCGGGAAGGCTGACTGGACGACGTTCACCGACGAGGTGAGCATCACCCCGACGCCGACGCCTATCAGTAGGAGGCCCGGCACGAAGCTCAGGATGCCGGAGTGTTCCCGGACCAGCGCCAAGAGGAGAGCCATGCCGACCGTGGTCGTGATGAAGCCGGCCCGGATCAACCATGTCTGCGTGCGCCGGCGAGCCAGGCGGCCCGCAGCGGCCGACGACGCAAGCATGCCCACGATGGTCGGCGAGAGGATGAGACCGGTCTGAATCGCGTTATATCCGCGCACCTGCTGCACGAAGACCGAGATCACGAAGAACGAACCCTGCACGATCAGCCACTGGATCAGCTGCGTGGCGAGACCGCGGTTGGAGGTGCGGTTGCGGAACAGCCGCGTCGCGATGAGCGGGTCCTCGCGCTTGCGCTCCCGCGACCGCAGATGCAGAAAGAACCAGAGCAGGATGACCGCGCCGACGCCGACGAACAGCCATACCGGCGAGACCCCACCCTTGGGGATGAGGACCGTGTCGCCGATGGTGAAGTCGGTGCGTGAGGCGAACCATCCGTAGGTACTCGACTGCAGGATGCCCAGCACGACGAAGAGGAGGCCCGTAGCCGACAGGATGGCTCCAAGCACGTCGAAGCGCGGTGCCGCCTCCGTTCGAGCCGGGTCGGTGATCCGCAGGGCCATCACGATGATCGTTGCCACGATCAGCACCTGCAGGCCGAAGGAGGCCCGCCAGCTGATGGCACTGGTCACCAGGCCGCCGATCAGGGGTCCGGCGGCTGCGCCCAGACCGGCGGCCCCGCTGACGACGCCGAAGTACCGGGCCCGCGACCCGGTATCCGTGAATGCGACCGTGATCAGGATGTATATCGGCGGGATCATCAACGCGGAGCCGATCCCCTCAAGCAGCGAGTATCCGAAGATCATCAGGCCGAGCCCCTGAGCGAACGCCGCCATGAGCGCGCCGCAGCCATAGACCACCAGGCCCGCCAAGAAGCAGGTCTTGCGACCCCAGATGTCGGTCAGCTTGCTGCCTGGAATCATCAGGGCGGCCATGGTCAACGTGAAGAGGGTGATCGTGGTCTGCATGCCGACCACGGTCGTCCCGATGTCGTCGGCGATCGTGCTGATCGCAACGTTCATGTTCGTGCCGGCGTAACTCGCGACGAACTGGGCTAAGGCGAGCGGCAGAATCGTCGAGCGCGCCGAAGCGACACGACTGGGCACGTTCTCACCGTACGGACGCGAGCTGTCTCGGGCGGCTGGTTTGACGCGCCCTTACCCGTAAATGCGTCGAAGAAATGGCGGGCCGCCGCGGCGGCCCGCAGACCAGGCCGGACCGCCGTTCCGGACCGTGTCCAACAGCGGCGTGCTTAAACTCGACAAACTGATCTTGAGCGAAAGGTGGGTCTCACACTGTCGGGACGGCGGGATTTGAACCCACGACCCCTTAACGACGCTGGGTCAGGGGTTCTGCTCGCGTCCGTACGGAATCGTCAGTACAGGCCTCCGCCACCACCGGCCCCACCGCCGGCGAAGAAGACGAGGTAAACGATCAGGTAGACCACCACTCCTGCGACGGCGTAGATCGCCAGCCACTTCTTCCACTTGTGACCGTACCCAGTGTTCTGGTTGGCCATGACTCACCTCCGGTTCGTTCGAGGAGCGGCAACGTCCGCTCTGGAGGTATTACCGGAGTTCGGAGCCGGCGGATTGCGCGAAGCGGAGAGTGTGTCAGCGGCCACCGGGGCCTGACCGAAGGCAGTGAGTGGATCTTCATTCAAACACCAGCAAGGGCACTCAGATCCCATGATCCAAAGCGACCAAGCTACGGACCTTAGGAGGCCCTCGTGGGTGCTGACGCTACCAGTCGCTGCGCGGAGATGATCGTTGACCTGCCCGAGTTCGTGGTCCTCGCAGCCGGCGAGTACGGCGGTGAGCTGGAGCTGCCTCGTCGAGACGACCATCACGACCGTCCACTGTGCTGAGTGTGGTCGTCGGGCCGAGGCCCACGGCCGGCGGGAGGCACTTGCTGCGTGATGTGCCGGTGGCCGGTCGGGCGACCGTGCTCGTGTGGTGGAAACGGATCTGGCGCGGCGATCGGCTGTATGAGGTCCGCCGACTCCTGCGCCGCCGCGCCGACCGGCTCTCCCCGAACGCGATCGTCCGGCTGGACACCGCGCTGCGCACCGGCGACCCCGACGGCCAGGTCACCACCGCCTGGTGGTGTGCCCAGCAGGTCGCCCTCGGCTACGCCATCCGCCAGCTGGCCGCCGGCAAACCCACGCCGTCGACACCCTCGACACCCTCATCAGCTGCCCCGTGCCCGAGGTCAGCCGGCTCGGCCGCACCCTGGCCGCCTGGCGACGCGAGTACCTGGCCTACTTCGACACCAACCGCGCCAACAACGGCCCCACCGAAGCCGTCAACCTGCTCATCGAGAAGATCCGCCGAGTCGGCCACGGCTACCGCAACTGGCACAACTACCGAACCCGGCTCCCGCTGCACCGCGGAACCGAATGGCCTACCCTCTTGACACCACGGATCAGGAGGCGCCGTCCCCGCTTCGTGGTGTAGAGCCCCCAATCTGGTTGCACCCGGGTCGCAGCCTGCTGTGGTGCAGTTGTGCTGCGCCGCCCGGGTCAGAGCGATGGGGCCTCCCACGCGAACCCGTCCGGGTCGGTAAAAGGCCCGGCATCGCTGCCGATCACGAGCCGGTGCGATCCGGTGCCGTCGGGAGAGACGCCGGCGACCTTGGCGAGGGCACGGCGCCCGTAGAGCGTCAGCTTGACGGGACTTGACGGCGTGGCGAACTCGACGTACCTGCGGCCATAGCTCTTGGTCACGGTGAGGCCGCGGTCAACGTAGAACCGCTTGCTCGCGGCCACGTCCGCGACTCCTAGCTGGAGCACGATCTCGTCGATCTGCCGGGTGGCCGGTCCGGTGTCCTTCTTCGACGAGGACGCGACCGTCCAGATCGTCCTGTCCGGGGCTTGTACGACGCCGCCGTAGCCCCAGAGCGACTTCGCGGCCGGCTTCAGGGGCGTGGCGCCGGCGTCGAGCGCGGCGCTGATGAGGCCGCTGACGGTGGCTGGCTGGGACACGATGAGCGACAGCGTGAACCCGCGGAAGCCGGTCGTCGGTGCCTCCGAGGCCCGCAGGCGCACCTGCGTGCCCAAACCGAAGGCGGCGGTGTAGAAGCGGTTGGCGGCCGTGGGGTCGGCCACCTCGATGGTGACGAATTCGATGGTAGCCATGGCGGTCACGCTAGTTGCGGCTCGGGAGTCGGCGCTTCTCCATTCCTGATCGGTTGACCACCCGTTTCGCCAGGCACGACGGTATTCCCGCCGTGTCGCTCGCGCGCTGCTTCGCGCTTCATGGTGCGTCCACCCCGTGTTCGTCCCCGCCCCGCGGTCACGACCCATTCATCCTTGGCCGTCAAGCGCAGCTGGGGTCGAGGCACCAGTCCCGAGTCCACTCCTTGCTCGTGGCCCGACATGGCTGTCCGCATGGCGTTCGGTTGCGACGCGTCGATGCAGTCCGGAGTTCATGCCTTATCGACGCCGCGACTTTCCAGACCTCCTGTCCGGTATCCCTGCGACACCGGAGTTGCTGCCACCCCACAACGCCTTCATGGACGGCTTCAGCGGCGTGGCGCTGGCGGCGCCGGCGGCGAGGTCAGCGGCGATGAGGCCGTGGGTGAAGCGGTGGATGAGAGATCTCGTTTCAGCGCCTCACGGTACGCGTCTGTGCAGTTCATGGCTGCGATCCCGGACGCCTCAGCGCAGCTCTTGGATGCGGATCAGGTTGCCCGCGGGATCGCGGAAGGCGCAGTCGCGTACCCCGTACGGCTGCTCGACCGGCTCCTGGACGACCTCGGCGTCGCTGGCCTGCAGCCGCTCGAAGGTGCCGTCGAGGTCGGTGGTGGCCAGGATGATCCAGCCGTAGGTGCCCTTGGCCATCATCTCGACGATGGTGCGGCGCTCGTCGTCGGTGATGCCGGGGTCAGCGGCCGGCGGCCCGAGAAGGATGGACGTGCCGGGCTGGCCGGCGGGGCCGACCGTGATCCAGCGCATCTTGCCGCTTCCGACGTCGTTGCGGACCTCGAAGCAAAGGGTGTCGCGCCAGAAGGCCAGGGATGCGTCCGGGTCGTCATGCGGAAGGAAGGTCGTGTGAATGGTGATGTCCATCGCGGTCACACTAGTTGCGGCTCGGTGACCCGAGCTTCTCGATTCCTGATCGGTCGGGTTACCTGTTTCGCCACGCACGGCGGCAGCCCCGCCGTCGCGCGCACCGCCTGGCGCCGGTAGACGCTGGGCGGCACGCCAACCAGCTCGGTGAAGTGAGTGCTGAAGGTGCCCAGCGACGCGCAGCCGACCGAGAAACAGACCTCGGTGACGCTGAGATCGCCACGACGCAGCAGCGCCATCGCCCGCTCGATCCGCCGCGTCATCACATAGCCGTACGGCGACTCGCCGTAGGCGAGCTTGAACTCGCGGCTGAGGTGCCCGGCCGACATGTGTGCACCGCGGGCGAGCGCCTCAACGTCCAGCGGCTGCGCGTACTCCCGGTCGATCCGGTCGCGCACGCGGCGCAGCCGCGCAAGGTCATGCAGGCGGTGCGCGGCGGCGGGTCTGCTGCCCACCTGCGAGATTGTGCAACATCGCGCCGGATATTCCCGAGCGCCGCTGGCGTCCCACCCATCCCGTTGAAGAGCCGACAATGTACGCCATGGACGCCGAGCCCGGTGGCCCGACGCCCCGGCGGATCGCGGTCGCCGGGGTGGTGGTGCTGGGCGTGGTGGTGCTCGTGCTCGTGGCCCGGCGAGACCCGCCGAGCCCACCGGTCACCGCGCGTCCGTCCGCGCCGGCAGTGGCGCCCAGCCCGACGCCGCCGCCTCCGGGGCCGGGCGGCGTTCCGTTCGCACCCGAGCCGCCAGCTGCCCTTCAAGCGTTCGCCGACATGTTCGGCCCCGGCCGCCGGATGGTCCCGGTGGCGCAGGGTGGCCTGCCGCTGCGGATCGACGCGGTCTCCTCGACCGGGGCGCTCCTCGGCGGGGCCGGGTTCGACGCCGACCCGTACCGCGCCGTCGACCGGGTGGGGCTGGTCCAGCCGGGAGACACGGCGGTGCGCTGGCTGACCCGCGGCTCCATGGGCCCGATCTACGGCCGGGCGGCCGGCGACGGCGTCGTCGCTTGGGCCGAGGCGCGAGATTCTGGCGTCCTGCAGGTGATGTGTGCTCGGGCCGGGAACCGGTGGCGCCCGGTGCGGATCTCGACGACCGGCGTCGACATCACCGACCGGCCGCTGCACGCCGATGGCGGCACGGTGGCCTGGACCGACGAGGCGGGGACGGCCTGGGCGGCGGACGACTGCGCCCGGCCGCGGTCGATCGGCCGCGGCCACGTCCTGGCCCTTGCGCTGCCGGTCGCCTACCTGCGGGTCGCCGACGGCGGTGTCGAGATCGTCCGCCTGGTCGGTCCGCCCCGCAGCACGCGCGTCCCGGTGAGCGCCGTCCCGGCCGTCCGGTTCGCCGCGTCCGAGGGCGGACTCGTCTGGGTCGCCAACGGTGGGCTGGTGCGCTACGACCGGGAGACGAGCCAGGTCCGGACGCTCGACGTCACGCTGCCGACGGGGGCCGGGGCGTCCGGGGAGATCGTCGACCTCACGGCCGGCAACCGGCTCGTGGTCTACACCAGCCGGCCGCTGGAGGGCGACCCGTCGCTCACCCGGGCCGTGGTCTACGACCTCGTCACCGGGGCCTGGCTGCCCTTCGCCGCGGAGGTGTTCGTGGCCGACGACGTGATCGTCTGGCGCGAGGCCGACCACTACGCGGTGACGGCCGTCGAATAACCTGCGCCGAGGTCGCGTGGACGGCGCCAGGCAACCGGCCACGGCCGCAGCGAGACCGGCGAAAGTCGGCGACCGCTTCCGATCAACGGCACATCGCGCAACCCCCCGGAGCCGGTATCCCGCATCTGCCGCCAGGCGACGGCGGCCGGCGAAAGCCGGACGTACCACATCGTGATCCGAATGCGCGACCAACGCGCTTGGCCAAAGTCCGGCCGCGGGTAGGCGATCTCGTGCGCACTCGTCTAATCGGTTCCGTCAGCCTGTTGGTGCAGGATGGCTCCGGTAGCGGCTGACCGGTCGGCGCGGCCGGCTGGCCGAGCCGTCGGCAAGCCATTGGTCGCGGACCTGGGCATCGTCCAGATCAAGCGCTTCTCGTCGGTCGGGACGGCGGGATTTGAACCCACGACCCCTTGACCCCCAGTCAAGTGCGCTACCAAGCTGCGCCACGTCCCGGCGCCGCGGCGCAAGAGCCCGCGGCGGCCGGTACAGCGTAACGCAGCGCCGCCGGCCGGGCGCATAGGCCTCATCCCCGCCGGTTGTCGCGCGGTCGGGGAACGGACGCGGGCCTCAAGCCCCTCGTCCGTTCCCCAAAGCGCACGCGATGACCGTCACCACCCGTCCGGCGACCTAGGACGCTAGGTTGCTGCCCCGCCGCCCGGCACCCGGCCGCCGCCGTCGATCATGGGCTTCCGCGTCGAGGCGCGACAGCGCGGCGACGGAGAGAGGCGAGAGGGGCGACGGTCAGCCGTGGGGGCGGCCTCGGCCGCCGGGTCCCCGCCCCTTTCGCGGGCGTACCGAGACCGCGACCGGGCTGCCGGCGAAGCCGAACTCCTCGCGAAGCTTGCGCTCGACGAAGCGCTGGTACGCCGCGTCGAGCGGGCCGGTGGTGAACAGCACGAACCGCGGTGGGCGCGTACCCGCCTGCGTCGCGAACAGCACGCGCGGCGCCCGGCCGCCACGCACCGGGTGCGGGGTCGCCTGGACGAGCGCGGCCAGCCATTGGTTGAGCTGGCCGGTCGGCACCCGGTGCTCCCAGCCGGCCAGCGCGGTACGCAGCGCGGGCGCGAGCTTGTCGACGGCGCGGCCGGTCTTGGCCGAGACGTTGACTCGAATCGCCCACGGCACCCGGCGCAGCTCCCGCTCGACCTCCTTCTCGAGGTAGTACCGGCGGTCGTCGTCGACGAGGTCCCACTTGTTGAACGCGATCACCATCGCCCGGCCGGCCTCGATGACCATGCCGATGATCCGCTGGTCCTGCTCGCTGAGCGGCTCGCTCGCGTCGAGCAGCACGATGGCCACCTCGGCCGCCTCGATCGCGGCGGCCGTACGCAGGCTCGCGTAGTACTCGGTCCCGCTGGCGCGACCGGCCCGTTTGCGCAGGCCGGCCGTGTCCACGAGTAACCAGGTTTCGCCGCCGATCTCCACGAGGCTGTCGACGGGGTCGACGGTCGTGCCCGCGACCTCGTGCACGACCGCGCGTTGCTCGCGGGCCATCCGGTTCAGCAGGCTGGACTTGCCCACGTTCGGCCGGCCGACCAACGCCACCCGGCGCGGGCCGCGCGGCCGGGGCTCGTCGGCGGGGGCAGGCTCCGGCAAGGCCGCGAGCACCGCGTCGAGGAGGTCTCCGGAGCCTCGCCCGTGGAGCGCCGAGACCGGGAACGGCTCGCCGAGGCCGAGTGACCACAGCGAGGTGGCCTCGATCTCCAGCGCCGCGTTGTCCACCTTGTTCGCGACCAGCAGCACCGGCTTGGCGCTGCGTCGCAGCATCTTGACCGCGGCCTCGTCGACGTCGGTCGCGCCGACCGTCGCGTCGACGACGAACAGCACCGCGTCCGCGGTCGCGACCGCGGCCTCGGCCTGACCGGCGATCGCGGCCGCACGGTCCCGGGCGTCCGGCTCCCAGCCGCCCGTGTCCACGACGGTGAACCGGCGGCCGGCCCACTGCGCGTCGTACGCGACCCGGTCGCGGGTGACGCCGGGCACGGCCTCGACGACCGCCTGGCGGCGACCGAGGATGCGGTTGACCAGCGTGGATTTGCCGACGTTTGGGCGCCCGACGACCGCCACCACGGGCACCGGCCCGGAGGTCTCCTCGAGCGACCCGTCGACCGACGAATCAAAGGACGACTCGATCGGCGTCCAGACCTGCTCGTCGGTCATCTCATCGACCGTCGGCGGAGAGGAGGTCCAGCAGCCGCGCCACGACCTCGTCGATGCCCAGCGCGGTCGTGTCCAGCACGACCGCGTCCGGCGCGCGCTGCAGAGGGTTCGCGGCACGCGTGGAGTCCAGCCGGTCGCGCCGCTCGAGGTCGGCCGCGGTCGCGTCGAGATCGGCCGAGACCTCGGTGCTGCGGCGACGCGCCCGCTCGCCCGCCGAGGCGGTCAGGAAGACCTTCAGGTCCGCGTCCGGCGCCACGACCGAGCCGATGTCGCGCCCCTCGACGACGATCCGGCCGCCCTCGCCGATGATCTCCCGCTGCCGGGCGACGAGGAGCGCGCGCACGGCGGGCACCGCCGCCACCGCGGACACCGCCGCCGTCACCTCGGGTCCGCGGATGGCCGCGTCGACCGCGACGCCGGCGGCGCGGATGTGCGGATCGGCGGGGTTCGTGCCGATCTCCAACGGGACATCCGCGGCGATCTTGGCAACGGCGTCGGCGTCGTGGGGGTCCACACCGGCCCGCAGCACCGCCCAGGTCACCGCCCGGTACATCGCGCCGGTGTCGAGGTAGCGCCCGCCGAGCGCTACCGCGAGCCGGCGCGAGACGGTGGACTTGCCGGACCCCGATGGCCCGTCGATCGCCACCACGCACCGGGTGCGCCACGCCCCGCTCGTCACAGGTGAACCTCCATCCGTACGCCGACCAACCCAATCATGCCCGGTCGACCTCGACGGCCTTGAACAGCGCCGCCACCTCCGCGTTGGACAGCCGGCGGGTACGCCCGGGGCGCAAGTCGCCGAGCCGGATCGGCCCGATCGCGGTCCGCACGAGCCGCGTCACCGGGTGCCCGACCTCCGCGAGCAGCCGCCGCACGATGTGCTTGCGGCCCTCGTGCACCACGAGCTCCACGAGGGCGGTACGCCCCACCGCGTCGATGACCCGGAACGAGTCCACCCTCGCGGGGCCGTCGTCCAGCTCCACCCCGGCGGTCAACCGCCGCCCCACCGCGCGTGGCACCGGCCCGGGCACCTCGCATCGGTAGGTCTTCGACACGCCGTACGACGGGTGCGTGAGCCTGTGCGCGAGCGTGCCGTCGTTGGTGAGCAGGAGCAGGCCCTCGCTGTCGGCGTCGAGCCGGCCGACGTGGTACACCCGCTGAGGGAGATCGCCCACGTAGTCGGCCAGTGCGACGCGGCCCCACTCGTCCGCCATCGTGGAGACGACGCCGCGCGGTTTGTTGATCGCCAGGTACACCAGGCGGGAGTCGGTGATGACCCGCTGCCCATCCACGTGGATGACGGCGGTGGTGGGGTCCACCTTGTCGCCGAGCCTGGCCACCCGGCCGTCGACCGTGACCCGTCCGGCGGCGATGAGCTCCTCGCAGGCGCGCCGCGAGCCGACGCCCGCACCGGCGAGCACCTTCTGCAGGCGCCCGACGGCCGGCGCCTCACCGTTCGGCATCGGCGATCTCGTCGATGTCGTCGGGCAGGAACGGCGCGAGCGACGGCAGCTCGTCCACCGAGTCCAGGCCGAGCTTCTCGAGGAAGAGCGTGGTGGTGCGGTAGAGGTACGCGCCGGTGACAGGCTCGGTGCCGCACTCCTCGACCAGGCCGCGGGATATCAGGGTACGAATCACTCCGTCACAGTTCACCCCACGGATCGCCGAGATCCGCGAGCGGGTCACCGGCTGCTTGTACGCGATGACCGCCGCGGTCTCCAGCGCCGCCTGCGTCAGCCGAAGGTGCTGGCCGTCGAGCACGAACCGCTCGACGTACTGGGCGAATTCGGGCCGCGTGTACAGCCGCCAGCCGCCCGCCACGCGGCGCAGCTCGAAGCCGCGCCCCTCGCTCGCGTACGCCTCGGCGAGCCCCGCCAGCGCGGTGCCGATGCGCTCGGTCGGCTGCTCCAGCACCTGGGCGAGCGCGACCTCGCGGATCGGTTCGTCGACCACGAGCAGGATCGCCTCCAGCGCGCCGCGGAGCGCAGGTTCGTCGATCAGGGCGAAGGCGGTCCGGCCCGTCGGCTCGACCGCCTCCTCGTCGACCGGTTGGGGCTCGGCGACGCGCTCGAGCCCGACGTCCGGCTCGGCCGCCGCCGAAGGCTTGTCCTGCCCGACCGGCTCGTCCTGCTCGTCCTGCTCGTCCGGCTCGGCCGACTCGGCCGGCCCGGGCGAGTCGTGCTCGGGCGAGTCGTGCTCGGACGGCTCACCCACCGGCCGGCGCTCCCACGGCGGCACCCAGGTCGCCGCCTGGTCCGCGAGCGAGTCCCCGCGATCCTCAGTCACGTGCCTGATCCTCCCCGTCGCTCGCCACCCACGCGTCACCCGCCCCCGCCGGCTCGGCCGGTCCGCCGGCGTACTCGTCGATCTCGAGCTCGACGATCCCGTCGGCCGGTCCCGTCCACCGGACGGTCAGCTCCCCCATGGCCTGCACCTGCGCGAACCCGACCATCCCCTCGCGGTACAGCTCGAGCAGCGCGAGGAACCGGGCCACGACCTCCAGGGTGGACTGGCAGTCCGCGGACAGCGTGCGGAACGTGGCGGTGCCCGTGCGCACCAGGCGGTCGCGCAGCAGCGCCGCGTGCTCCCGGACGCTGACCCGCATCAGGTGCACGTGGTCGATCGAGACGACCGGCGGTGGCTTGGGCGTCATCGCCTGCAGCGCCAGCTCGGCCAGGCGCGCCGGGCCGATGTTCAGGACGAGCTCGGGCAGCGCATCGGCGTACCGCGGTTCGAGCGTGACCGCGCGCGGAAAGCGCCGCGACGCGACGGCCTCCAAGCGCGCGATGTGCGCCGCCGCCTCCTTGAACGCCTTGTACTGCAGCAGCCGCGCGAAGAGCAGGTCGCGCGCCTCGAGCAGCGCGAGGTCCTCCTCGTCCTCGACCTGCGCCGCCGGCAGCAGCCGGGCCGCCTTGAGGTCGAGCAGGGTCGCGGCCACGACGAGAAACTCGCTGGCCTCGTCCAGGTCCCAGGCGTCGCCCATGGCCCGGATGTACGCGATGAACTCGTCCGTCACGCGGTGCAGCGCCACCTCGGTGACGTCGAGCTTGTGCTTGCTGATCAGCTGCAGCAGCAGGTCGAACGGGCCGGTGAAGTTGACCAGGCGGACCGTGAACCCGCCGGCGTCGGCATCGACGATCGACACGGCATCCAGGCCGACGGCGGGGGCGGCGGCCGACTCGGCGGGCTGCGGCATCACCATCCGACGGTAGCCGACACCACTCGGCTCGGCCTCATGTCCAGACCCGCATCAGCGGGGTGCCGAGGACGTTGAAATACGCGTACCCGAACGGCCCGCCGAACGGGAAGGTCAGCGCGACGAGCAGGATGGCGACGCCGACGTTGTTGTCGGCCAGCCAGTGCCGGGCGCGCTCGGCGGCCGGGGTCGGCGTGGACATGCTGAGCCAGATCAGGCCGAACCCGTCGAGCGGCGGCAGCGGCACGAGCGCCAGCAACCCAAAACAGAGCAGCCCGACGCCGACGGAGAGCACGAACTGGGCGCCGGCGTTGGGCGCGATCGCGCCGCGCAGCACGTCGGACGGGTAGTTGACCTTCAACGCCACCAGGTCCCGGGGGTAGCCGAGCCGATACCCCAACAGGGCCAGCTCACCCGCGAGCAGGGCAACGAACGGGCCGGCCGCGTATACCACGGCGCGGCGGCCGCGCGCGGCGTGCGGCGGCAGCTCCTCGAGGTCGACCGAGCGACCCCAGCCGGTGCCGCCGAGCACGGCCGCGACGGCGCCGAACGGATCGACGTCCGCACGCGGCCGGGGCAGCACCGAGGTGCGTCGCGACACCAGCCGCAGAACCTTGGCGGTCAGCCGCACGGCGACGACGCGCACCGCGAGCGCGGTGAGAAACGCGAACAGGAGCCCGCCGACGGCCGCCGGTTGGCCGAGTGCCCAGAGCACGCCCGGGCTACCGCTCGACCTGCGCGGCGATCACCTCACGGGCCAGCTGGCGGTAGTTGCGAGCGCCCGACGACGCCGGGTCGAGCGACGTGATCGGGGCGCCCGCGACCGTCGACTCGGGAAACTTCACGGTCTTGGTGATCACGGTCTGGTAGACCTTGTCGCCGAACGCCTCGACCACGCGCTGCAGCACCTGGCGGCAGTGCGTCGTGCGGCTGTCGTACATCGTGGCGAGGATGCCTTCGAGCTCCAGATCGAAGTTGAGCCGCTCGCGCACCTTGTCGATGGTGTCGAGCAGTAGCGCGACACCGCGCAGGCTGAAGAACTCGCACTCGAGTGGGATCAGCACGCCGTTGGCCACGGTCAGCGCGTTGATGGCGAGCAGGCCGAGTGACGGCTGGCAGTCGATGAGGATGTAGTCGTACTCCCGGCGCACGTGCCGCAGCACCCGCGCCAGCGCCATCTCCCGCGCGACCTCGTTGACGAGCTGGATCTCGGCGGCCGACAGGTCGATATTCGCCGGGATGAGGTGCAGGTTCGCGACGTCGCTCTTGATTAGCACGTCGTCGACGCCGATGTCGTCCTGCATCAGCAGGTTGTAGACGGTCAGATCGAGGTTGTGCGGGTTGACCCCGAGGCCGACCGAGAGCGCGCCCTGCGGGTCGAAGTCGACGAGCAGCACCCGCCGGCCGTACTCCGCGAGGGCGGCACCGAGGTTGATCGTGGTCGTGGTCTTGCCGACGCCGCCCTTCTGGTTGGCCATCGCGATGATGCGTGCGGGCCCGTGCCGGTCGGAGGGCATCGGCTCCGGGATGGGCTTGCGCATCGTGTACGCGGCCGGGTCGGCGGGCCCGAGCTCGGCGCCCAGGTCGAAGGCGGACTGCTCCGCGCGGAGCGCGGAGGTCCACGACTCGGCCCGGTCGCTGTTGCCTGCCATCTCCTGCACGCCCTTTCCCGACAACGGCTCGGCGTGGGAGCCGGACGGTGCCTGCTCGGCCTGGAGGCGCCGTTGCCCGACTGTACGCCGCGCGGAGCCATGCGCCGGGCTCACCGCCTCGGCGTGTCGGTTACGGGCTCGAAGGTCTAGCCCGGGGATGGGACGTCGCATATATCTCCCGGAGTCGCTCTACCGTGACCAACGTGTAAACCTGCGTCGTCGTCACGGACGCGTGACCAAGGAGCTCCTGAACGACCCGAACGTCCGCTCCCCCATCGAGCAAATGGGTGGCGTACGAGTGCCGCAGCGTGTGCGGCGAGATGCCGCGCGGCCCGTTGACGGCGAGCCCGGCGCGCGCCGCCGCCCGGCGCAGGATCGCCCACGCGCCCTGCCGCGACAGCGCGCCCCCGCGGGCATTGAGGAACACCGACGGTACGCCGCGCCCGGCGGCCGCGAGCGTGGGCCGACCGCGCACCAGGTACGCGTCGAGAGCGGCGCGCGCGTACCCGCCCATCGGCACGAGCCGCGTCTTGCCGCCCTTGCCGCGCAGCACCACCGTGCCCATCGGGCCGGCCGGCGCCTGGCTCGCTTCGCTCGCTTGACCGGCGCCGCCGGCTGTGCCTACCGGGCCGGCCGGCGCCTGGCTCGCTTCGCTCGCTTGACCGGCGCCGCCGGCTGTCCGCCGGTCCGCCAGGTCGAGGTCGTCGATCGTGGTGCCCACCGCCTCCGAGATGCGGGCTCCGGTGGCGTACAGAAACTCGAGCAACGCGCGGTCGCGCAGGCCGAGCGGCGTCTCCGGCCGGTCCACGGCGGCGAGCAGCCGCTCGACCTGGTCGAGGTCGAGCGCCTTCGGTAGCCGCCGCGGCGGACTCGGCGGGCGCAGGTCGCGGGTGGGATCGCGGTCGGTCAGCCCGTCGCGTACCGCGAACCGGTGCAGCCCGCGCACCGCGCTGATCGCGCGCGCGGTGGAGGCGGCGGACAGCGGCGGATGGTCGGCGTCGCCGGCCCGCAGGGCCGCGACGTACCGGCCGACGTGGCCGGGCTGGATCGCGGCGAGGTCGGCGACGCCGTCGCCGTCGAGCGTCGCGAGGTACCGGGCCAGGTCGCGGCGGTACGAGGAGAGCGTGTTCGCCGACAGCGCCCGCTCGACGGCGAGATGGTCCAAATAGGACCGGACCGCCCGCTGCACGCTGAGCGCCGCAGCCCGCTCGCGCTCGCTAACGAAGGACCTCCTCCAGCTCCACGCTCTTCATCCCGTGCGCCTCGGCTACCGGGCCGTACGTCACGTGACCGTCGAAGGTGTTCAGGCCCAGCGCCAGCGCGTGGTCCTTGCGCAGCGCCTCGCGCCAGCCGTTGTTGGCGAGCTCCAGGGCGTACGGCAGCGTGACGTTCGTCAGCGCGTACGTGCTCGTGTGCGGCACCGCTCCCGGCATGTTCGCCACGCAGTAGAACACCGAGTTGTGCACCTTGTAGACCGGGTCGGCGTGCGTGGTCGGCCGGGAGTCCTCGAAGCAGCCGCCCTGGTCGATGGAGATGTCGACGAGCACGCCGCCCGGCTTCATGCGCGCGACCTGCGCGTTGGTGACCAGCGTCGGTGCCTTCGCGCCGGGGACGAGTACCGCGCCGATGACGAGGTCCGCGTCGAGGATGGCCTTCTCCACCTCGTACGCGTTGGAGGCGACCGTCTGCAGGTGGCCCTGGTAGATGGCGTCGGCCTGGCGGAGCTTGTTGATGTTCTTGTCGAGCAGCAGGACCTCGGCCTGCATGCCGAGCGC
This sequence comes from Micromonosporaceae bacterium, assembly GCA_036506795.1. Lineage (GTDB taxonomy): Bacteria > Actinomycetota > Actinomycetes > Mycobacteriales > Micromonosporaceae > DASXRC01. The sequence continues at coordinate 20,002 of DASXRC010000045.1, forward strand.
GATCGCCGCCGCGTTCATCCCCGAGACGCCGGCGCCGATGACGACGACCTTCGCGGCGTACACCCCGGAGACGCCGCCCATGAGCACGCCGCGGCCGCCGCCGGAGCGCATCAGGTGGTACGCGCCGACCTGCGGGGCGAGCCGGCCGGCCACCTCCGACATCGGGGCGAGCAGGGGCAGGGCGCCGTCGGCGGTCTCCACGGTCTCGTACGCGATCCCGGTGACCTTGCGGTCGATCAGCGCGTCCGTGCACTCCTTCGACGCGGCGAGGTGCAGGTAGGTGAAGAGCACCTGACCCTCGCGCATCCGGTGGTACTCCTCGGCGATCGGCTCCTTGACC
>DASXRC010000046.1:0-4363 GCA_036506795.1 Micromonosporaceae bacterium
CGCCGATCTCCGCAGCGTGCGCGGTGCGGGTGTCGGACTCGCCGGGCAGCAGCATATAGCCGCCGGTGTTGGCCAACACCAGCGCCTGCACGGACGTCGGGTCGGTCAGTGCGGCCACATAGAAGCTGGGCACCGGGTCGCCGGGACCGGGCGGGGCGGCGGGGATCGTGGGCGCGACGCGCCCCTCCTGCTTCGGTGGCAGCCCGATCCAGAAGTCGAGCCCCAACGGGCCCGCCACCTCGTCCCGGAAGAACGCGCCCACGGTACGGCCATCGACCCGCCGAATCACCTCGCCGACCAGGTACCCGAACGTGAGGGCGTGGTAGCCGTTGCGGGTGCCGGGTCGCCAGAACGGCTCCTCTCGAGCGAGCGCATCGACCATCAACGACCAGTCGTAGAAGCAGCCCGCCGGCAGCGGATCGCGCACCGCCGGCAGCCCGGCCTGATGGTTGAGCAGGTGTCGGACGAGGACCGACTCTTTGCCGTTCTTCGCGAACTCTGGCCAGTACCGGGCAACCGGGGCATTCAGATCGAGCTGGCCGCGGGACGCCAGCATGTGAGCGCACAGGGCGGTCGCACCCTTGGTGGCCGACCAGACGTGGCCGATGGTGTCGCGGTCCCACGCCCGGCCGGCGGCCGGGTCGGCCTGCCCGCCCCATAGGTCGACCACCGGCTCGCCGTCGAGCGTCACGCACACGGACGCTCCCACCTCGCCACGCTCGGCGAAGTTGCGCTCGAACTCCTCGCGGACGCGCGCGAACCGTGGCTCGCAGAATCCTTCGATCGACATCGTCGCCTCGCTCTCACCTCGCCGGCTCCCGACTCAGGCCGATGACACCACTGGTCGACGGGGCCGTCGAGTAGGGAGTCCGCAGCAGTTTGCGCGGGATAGATTGATCGGATCGGCCAGCGAGGAGGTGACGCATCGTCACGCCGTTCGTGGGCCGGGGCGATGAGCTGCGCCTCGTGCTCGACTCCGTCGGCCGGGTGCCGACCGCCGGCCTAGTCGCGGTCGCGATTACCGGCGAGGCGGGCATCGGCAAGTCGTGCCTCCTCGCCGAGTCGGCGCGGCGATTGGCCGGGCGCCGCTGGCATGTCGTGCGGGTGAATGCCGACCGGTTGGAGCGCCGGGTGCTCTACGCGGCGTTGCTCACCGGGCTTCGGCGGGTCACGGTCGACAACAGTTATGCCGAGGGCCTAAGGCGGGACGCGTTGGCCGCGCTCGATCTTGACAGCGCCGACTCCGCCACGCCGCCCGGAGTCGCGTTCGGGCGGGCATGCGCCGCCGTGACGCGCCTGTTCGCCGCGCTCTCCGCGAGCGGGCCCCTCGCCGTCATGGTCGACGACCTCCATGAGCTGGACGACGAGTCGCTCACACTCCTCACCGTCGTGCTTCGCAGGCTGTCGGCCGCACCGATCGGACTGGTCGCCGCGCTCCGCGGGCACCAGGCCGCGCCCAACGCGGCCACCGAGGAGATGCTGGAGCGACTCGCGGCCGACGTCGACATGGTCCGGATCGAGCTCGCCACGCCGCCGCCCGGCGACCTCGCGCAGATGATCGCCCCGGTGTTGGGCGCCCCGCCCGACGACGACCTGGCCGCCGACGTCTACCGCCGGGCGGACGGCAACCCGTTCTTCGCCACGGAGATCGCGCGCTCACTCGCCGGCGTCGGTCTGGTCGCGCTCGACGCGGGGTCCGCGCGGCTCACTGTCGCAACGCACACGGTACGCGTGACCCGCGGCAACGCCGTGCTCCAGCGCGTCATGCCGCTGAGCCCCGACGCGCGGGCCGTCGCGCGCACACTCGCCGTGCTCGGCGCCGTGGATCTGGGCCGGATGTACCTGCTCGCCAAGGTGGCCGGACTACCGGAGTCGACTGTCGCCGAGGCCTTCGACGACCTGGTCCACGCGAACGTCGTCGCCGCCGAACCGGCCGGCCGCTACCGCTTCGCGCACGACATCGTGGCGGACGCGCTGTACGACGAGATCGGGCCCGCGAAGGTTCGACGCCTGCACGGGCTGGTCGCCGCGCACCTGCTAGCGAGCCGGGACCGGGGCGAGGATGTCGACCTGCTCGATCTGGCCAGGCACGTGTCCGAGTCGGCAGTGCCCGGCGACCCGGCCGCGGTCGGCGTGCTCGGCGAGGCTGCCCGACGTGCCCTCACCGACGCCCCCGACGCGGCGGCGGGCTTCTGCGCCCGCGCGCTCGACCTGCTGCCGCCGGAGGCCGGGGAGCGGGCTGGCCTGCTCGCCATGCGCTGCCGCGCACTCGCGCGCGTGTCCCGGCCCGCGGAGGCGGTACCGGCGGGCCTGGCGGCGATGGCGCTGCTCCCACCCGGCGAGGAGCGGTCCCGCGCCGCGACAGCCGTGGTCAGCAGCCTGGTGCTCCTCGGCCGGCTCGACGAGGCGATCGCGGTCGTGGACGGGCAGATCGCGGCACGCCCACGCACCGCAGCCCTGCTCGCGCAGCGCGCCGTCCTGCTGGCGTTCGCCGGTCGCCGCGGGGAGGCCCTCGACGCGGCGGAGGTGGCCGCCGCGGCGACGCCCACCTCGTCGGCCGAGGAGGTGGTGGTCTGCGGCCAGCTCGCGATGCTCACCTCGACGGCGAGCCGGCATGCCAAGACCGTTGAGTTCGCCGACAGGGCGCTGCGCGCGGCCGGAGACTCGGCGACCCTGCAGCTACAGGCGCTCGCAATGGGCGCGTTTACGGGCGCCCTCGCAGGCCTGGTGGACGACGCCTCCGCGCGGTCCCGCCGCGCCGAACGGCTCGCCGCCGAGATGGGCAACCCGTACGCCTTCTCCGGCGAGCGGGGGCTCAGCCGCGTCGTGCTCGACTGGCTCGGTGGGCGCTGGGACGCGGCGCTCGACGGCCTGCGTACCGTCGCGCCGGAGCTGGCGGCCCGTGAACAGGCCACTCTGGGCGCCGCCCTGACCGCGGTGGAGCTGGAGATCCGCACATGGCGGGGCGAGCTCGTACCGGCCGGCCGGCTGGCGGCGCGCGCGGCGCCGGCGGTGCGCAACATGTTTGAGCTGTACGCGTACGCGGTGGCCGGGTACCAGGCCGCGAGCGGCGACCTCGAGGAGGCCCGCCGGACTCTGCGCGACGCACTGCCCGACCCGCACACCGCCCCGTACGGCACGCTGCTCCTGTCCCGGCTCGTCGAGTTGGAACTCGACGCAGGCGCGTCCGGCGAGGTGGAACCCGTGCTGAAGACGCTCATCGAGGTCGCCACCCCGCAGATCGCCCCGTGGTCGAAGGCCACGCTGTACCGCACCGTGGGCATCGTGCGCCGAGACAGGGACGATCTCGACCGAGCCATCAACGAAGCGGCGGCGGGCGGTCTTGTGTTCGAGCGGGCCCGCGCTCAGCTCGCCCTCGGTGAGCTGGTCGGCGATGCCGGCGACCAGCTGGTCGAGGCGTACCGGACCTTCGCTCGGCTGGGCGCGCACGGCCTCCGGCGCCGGGCCGGCCGGCGGCTGCACGGGCTGGGCGAGAAGGTGCCGCGCAGCCGGTCGCGGACCGCCGGGCTCCTCACCGAGTCGGAGGAGCGAGTGGCGCGCCTCGTCCAGCAGGGCATGCGCAACCGGGAGATCGCCGCCGCCCTGCACTACAGCCCGCGCAGCGTCGAGGTCTACCTGTCGCGGATCTACGGCAAGCTGCGCGTCTCGTCGCGGCTGGGGCTGGCTCGGGCGCTCGACGCGATGGACGCGTCCGCTTAGTTGTTATGGTTCCCGCACTGCCGATGGGTGGAGCCGACGGAGAGGCTGGGTCATGGTCCACACCGCCTACACGACCTGCCCGCTGTGCGAGGCGACGTGCGGACTCGAGCTCACCGTGGACTACGGCACCGTCACCGGCGTACGCGGCGACGCGGCCGACGTCTTCAGCCGGGGTTTCCTCTGCCCGAAGGGCGCGTCGCTCGGGCAACTCGACGCCGACCCGGACCGGGTGCGCACGCCGCGAGTGCGGCGGGATGGAAAGCTGCTGCCGGCCAGCTGGCCGGAGGCGTTCGCCGCGGTGCACGCCGGCCTCACCCGCGTCATCGAACGGCACGACCGGGACGCCGTGGCGCTCTACCTGGGCAACCCGAACGTGCACACGCTCGCCGGCGGGCTCTACGCCGGCGCGTTGCGGAGGGCACTAGCCTCTCGCAACGTCTTCACCGCCTCGACGCTGGACCAGATGCCCAAGCACGTGTCGTGCGGCTACCTGTTCGGCCACCCGCTGGCGGTCCCCGTACCCGACGTCGACCGCACGGACCTCCTGCTGATCCTCGGCGCCGACCCGTACTCGTCCAACGGCAGCCTGTGGACCGTGCCGGACGTTCCCGGCCGGCTCAAGGCCCTCCAGGCCCGGGGCGGG